>ONGY01000023.1:0-59879 GCA_900317475.1 uncultured Lachnospiraceae bacterium | reverse complement strand
GACATTCGTCTCATGACCGTGACCGTATCCGATCCGGATCCGGACCGCGCGGAGGCAATCCTCACGGCGGTGGATGATGCGCTGGTCGCTTTCGGCGGGGAGTCGGACGTTTTCGAGAGCATCGAATTTCTCTCCCGCACACCGTCAAAACTTGTGATATACAATGACCGCACGAGGAACGCGGTATGGCTCGGCCTCTTCCTCGGGGCACTCACGGGCCTCTTCATCGTTCTCATCGGGGCGACGCTCGATGATGCGGTGTACGTTCCGGAGGAGGCGGAGAGGCGTTACGGCCTTCCGGCTGCCGGTGTGCTCACGAAAGACGGAAGTTTTTACGGTGAGACGAAGACGGATTACGATTACATCACCGGCGGGAAAGAGCTGCCGCGGATCGGGACAGGGGAGACGGAAGCCGGCCCTGCGTATTTCGATGCACTCCGGGAATCAGACGGCGTGCTGGCGGAGGTGCCCTGCGGTGTAAAGAACGGCACCGCGACAGAGCATCTTCTTTCTGAACTCTCCAAGCAGAACGTCTGTGTGAAGGGACTTCTTCTCACCGGCGCCGATGCAAAGTTCCTTGACCGGTATTATCGGAGAGACCGGCAGACGGGCAGAGGCACAAAGGAAATAGGCAGATATCTGTCCGGGAAGCAGGATGCTTTGATGGAAAAAAGCAAAGGACCTTCAGAAGATGGTTCCGATGCACCCGGCGGTAAAAAAGATAAGTCGGAGGGGCCGGAGGCATGAGCGATAAGAAAATCGAAGTGCTGGTCGCCGCCGTCGATGAGAATCCGGTGATGCTTGCGGAGCACATGAATCTGCAGACGGAAGCCATCATCTGCAACCAGTGTCATCTCTATGCATATGAACAGTTCGAGCACAACGGGCGCATGGTCCGTGTCTTCAGTCTCGACGAGCGGGGCGTGGGACTCAACCGCAATACTGCCCTGCAGCGGACGGATGCCGGGATCTGTGTCTTCTCGGATGAAGACATCGTCTATGACGATGGCTATGAGCAGAAGATTCTGGATGAGTTCAGAAAGAATCCGAAGGCAGATGTGCTGATGTTCAACGTGTGGGCCGTCGAGGAGCGCCGGACGTATGAAAATACCCGGCACAAGCGGGTCCACTGGTACAATTACGGGCGGTATCCGACCTACAGCATGTGTGCGCGGACGGAGAGCCTCCGAAAGGCAAATGTCTCGTTCAGTCTCCTTTTCGGGGGCGGTGCGCGCTACAGCAACGGGGAAGATTCGCTGTTCATCCATGACTGCCTTAAGGCCGGCCTTGCGATCTACGCGACTCCGGTCAGCATCGGGCATGAAAGCAAGAGAGAGGATGCCGGCTCCACCTGGTTTGAAGGATACAACGAGAAGTTTTTTTATGACCGCGGCGTTCTCTATCATTATCTGTACGGATGCATGGCGCGTCCGCTGGCACTGCGCTTTCTTTGTAAGCACAGGTCGGCAATGTGCCGCACCATCCCGCTTACGAAGGCGTATGCACTGATGAAAAAGGGAATCCGGGAAGCATGATTCTTTACATTTCCATTGCCCTTCTCACGGTCCTTGCAGCGAGATGGGGTTTGACGAAAAGAGAGTATCGGGAAGAGAGAGGAACGAGGGCTGCGGCGATGTCGCGCATCGCGTATGCCCTTATTTTTCTTGCGCTTTTTATTCCGGCAGCTCTCCGCTCGAATACGGGAAATGATTATCTGAAATACGTCGATTTCATGCACCTGATCCGCAGCAATGCCTATGTGCCCACGGAGACAGGGTTCAACACGTTCGTGCGTGCAGTGTATGCGGCGAGCGGATATGAGAATTATCTGCTGGTGTTCGCGCTGCTGTCTGCGATGACGATTGCTCTGTTTCTCGCTGCAGTCCGCGATCAGTCCGTGGATTTCTTCCTGTCCTTTTTCCTTTTTATGACGCTCGGGTATTATTTTCAGAGCTACAGCACGGTGCGGTATTATTTCGCGCTCGCGATTGTGATCTATTCGCTGAAGTTTTTCCTGAACCGCGAGTATGTGCCGTTCCTTTTGCTTGTACTGCTTGCGGCCGGGTTTCACAAGTCGGTTCTGGTGGTTCTGATTCTTTACCCGCTTGCACTGATTCCGTGGAATGCGGTCATTTATTTGTGCGGCGCCGCATTATGCGCGGCCTTTGCGGCATTTCCGGATTTCTGGCTGAAGGTCGTTGTGAAGCTTTATCCGTCGTACGAGGACACGGAATACCTTTCGGGAAGCGGCTTCAATCCGGCGGCGATCGCGCGCTGCGCTGCGGTGCTGATACTTGCCATCATTGCGGCCGGGGTGAATGGAGAAAGCTTCTCGCGAAAAATACACCGGGAAAAGATTTCCGCATCCGATCCGGCGGAACGGTTTTATTTACATTCGACCGTCCTCGCGCTCGCGATCTACGCATTCTGCTCGTTTCTGCCGATTATCTCGCGCATCGGATATTACCTCACGATGCCGCAGATTTTCTATATTCCGCTTCTTCTGCGGAAACTGCCGGACAGAAAGAGGAAGGTGTTCACCGGACTTGTGATGCTCGCGGGAACAGCGTATTTTATCCTGCTTCTCCGCCGGATGAGCAGCGACGGACTCCGGCTTCTTCCGTATCATAGTTTTCTTTTCTATGATCTGCCGAAGATTCTGTCCGAGATGCGGGATTAAACCGCGGACGGCGGAGGAACAGCGAAGGGCTGGCTGAGCGGCGGCAGACAGCTTATCAGGATGAATAGGATCTGAAAGACGGGATCGGACAGGACAAAAGGATATCGATGAAACGGCCTTTTTATTCCATTATTGTCGTTACGAGAAATGCCGGTGAGAAACTGACAGAAACAATTGAAAGCATACGAAAGCAGACATTCACGGATCTGGAGATTATCGTAAAGGATGCCGAATCTTCGGACGGCTCTGTGGAGGCGCTGCCGCAGGATCCGCGCATCCGGCTGATCCGCGGGCGTGACGGCGGAATTTACGACGGGATGAATATAGCGGTGCGGAGCGCCGGGGGACAGGTGTTCTATTTTCTCAACACCGGCGACTACCTTTTCTCGGAAACGGTTCTTGCCGATGCAGCAGATAAAATCAGGTCACTTACAGCGGGAGAAGAGCCTTCCCTGCTCGTCCTCTACGGAGATGTCTTCGAGCGGAGGAGCGGGCAGACTGCCGCGGCCAATCCGGTGATGGATGATTTCGCACTGTTCCGCAATGTCCCCTGTCACCAGGCCTGCTTTTATTCACGGGACCTTTTCGACGGACGGGGCTTTGACACAGCCCTCAAAGTCCGGGCGGATTATGAGCATTTTCTCTATTGCCATTATAAAAGGCATGCAAGGATGTATTATCTTCCGGAGACAATCGCAGATTATGAAGGCGGCGGTTTCTCCGAGGAGAACCGGAAGCTCTCCGCGGCGGAACACAGGGCAGTGACGCAGATGTATATGCCGGCCGGGAAAGTACTGAAATACCGGCTTGCAATGGCTCTGACCCTGCAGCCGGTGCGGGAGAAGATTGCCTCAAACCCGAAGACAGCCGGATTTTATGACCGGATCAAGAGCAGGATTTATCACAGGAAATAAACCGGCCCTGTAAATCAATCCATGAGAGACTGACATCGGCACCTGCGGATCCCTCTTACACCGCAGGTGTGCCGGGAGTGCCGCAAAGGGCGCGGCACAGGGTATAGAAATGAAAGTTTTATGGCTTTGCAATATCATGCTGCCCGCGTTTGCGAAGGCAAACGGGCTCAGCTTTTCAAACCGCGAGGGGTGGCTTTCCGGAATCTTTGACCGGATTACGTCACAGTACCGCAAAGGCGCGCCGGGATACAGTACTTCGGATGCGGCCGTGTATGATACCGGTGACATCCGCATTGATGTGACGGCGGACCTTTCGTCTGTTCTTCCGGATATCGATGCAAAAATCAACCGTGATGCGCTCGGAGAGGAAGCCCGCTATATCGAGCTTGGTGTCTGCTGCCCGGTTCCGGAGTCCCTCGGAAACTGCCGGCAGGAAATCCGGGGCGTTGTGTTCTACGGATTTCAGGAAGACCTCACGCATCCGGAAATCTATAATTCCGGGCTTGAGACGAGATTTTCGGAAATCCTGGATGATTTCAGACCGGATATTGTGCATATCTTCGGAACGGAGTTCCCGCATACGCTGTCGATGACGAGAGCCTTTGGCAGCCCGGAGCGTACGCTCATAGGAATTCAGGGACTGTGCCGGACAATTGCCGACACCTATATGGCAGACCTTCCCTACCGTGTCCGCCGCAGGAAGACGTTCCGGGACCGTGTCCGCCACGATTCCATCGAAGCACAGCAACATAAATATGAGATGCGCGCCCGGAATGAGAGACTCGCGATTCTCGGAACCGGTCACGTCACGGGCCGCACGGTGCTCGACCGCCGTGAGACGAATGCCATCAATCCGGATGCACTCTATCATCCGATGAACGAGACGATGCGCTCCTGCTTCTACAGCGGCCGGTGGAATCCGGAGAACTGCGAGGCACACAGCATTTTCCTGAGCCAGGGCGATTATCCGCTCAAGGGATTTCATTATCTGCTCCTGGCGATGCCGCGCGTACTTGAACAGTATCCGGACGCAAAGATCTACTGCGCGGGAAATTCTATCATCGGCAATTACGGAGGCCTTTACCCGGAGACGCACAAAGTGCCGCTTGCACTCCGCATAAGCTCCTACGGAAAATACCTTCTCCACCTGATTCATGAACCTGTCTGCCGGGGAGATGAAGGATCGTTTTCTTTCGTCGAATGTTTTTGTCTGTCCGTCCATCATGGAGAATTCTCCGAACTCGCTGTGCGAGGCAATGCTGCTCGGCATGCCGGTAGTGGCGGCCAGAGTAGGAGGTGTGCCGGATCTCATAAACGACGGGGAAGAAGGACTGCTCTTTACGGGCGGCAGCGACAGGGAACTGGCGGACTGCATCATCCGGGTGCTGGATGACAGTGATTTTTCGTACAAACTTGGCGCGCAGGCGCGGCGCACAGCGAAGGTCCGCCACAACCCCGACACAAATTTCCGAAGACTGGTGGAAATCTACCGGTCGATGCTGTAAATCATGAAATTCACGTTTGTTTCCAATTACATCAATCACCATCAGATTCCCTTCTGCGAGGCGATGCGCAGCCGGCTCGGCAGCGGGTTCCGGTTCATTCAGACAGAGCCGATGGAAGAAGAGAGACGGAAGATGGGGTGGGGCGTGGACCTTGCCTCTCTCCCGTACGTTTCCGTGCTGTACGGGAACGGCCGGGAAGCCCTCGAGAGTCTCATACAGGACAGCGACATCGCGCTCTTCGGGTGGACGGACCGGGAGGATCTCTGCCAGAAGAGGCTTGAAGCCGGAAAGCCCGTCATCCGCGAGAGCGAGCGTCTGTACCGCGAGGGCCAGTGGAAAGCAGTATCGCCGAGGGGCCTTATCCGCAAGCATCACGATCATACGCGGTGGAGGGATCCGCGCATACCCGGGCAAGAAATACCGCTGGGGTTACTTCCCGGACCTTCGGACCTACACCGATGCGCAGATGAAGGAAATGAAGAAGCCGGATGAGAGCGGAACGGTGCGCATCCTATGGGCGGGGCGCTTTCTTCCGTTAAAACATCCGGAGTTTGCCGTGGATCTCGCGGCGCACCTGAAGGAGAGAGGAGCAAGGTTTCACCTCGATCTGGTTGGCGGCGGAGAGATGGAAGAGGCGTTAAGAAAGCGCGCAGCGGATGAAAACCTGTCGGAAGAGGTCACCTTTCACGGATTTCTGCCGCCGGGAGAAGTGCGCGGATGGATGGAGCGGGCACACATTTTCCTCTTCACGAGCAATCACCTCGAGGGCTGGGGCGCGGTGCTGAATGAAGCGATGAACAGTGGCTGTGCCGTCATCGCGGGCTCGGAGGCCGGCGCAGTTCCCTTTCTTATTGAGCAGGGGGTGAACGGTCTTATTTATAACGGCGAGAATGAGGAAGAATTCCTTGCGTGCGCAGATTATCTCTTCGCACACCCGGCGGAACGCCATGAATTTGCGGTGCACGCACAGCAGACAATCGGGACGCTCTGGAATGCGGACACAGCGGCGGAGCGGCTGCTTTCCTTTTCGGACCACATCCTCACGGGAAAGGAGTGGACGCCGCCTGCGGACGGACCGATGAGCAGAGCGGAGGCAGTCCGCCCGTTCCCGAAATACAGAATCCCGGACATCTGAGGGCGGGATTCCATCCGCAGCATCGGTGCCGGCGCATCCTTGTGCAGTGTCACCGGGAGATGCCGCATCCGGCAGGACCGTATTCGCGGATTTTGCCTCAGCGAGGGATAAAAATGGCAGAAGTGTCAGTAATCGTACCGGTTTACAACGCGGAAGAATTCCTGGCCCGTTCAGTGGGGTCCATACAGCAGCAGATCTGGGGCGATCTCGAGATCGTCCTGGTGGACGACGGCTCGAGTGACGGGTCCCTCGCACTCTGTCAGAGAATGGCGGAGGAGGATTTCCGCATCAAAGTCATCCACAGGGAGAACGGCGGTGCCGCCGCGGCGCGCAATGCCGGTGTGCGGGCGGCGACTTCGGACCTCATTTGTTTTGTCGATGCCGATGACTACATCGAACCGGACATGACAAAGTGGCTCCTGATTGCATATCGGAATGCGGTCGCCTCCGGCGCTCACCATGAGGGAGACTTTCTGGTGCAGACCGGCCGTGACGAGGTGGATGAGTCCGGGAAGCACCTCGAAGATGCGCTGCCGATCCCGGAAAAGGAACGTTTTGACGACAGTCATTCCTTCCTGCTGGGGCTTCTCCTCTATACAAGCGACAGTTCCTACTGCACGAAGCTGGTGCCGCGCGCACAGCTCCTCGAGCACCCGTTCCCGGAGGGCATGACCGGTGAGGATTTCCTGCTTCACATGCAGATGCTTCCGGACCTTGAAGGCGTGCTCATTATTCCGCACCTCGGCTATCACGTCGTGCACCGCGACGGCTCCGTCACGCGGCAGAGCAGGACGTTCTCCCGCTCCTATATCGACATCGTAAGGCACGCCGATTATGTGGAGCAGAATACCGTCAAAACGTATCCGGACCTCCGGGAAGCGGCTCTTCGGTTCGGACTCTACGAACGCCTCGATTACATGCTTCATGTCCCGATTGAGGACATGAATGAAAAGAATGCATTCTATGAAGAGGTCCTTGCCTATCTGCGCAGAAACTACGGCGCGATGAAGCAAAATCCATATCTCACGAGGAAGAACAAACAGTACCTCACGCTGCTGACAAAGGCGCCGGTGCTGACCCGGAAGGTGCACCGGATGACGATGAAGCTGAGGGGGAAATACGATAAATTCTGAGGCACGGGACGGCCGACTTGGCTACAAATACTGGAAATGTGCCGGAAAACGAATTATACTTCATTCTTAGTAAGTAAAGAAGCAAACTGCAGCATCGGTGCTGAAGCACCGGCTGCCGCATTCGGCAAAACCGCATCCGCGGATTTTGCCTCAGCGAGATATAAGTTTATATGTATAGCTGACAAAGGTCTTTCAATGGCCGGAGTTCGGCGAGGAGGCAGTGATGGTACCAAAGAAGGACATCGACTGGGGCAGCCTCGGGTTTGCCTATACAGTCACTGACAAACGCTATGTAGATATGTTCTACGGCAAGACCGGTGCATGGGAAGGCGGAAAGCTTATTTCCGACGACAAGATCGTTATGAGCGAGGATGCAGGTGTCCTGCAGTATTCCCAGTCCGTATTTGAAGGCCTGAAAGCCTATACCACGGAAGACGGACATATCGTCTGCTTCCGTCCGGATCTCAATGCAGAAAGAATGTATAATTCCGCTCTCCGTCTTGAGATTCCGCCGTATCCGAAGGATAAATTCGTCGAAGCCGTAAAGGAAGTCGTTGCCGGAAACGAAGCATGGGTTCCGCCGTACGGCTCGGGCGCTACGCTTTATATCCGTCCTTACATGTTCGGTATCAGTCCGGTCATTGGCGTCAAGCCGGCGGATGACTATGAGTTCCGCATTTTCGTGACACCGGTCGGACCTTATTTCAAGGGCGGCGCAAAGCCGATCGACATCAAGGTCTCTGACTTTGACCGTGCAGCACCGAGAGGAACCGGCAACATCAAGGCAGGCCTGAACTATGCAATGAGCCTGCATGCAATCGTGACGGCACACAAGGAAGGCTTCGCCGAGAACGTCTATCTTGATCCGGCAACCAGAACCAAGATTGAAGAGACCGGCGGCGCAAACACGATCTTCGTTGATGCAGACGGCAATCTTGTCATCCCGAAGAGCGATTCGATTCTTCCATCCATCACACGCCGCAGCGTGCATTATGTTGCGGAGCATTATCTCGGCCTCAAGGTTGTTGAGCGTGAGGTTTACCTTGATGAGGTTCACAACTTCAAGGAAATGGGCCTCTGCGGAACCGCTGCTGTTATTTCTCCGGTCCGCTGCATCAACGACCACGGCAAGGAAATTGTCTTCGAGGACAACAATCACGGCGTCATGGGACCGGTTCTTCAGAAGATCTACGATACACTCACCGGAATTCAGATGGGCCGCATCGAAGCTCCCGAAGGATGGATCTGCACCATCGACTGATGACGGATCAGCGGACCTTCGGGTTCTGACTCCTTTCACGTCCTGGGTGTTGTTGGGACCTGACGCCTGTCCGGGCCGGATGCCTGCCGCGTGCTGAACAGAAGGTCTCAGAAAGACTGAAAACAGAATAAAAAACAGAAAGAAGCCCACGCAAAGTACGGTGTGCTACCTGGAAGTAGCATATCGTATATGCGCGGACTTCTTTCTTTTTCACCGGTTACGATTTACTTTCTTCAAAAAGTTCTTGCCATCATGCCTTTTTCGGTTATAATGGTACTCAATCCATATTAAACAAGTAGGAATTGACGAAACACAGATAATTCGCAGAGAACGGAGGTCACCTTGTCAGGCGACGTTGTCCAGTTATTAATAGAGTCTTTCCCGAGAATTCTTCTCCCGGGTCTTATCATGACGATCCCGCTGACGCTGATTGCGTTTGCCTTTGCACTCGTGATCGCTGTCGTCGTGGCACTGATTCAATATGCGCACGTACCGGTGCTCAGACAGATTGCCCGGTTCTATATCTGGGTGATCCGCGGAACACCGCTGCTGGTGCAGCTGATGGTCGGCTATTATGGGCCGTCCACATTCGGCTTTCATCCGAATGGTTTTGTCGTTGCGATCATCGTATTCGCCATCAACGAGGGCGCGTACTGCGCAGAGACAATCCGCGGTTCCCTTGAAAGTGTTCCGGTGGGGCAGATGGAAGCCGGGTACTGCGTCGGCATGAGCTACATGCAGATCATGTGGCACGTGGTTCTGCCGCAGGCATTCCGCACAGCTTTTCCGGCACTGTCCAATTCCCTGATCGGCATGGTGAAGGACACCTCGCTTGCATCGAACATCACTGTCACCGAAATGTTCCTTGCCACCCGTCAGATCGCCGGGAGGACGTATCAGTTCCTGCCGCTGTATCTTGAGGTCGCGTTTATTTATCTCCTGTTTTCGACCGTGATGACCTGGCTGCAGAGACTGGGTGAGAAAAAACTGGGAACCTATACCGCGAAGAGAGCCTGACGGAGGCGGACAGGGATGCCCTCGAGGGAGAAGAGACAGTTAAATTGAACGAAAATGTACACCCCGCAGCGAAAGCATAATTGAAGGAAACTATGGCACTTCTGGAAGTCAGAGACATACATAAGTGGGTCCATCCGGATCGGGCAAGACGACCCTGCTCCGATGTATCAATTTTCTTGAGACAGCGGACAGCGGGACCATGCGTTTTGGCGGCAAAACCTATGAGCTTGCGCACACGGACAAGAGGGAAATTGCAGAGCTGAGGAAGCACACGGGCTTTGTGTTCCAGAACTACAACCTGTTCGCGAACAAGACAGCGCTTCAGAATGTGACGCTGGGTCTTACGAGTGCGCGGAAGATGGCCAGGGACAAGGCGGAAGAGATCGGAATGGAGATGCTCAAAAGAGTCGGCATGGAGAGCCGTGCTTCGTATTATCCCAGTCAGCTTTCCGGAGGCCAGCAGCAGCGCGTTGCAATCGCGCGGGCGCTCGCAGCCGACCCCGAGATTATCTATTTTGACGAACCCACGTCAGCACTTGACCCCGAGCTGATCGGCGAGGTGCTCTCCGTCATGCGCGACCTGGCGGCGTCCGGGCGCACGATGGTTGTCGTCACACACGAAATGTCCTTTGCCCGCGATGTTTCTTCCCATGTGATCTTTATGGAGAAGGGAAAAATCGTCGAGGAGGGGCCGTCGAAGGAATTCTTCGATCATCCGAAGGAAGCGCGCACGCGGGAATTCCTGCGGATGGAGAGCGACCGGTCCGGAAAGAAGAAGGAGTAATGCACCGCGGCGGCATCGGCAGATGCCGGAATTCCGCAGGGCGGGACAGTATTCAGAAGTACGAGGAGGTAAGTATTATGAAAATGAAGAAGTTAGCGGCAGTTGTTTTTTCGGCAGCGGTTTCCGCGGCGCTTCTGGCAGGCTGCGGTTCTGCTTCGGGAACAGCAGAAACAGAGGATGTTAGCGCTGCTGTGACGAGCAGCCAGGCCTCGGAAGCGAGCAGCCAGGCTTCGGAAGCATCTTCCGCTGAGACTGCTTCGGAAGCGGCATCCGAAGACGCAGGCGCGATTGTGACGGAGGAGCCGGACGCAAACGGCGATCACCTTGCGAGAATCCTCGCAGCAGGCAAGATCACGGTTGCAACCGAGGGCGCATGGTCTCCGTTCACCTATCATGATGCCGATACCAACGAACTCGTAGGTTTTGACGTTGAAGTCGCAAAGGAAATTGCTTCAAGACTCGGCGTCGAGGCAGAGTTTGAAGAAGGCGATTTTGATGGCGGTCTGACCGGTGTGTCAACCGGAACCTACGACATGATGGCAAACGGTGTCGATATCACCGAGGACAGAGAGCAGACGTTTGACTTCACGGATCCGTATGCATATGACCATGCAGTTGTTGTCACGAAGGCAGACAATGACACAATTAAGTCTTTTGATGATCTCAAGGGGCTGACCACAGCGAATTCCGTCGGTTCTACCTACGCACAGATGGGTGAAGAGTACGGCGCAACGGTCGTCAACGTGCCGACGCTTGGTGAGACGATGGAGCTTGTCATCAACGGAACTGCAGACGCGACGATCAATGCGAACACATCGGTCCAGGATTACTTCAACACGACCGGAACAACCGAACTCAAGGTTGCGGCAGTCGATGAGGAGACGACCGAATATGCAATCCCGCTGAAGAAAGGCGAGGACAATGATACGCTTCGGGAGGCAATCAACAAAGCGATCGCCGCGATGAAGGCAGACGGCACACTGACAGAGCTTTCGAATAAGTATTTCGGCGCGGACATCACGCAGGAATAATGGCTCCCGGGAGGCTGGGCTGTTCCGCCGTTTCCGGGCAGCGGCCGCCCGCCGATTCAGACAGGGTGCCGTTTACAGCCGGCCACTGGCCTGATCGGGGCCGGGAGAAGAAAAGCGACAAAACTGCAGACCAGCAGTGGTCTGCGGTTTTTTTATGGCCGGATGATTTTTACGATTTTAAAAAAGCTGCATCATATACTCCCTCATTCAAATATCCTATACTGAATAAAGAGCCCGCGCGGGCTCTTTTTGTAAAGCTTTATCAGGTCAGGGGGGGACCTTTATCATGCAGACGAAAACGACATTCCGAAAGCTCCTTTCCATGGTCATGGCCATCGCGATTCCGGTCGCGCTGCAGAATCTGCTGTCGACCACGGGAAGCATGGTCGATACCATCATGCTCGGGCGTCTCGGCGAGACCGAGGTCGGCGCTGTCGGACTCTGTGCCCAGTTCACCAATCTCATGTTCTCGGGATACTGGGGGTTCATCGGCGGCGGTATGATGTTTATTTCGCAGTACTGGGGCGAGCACAACGAAGAAGGAATCTGCCGCTCCTACGGCATTATGCTGAGCTTTCTCGCTGCCGTTGCCGCCGTCTTCACATATCTTGCGGTCGCGATGCCGGAGTGGGTCATGTCGGTGTACACGAGCTCCGAGGCGATGCAGAAGGTCGGCGTGGAATATCTGCACACCGTCGGCTGGGCTTATCCATTCATGGTTCTGGCCGTGGGGATGTCAACGCTCCTGCGGTCGATTGAGCGCGTCAAAATTCCGCTCGTCGGCGGTATTGTGGCTGTTGTGACAAACTGCACGTGCAATTACATCCTGATTTTCGGCAAACTCGGTTTTCCGGCACTCGGCGCCAGAGGGGCCGCTTACGGAACGATTCTTGCGAACATCGCCAATGTTCTGGTCATTGTGATTTTAGCAAAAGCCTGCCATGTACCGTTCCTTCTGGAGATTCGCCGGCATTTTGGAAAAAGCCGCGGACTGGTCCGGGAATTTCTGGCCAAGAGCTATCCGATCATCCTCAATGAAGTTCTGATCGGTGTCGGAAACATGATGATCAACATTGTCCTCGGGCATCAGGCGGACAGTGCCATTGCGGCGACTGCTGTATTCCGGACGCTCGAAGGGCTGATCATTGCTTTCTTCTCCGGCTTCTCTTCTGCAGCGACCGTACTTGTCGGCAAAGAGGTCGGTGCGGGCAATCATGAGGAGGCATTCAGCAGAGCATACCGGATTATCTACCTGTGCCAGGCGATGACGCTCATCGGCTGTCTGGCTGTGCTTTCCATTCATGCGCCGCTCCTGCATGCCATGGGACTTTCCGGTGATTCGTACAGGACGTGCCTTGGGATGTTTACGATTTATACGGTCATCGGCACCATCCGGATGGGAAACTGGTCGATGAATGACACCTACCGTTCGGCCGGCGATTCTGCCTTCGGTTCGCTTCTCGAGATCACTTTCATGTTTGCCATGGTCCAGCCTGCGATCCACATCGCAAACGACCTCTTCCATGCGCCGTTCCTGCTTGTTTTCGCTCTCTGCTATGTCGATGAGCCGATCCGCTATATCATCATGCAGACTCACATGTATTCAAGGAAGTGGATCAAACCGGTCTCCGATGCGGGAAGGGCAACCATCGGAGCATTCCGGGAGAAATACGGGATTCGGGTGAAAGAGAGAAAGGCGTCCTGATCCGGTGCCCCGCCGTTGGAGTACAATAGAGGAAGATATTTCCTGCTCTGATGACAGTAAGGAAGACAGGAAAGAACAGGGCAGGGTACAGGATTGCTGGATTTGCAGCCTTTTGGGCAGACGCGGCCGCGGGCGGCCAATTCTTCCGGGCTGCAGGACGCTGGGAGGCGGATCATGACGGAAGAGGAAAAGATAGAGAAGCTGACAGATCTTGTGCGCGGAAGCGACAATATCGTTTTCTTCGGCGGAGCGGGTGTTTCGACGGAGAGCGGGATTCCGGACTTCCGCAGCGAGGACGGACTGTATCATCAGAAATATAAGTACCCGCCGGAGGAAATGCTGAGCCATACCTTCTATGAACAAAGACCGGAGGAGTTCTTCAAGTTTTACCGCGACAAGCTCCTTCTCAAGGGACAGCCGAAGCCGGAGCCGAACATGGCCCACAAGATTCTCGCAAAGTGGGAGAAAGAAGGAAAGCTCAAAGCGGTCATCACGCAGAATATCGACGGGCTGCACCAGAAGGCGGGGTCAAAGAAGGTCCTCGAGCTGCACGGGAGCACGCTGCGCAATTATTGTGAAAACTGCCATGCGTTTTACGACGCGGATTTCATCGCGAATTCCGAAGGAATCCCGACCTGCACGAAGTGCGGGGGACGGGTGAAGCCGGATGTCGTTCTTTATGAAGAGAGCCTCGACATGGACACACTCGAGGAGGCGGTCCGCTGCATCCGGGACGCAGACATGCTCATCATCGGCGGCACATCCCTCGTCGTTTATCCGGCAGCAGGACTGATTGATTATTACAGCGGGCACAAGCTGATTCTCATCAATAAGTCGTCGACATCCCGCGATGCCGACGCGGACCTCGTCATTGAGGACTCCATCGGGAAGGTGCTCGGCGAGGTGGACAGACGGCTGGATGCCTGAAGACAGGACAGCCGCAAAAACTCCTTGCGGCGGCAGTCAGTGCATGATATGATATAAACCCGTGGGACTTTCCAAATCCCGCAATATCCTTGCTCTTCACAGTGGAAGGGCCTTAAGACCGGAAGGAGGTAAAAGCATGAACAAGTACGAGTTAGCCGTTGTTGTGAGTGCGCAGATCGATGACGAAGCCAGAACCGCTACTGTTGACAAGTGCAAGGCGCTGATCGAAAGATTCGGCGGCACTGTCAAGGATGTAGACGATTGGGGAAAGAAGAAACTGGCTTACGAGATCCAGAAAATGAACGAAGCATATTATTACTTCATTCATTTTGACGCCGAGGGTTCTGCGATCGCTGAGATCGAGAGCCGCATGCGCATCATGGACAATGTCATCCGTTATCTGTGCGTGAAGCAAGACGAGAAATAACGGAAAGAGGTCAGTATGAATAAAGTAGTTCTGATGGGACGTCTGGCAAGAGATCCTGATATCCGCTACACACAGGGCGATTCTCCGATGTGCATCGCGCGTTACACGCTTGCGGTTGACAGAAGATTCACCCGCAACAATCAGGATGGACAGACCGCTGATTTCATCAGCTGCGTTGCCTTTGGCAAATCCGGCGAGTTCGTCGAGAAGTACTGCCACAAGGGAACCAAGCTTGTAGTCTCCGGCCGTATTCAGACAGGCAGTTATACCAACAGAGACGGACAGAAGGTCTACACGACGGATGTCGTGGCAGAAGACCAGGAATTTGCCGAGAGCAAGAATGCACAGGCTCAGAACGTCGGCGGAGGATATTCAAGGCCGGCTTCCGCTCCTGCGTCATCGAACGGATCTGCTCCCACAGCCTCGTTCGCTCCGTCCCAGAACAGTAGTTCACAGCAGCCCGCTCCTGCAGAGGATGGCTTCATGAACATTCCGGATGGAATTGATGAAGAGCTTCCATTCTCATGATGTGAGACAGGCTCATGACCATTCAGGAGGCAATAAAATGGCTTATTCAAACAACAGCGACGGTTCTTCCTTCAGAAGGAAGGGCAATTTCCACAGAAAGAAAAAGGTCTGTGTTTTCTGCGGAAAAGATAACGTCATTGATTACAAGGATACAGCAAAGCTCCGCAAGTACATCTCTGAGAGCGGCAAGATTCTGCCGAGAAGAATCACCGGCACCTGCGCTACTCATCAGAGAGCACTGACAGTTGCAATCAAGAGAGCACGTCATCTTGCGATGCTTCCGTATACCGAGGAATAATCAGATACGTCAGGCAGCGAACTGCCGTCATGGGATACCATGGCGGCAGTTTTTTTGTGGGCTGTCTGCCGGGGGCAACTTTATATTCCCCCGGCTCTTCCCGGGCAGCTGCCCCGGGTCCTGCAGGGGGCGGGATTTCACCCCGTTTCCGGCCCTCTTAAGAGCCGCCCCTGTATGTGATATAATTCCTACATGCTGGCTTCCTGTCAGCATTGCCGGAAAACGCGGACGTTCCGGCAGCCTCCGCTGGTGCATACTGCAGAGGCCGCGGAGGAGAACCGGAAGCAAATACGGCCTGAAGTATGTATTGCCTGCAGAGCAGCTTCCGGGAAATGCACGCCGCGCCGTCCGGCGGCGGTTATGAAAAAGCGCAGTGGACAGAGCATCCGGACAGAAAAACATGCGCTGCCCATACGGGTAAAGAGGAAGATTTTCATGAACAGAAATCACATGAATCTGAAGGGAAAGGTCGCGAGGTATTTTAATATGCCCATGCGACTCGGATGCCTTCTGATTCTCGTGGATGTTGTCATCTATCTGATGTACTGGCCTGGCGGACTTGTCCTCATGTTCTTCATCGCGGCCTACTTCGGGATCATCGCCTATTACTACATGAACAGCCGGCAGATTGTCATGCAGGAGCTGGTGAGCTTTGCGACGGAATACGGTCAGGTCCAGAAGAAACTGCTGCGGGATCTGCGGATACCCTATGCCGTGCTGGACGAGTCGGGACGCGTCCTGTGGTCGAATTCCATGTTCGAGCATGTCACGAACACAGACCAGAACTATCACAAGTCGATCACATCGATTTTTCCGCCCATCACCCGGTCAGTGCTTCCGTCGGATGAGCCGCAGAAAGATGTCGAGCTTCAGTACGAAAACAATTATTACATGGTGCGGATGACGAAGATTCCGCTCGATGAGGCAGCGGAAAACAGCGACATCATCGACGCCCAGTCTTTCAATGGAAATCTCGTCGCACTCTGCATGTTCGATGAAACCGCGGAACGCCTCGCACTGCAGGAGGTGGACGACCAGAGCCTTGTCATCGGTCTTATTTACATGGACGACTACGATGAAGCGCTCGAAAGCATCGAGGATGTCCGCCGCTCGCTTCTCATCGCGCTGATTGACCGAAAGGTGAACAAGTATATCTCTTCGATTGACGGACTGTGTGAGAAGATCGAGAAGGACAAGTATTTCGTCGTGATGCGCAAGAGTGCTCTCGAACAGCTCAAGGAGTCGCACTTTGATCTGCTCGACGACGTCAAAACGGTCAACATCGGAAATGAAACGGCGATCACGGTCAGTATCGGCATCGGCATGTCCGGCCTGACATACGCGCAGAACTATGAATTTGCGCGCAGTGCGGTCGATCTCGCCCTCGGCCGCGGCGGAGACCAGGCCATCATCAAGGCTCCGGAAACGACGCAGTATTTCGGCGGAAAGACGCAGCAGATCGAGAAGAGCACCCGCGTCAAGGCCCGTGTCAAGGCACAGGCCATGAAGGAAATCATTTCGTCGAAAGACCGTGTCTTCATCATGGGACACAGACTCGGCGATCCCGATTGTTTTGGCGCGGCCATCGGTGTCTACCGCATCTGCAAGACACTGAACAAGGAATCGCACATTGTCATCAATGAGGTGACCAATTCACTGAAGCCGATCAAGGCACTTTTCGATAATAATCCGGAGTACGAGAAGGATCTTTTCTACACAAGCTCGCAGGCACTCGACGCGCCGGCGGATAATGCGGCGCTTGTCGTGGTTGATGTCAATAAGCCGAGCATTACGGAATGCCCGGAGCTCCTGAAGAGGGTGCCGTCCATCATCGTGCTCGATCACCATCGCGCCGGAACAGAGGTTATTGAGAATGCGACGCTGTCCTATATTGAGGCGTATGCATCGTCTGCCTGTGAGATGGTATCGGAGATACTGCAGTATATCGGCGAGAGAGTGAATATCCGCCAGGAAGAGGCGGATGCGATGTACGGCGGCATTGTCGTCGACACCAACAACTTCTCGAGCAAGACAGGTGTGCGGACATTTGAGGCGGCGGCATTCCTGCGCCGCAATCAGGCGGATGTCACCCGGGTTCGCAAGCTGTTCCGCGAGGATGTGCAGGATTACAAGGCAAAGGCGGATGCGGTGTCGCAGGCAGAGATCTATCGCGATTCGTATGCCATCTCCATCTGCGACAGCTCGGGGCTCGACAGCCCGACGGTTGTCGGAGCGCAGGCGGCAAACGAGCTTCTTAATATCAAGGGCGTAAAGGCAAGTTTTGTCTTCTCGGAATATCAGAATCAGATCTTCATCAGCGCCCGTTCATCGCGGGAGCGCAGCTCACGGACATGAATATTCCGGAGGCAATTGCGACGCTGAAGCGCACCATCGATCAGATGATCGGAGAAGGGGAGCTGTAGTCCGCAGAGTATAGAACTGTTCCATACCTGGAATGATTCTTTGCCTGCCGGGGGCGTAAAGCGGCTCCGGCTGCAGATGAACGGATTGAAAACAAATAGGATCAGGAAAGCGGGGATAATATGAAATTAATTCTTTTACAGAATGTAAAGTCACTGGGCAAGGCCGGAGATGTCGTCAATGTGAGCGACGGCTATGCCCGCAATATGCTTCTTCCGAAGGGAATTGCGGTTGAGGCAAACGATAAGAACAAGAATGACTTAAAGCTCAAGAAGCAGCATGAGGAAAAACTGGCGGCTGACCGTCTCCAGGATGCAAAGGACCTTGCAAAGAAGCTCGAAGGCATCAAGATCACGGTGAAGATGAAGGCCGGAGAGAACGGCAAGGCTTTCGGTTCTGTCAGCTCCAAGGAAATTGCAGAGGCAGCCAAAGCGCAGCATGCACTGGAGCTTGACAAGAAAAAGATCCAGCTGGACGAGCCGATCCGGACATTCGGAATGCATGAGGTGCCGATCCGTCTCCATCCGGAGGTCACGGGCACGCTGTATGTTCTGGTTCAGGAAGCATAAGCGGGATTTCATTTTCAGGAGACGATATGCCTGAAGAAGATGTAATAAAGAGAGTCATGCCCCACAGCCTGGAGGCAGAGCAGTCCGTTCTGGGTGCTATGATCATGGACCGCGATGCAGTGGAGGCGGCGTCTGAAGTTTTGACGGCGGACGATTTCTACTCGAAACAGAACGGGCTGATCTACGAGGCGATTGTCGAGCTCACGGCGGACAACACGGAGGTCGACGAGGTCACACTGCAGAACCGGCTGCGCGAGAAGGGACTGCCGCCGGAATTCTGCACGACCGAATATATCGAAAGCCTGGTCGCGATGGTGCCGACGAGCGCGAATGTCCGTTCCTACGTGAAAATCGTGGAGGACAAATCGATGCTCCGGAAGCTCATCCGGGCCGGTGAGTCGATCGCGAACAACTGCTATGAAGGAAAAGAAGACCTCGACACGATCATGGATGATGCCGAGAAGAGAGTCTTTGACCTCTCCCAGCGGCGCGGGATCTCGGACTATACACCGATCCGCCAGATTGTCCTGAATGCGGTCGCCAAAATTCAGGAAGCCTCCAAGACGAAGAGCAATGTCACCGGGATTCCGACGGGATTCACAGATCTTGACAATACCCTTGCGGGTTTGCAGCCGGCGGATATGATTCTGATCGCGGCAAGACCTTCCATGGGCAAGACGGCACTTGCACTGAATATGGCGGAGTATGAGGCGTTTCATGAGAACCGCTGCGTCGCGATTTTCTCGCTCGAAATGTCCAAGGAGCAGCTTGTAAACCGACTGATCTCCATGGAGTCGCATGTGGATGCGCAGAAAATCCGCACCGGAAATCTGGAAAACGCCGAGTGGACAGAGCTTTTGTACAGTGCCAATACCATTGGCGAAAGCCGGCTGATCATCGATGATACGCCGGCCATCACTGTCGCGGAGCTTCGCACGAAGTGCCGCAAATACAAGGCAGAGCAGGGGCTGGAGGCAGTTTTTATTGACTACCTGCAGCTCATGACCGGGTCCGGGAGCAAGAGTTCTTCGGACTCGAGACAGCAGGAGGTCTCCGAGATCTCGCGCCAGCTCAAATCCCTCGCAAGAGAGCTGAAGGTTCCGATTGTCGCGCTTTCCCAGCTGTCCCGTGCAGCGGAAAGCCGCCCGAACCACCGCCCGATGCTGTCGGACCTTCGTGAGTCCGGCGCAATTGAGCAGGACGCTGACGTTGTCATGTTTATTTACCGCGATGATTATTACAATCCCGACACCGACAAAAAAGGAATCGCCGAGATCATCATCGCGAAGCAGAGAAACGGCCCGGTCGGAACCGTAGAGCTTTCCTGGCAGGGACAGTATACGAAGTTCGGCAACCTCGAGGGCGGCCGGACTCCGTCCTTCGGCGACTGAAGGGAAAGAAGTGCCGGAATTTTCCGATAAGCATCAGCGCCTGCAGAAAAGCCTGCAGACAGGGTGTGCGTGCTGAAAAGAGGGCCATTGGGCCGTAAAGAGACGAGATTCATTTGAATTACAGGGCAGAACATTTGAAGTACAAAAAGGATAAAGAAGATTCCGAAAGAAAGGGAAAGAAGCAGTGCTGCTTTATACTGCTTCTTTGCTTTGCGACGATTTTTATTTTCAATTATGTGACTCCGCTCATCTCGGATGATTACAACTATGCGCATCTGGTAGACCAGGCGCAGAACGCCGGCGATCTTTTCCGCCAGGAATACCAGCAGTACGTGACCTGGACCGGACGAAGCGTGGTGCACATCATTCTGCGGTTTTCATTTTTCCTGCCGGAGATCATCTTCAAGACCGCAAACTCCCTTGTTTTCACGCTGCTCGCCTTTCTCATCATGTGGAACGTAAAAGGCAGGCGCAGATGGAGTCCCGTCTTTCTCACGATGGCCGTTCTGGGGCTCTGGCTTGGAACGGTGCACCCGGAGCAGACCCTTTTCTGGCAGACCGGCGCCTGCAATTATCTCTGGGGCACGACGATCATCCTCACATTTATGACCGTATCGCGGACCATAGCAGAGCATTTCCCTGGCGGTCCGTCAAAACGCCGCGCTCTGCCGCTGTTTTTATCCTGCCTCGGAATGGCCGTCTTCGGCCTTGTCGCTGGCTGGTGCAATGAGAATACGTCCGGCGGGTGCCTTCTTTTTCTTATCTTCCTGATGGCTGTCTGCTTGTTGAGAACAAAGAAAATTCCGGCGCCGCTGATCTTCGGGGCTGTCGGAAATGTCATCGGACTTCTCTTTATGGTTCTTGCCCCGGGCAACCGGGTGCGCGCCTCGTATCAGACGGAGAATTACAGCGGGATCATGCTGTATGCCTCCCGGTTCCAGAAAATCTCTCTGACTATCTGGGATGAATTCCCGATCCTCATCGTTCTTTTTCTCCTCACAGTTGTCATCACGGTATTTCAATACCGGGGAGCAGAGAAGAAGGCGGTATGGGCGCGCCTCAGAGGAAGGCTTGTATTTGCAGTCCTGTTTGTTCTCACGGCCTATGCGCTGATTCTGACATCGGAACCGCAGTCAAGAGCAATGTTCGGAGCCGGAATCTTCCTGATTATTGCTGTCCTTCAGGGCATGCGGGACAACGTCGCGGATGAACGGGCGGCAGAGGCGGTCTCGGGGAGACAGGCACCGCTTTCCATCGGCGGAGCTGCCGTCCGGGCAGGCTATACATTTGCTCTGGCCGGACTTCTTGCGTATTTCTTCTTCGTCTATCTTGACACGGGGGCAATGAATATCCGCATTTACCGGGATATCCGGGAGCGGTCGGAATACATTGAAGAGCAGAAGGCACTGGAAAACGATGATATCGTCGTGGCCCGGCTGCATCCGGATTTCAATAACCGCTATACAGAGGCGTATGACTCGGAACTGTCGGAACAGCCGTATTACTGGACCAATGTCGGGTATGAGAATTATTACGGCGTTAAGAGGATTACAGCGATCGATTACGACGAATGGGCTTCGAAATATAAGACAGAATAGTATAAGACAGAATAGCCTGTGATAAAGCCCTGTGCTGATTTCTGATTACTGAATTGATTCATAAGAAAAGGCCGCTGTGCATTTCTGCACAGCGGCCTTTTTCAGCCTGCAGTACGCCAATCAGCGCACGATTTTCGCAGCCCACGGCTGCAAAAATGCATCTTCTTCAGAACATCAGCCCTGAGAGATAGCACCTACAGGGCACTGAGCCTCACATGCACCGCAGTCAATGCACTTGGAAGGGTCTACTTCGTAGTGTGCATCGCCCTGGGAGATAGCCTGTACGGGGCACTGAGCAGCACAGCTGCCGCAGCTGATGCAAGAATCACTAATAACGCGTGCCATAGTTTTTTCCTCCTTGAAATTTGAACAGATATCCGGAATCCAGTGACCGATTATAGATTAGGATTCCGACCCGGACAGCATCCGGCAATCTGCCTTCGGACTGTCCTGTAATAGGAAGGGCCTGCCTGTCCGGACAGGCCCTTCGTATTCCGGAATTATAACAACACAGTGCGGAAATTGCAATTCCGCTGTAATCGGAGTTTTTGCGCTCCGGGATTACTGCTTGTTGTACATTTCCTCGCACTTCTGCAGATACTCGTAATGCTTCTGTGCGTTCTCAGCAGCCTCGGTGAACAGGCGTTCAGCCTTCTCCGGATTCTTAAGCTGCAGGCTGGTATAACGAGCTTCTCTCTTCAGGAAGTCGCTGTACGGAAGCGTTGCCGGCTTGGAATCAAGATAGAACTTCTTGTCGCCGCCAGCCGGATTGAATCTGAACAGATTCCAGTATCCGGTGTCGACTGCTGCCTTCTCCTCGTCCATAACCTTGGACATGCCGCCCTTTACCTTGATGTGGTGGTTGATGCAAGGCGCATAGCCGATGATGAGTGACGGTCCGTGATAAGCCTCAGCCTCTGCAATAGCCTTCAGAGCCTGGTTCTTATCTGCTCCGAGTGAGATCTGTGCTACATAGACGTAGCCGTAGCTCATAGCGATCGAAGCAAGATCCTTCTGCTTGGTCTCCTTGCCGCCTGCTGCGAACTGAGCAACAGCGCCTTCCGGAGTAGCCTTGGAAGACTGTCCGCCGGTGTTGGAGTAAACCTCGGTGTTGAAGACGAAGACGTTGACATCCTTGCCGGAAGCAAGAACATGATCGAGTCCGCCGAAACCGATATCGAATGCCCAGCCATCACCGCCGAAGATCCACTGGCTCTTCTTTGCAAGGAAGTCAGCGTTCTTCTTGAGGTACTTAGCCTCTTCGGAATCATCCGAAGCGATGGAAGCGAGGAGTGCATCCGATGCAGCGCCGTTGGCAGCACCGTCATCCTTCGTGTCGATCCACTTCTGAGCTGCTTCATTGCCCTTGTCAGCAAGAACCTTTGCAGCGTCAGTAAGCTGTGCACGGATTGCATCCTGAGCGAGGTACATACCGAAACCAAACTCAGCGTTGTCTTCGAACAGGGAGTTGTTCCATGCCGGTCCGTGTCCCTTGGCGTTTACCGTGTAAGGAGTGGACGGTGAGGAGTTGCCCCAGATCGAAGAGCATCCGGTTGCGTTTGCGATGTACATGCGGTCGCCGAACAGCTGAGTGATGAGCTTTGCATAAGGGGTCTCGCCGCATCCTGCGCATGCGCCGGAGAACTCAAGCAGCGGCTGCTTGAACTGAGAACCGATGACAGAGGTCTCCTTGAACTTTGCGACAAGATCATCCTTCTCAGGAAGCGTTACCGCATAGTCGAAGTACTTCTGCAGGCCCTGATTTGCCTCGAGATCGCCGAGCGTGAGAGCCTTTGCCGGGCAGACATTCGCGCAGCTTCCGCATCCGGTGCAGTCCATTGCAGCGGTTACGATAGCAAACTTGTAAGGAGCATACTGCTTCTGATCCTTCATCGGCATTCCTTCCGGAGCCTTTGCTGCTTCATCAGCAGTCATAGCGACCGGGCGGATTGCTGCGTGAGGGCAGACGAACGAGCAGGTGTTGCAGCCTACGCACTTTGTAGGATCCCATACAGGAACTGCAACTGCGATGCCTCTCTTCTCGTATGCTGCAGTGCCGGAAGGCGTATTGCCTGTTGCATAAGGAAGAACATCGGAAACCTTGAGGGAGTTGCCTTCCTGCGAGTTGACCTTTGCCTGGATGTTGTTGACGAATGCAACTGCATCCGCGCGTCCGCTCTCGGCGCGGCCGACTTCAAGGCCTTCATCAGCGCAGTCACCCCAGCTGTCCGGAACCTTGACTTCGACGACATGGGTTGCACCTGCATCGATTGCAGCGCAGTTCTTGTCGACGACATCCTGGCCCTTGCTGCCGTAGGTCTTTGCAGCTGCCTTCTTCATCAGGTCGATAGCAGTATCAACCGGGATGATGCCGGTCAGCTTGAAGAATGCGGACTGAAGGATGGTGTTGATACGGGTCGGGCCCATACCGGTTTCAATACCAAGCTTTACACCATCGATGATGTAGAACTTGATGTGATGATCGTGGATGAATTTCTTTACCTGTCCCGGAAGCTCGCTGTCAAGCTGCTCTACGGACCAAGGGCAGTTCAGAAGGAATGTGCCGCCGTCTACCAGCTCCTGAACCATGTTGAAGTGGCGGATGTAGGATGCCTTGTGGCATGCTACGAAGTTCGCCTGATGGATGAGGTAGGTGGACTTGATCGGCTTCTTGCCGAAGCGCAGGTGAGACATCGTTACGCCGCCGGACTTCTTGGAGTCGTAATCGAAGTAAGCCTGTGCATACATATCGGTGTTGTCGCCGATGATCTTGATGGAGTTCTTGTTTGCACCGACGGTACCGTCTGCGCCGAGACCCCAGAACTTGCAGCAGTAGGTTCCTTCCGGAGTGGTGACGATTTCTTTGCCGGTCGGAAGAGAAAGATTCGTGACATCATCGGTGATGCCGATGGTGAAGGTTTCCTTCTCGGTGTTGTCATAAACTGCGATGATCTGAGCAGGAGTCGTGTCCTTGGAGCCAAGACCGTAACGGCCGTGGTATACAGGAACATTCTCGAACTTGGTTCCCTTGAGGGCTGCCATGACATCGAGTGCCAGAGGCTCTGCGATGGAACCCGGTTCCTTTGTTCTGTCGAGAACGGAGATCTTCTTGACAGTATCCGGAATAGCCTTGACAAGAGCTTCTGCGCAGAACGGTCTGTACAGACGAACCTTTACAAGACCAACCTTGCGTCCCTGCTTTGCAAGATAATCGATGGTCTCTTCGATGGTGTCGTTGACGGAGCCCATTGCGATGATGACCTGCTCTGCATCCGGAGCGCCGTAGTAGTTGAAGAGCTTATAATCTGTGCCGAGCTTCTCGTTGACCTTGTCCATGTAGGACTGAACGATGGCGGGCATATCGTTGTAAGCGGTGTTGCATGCCTCACGGGTCTGGAAGAAGATATCCGGGTTCTGAGCGGAACCGTCCTGACGGGGATGATTCGGGTTCAGAGCGCCCTGACGGAATGCGTCGATTGCGTCGTGATCGATCAGATCATCGAGATCTTCGTAATCCCACATCTGAATCTTCTGGATTTCGTGAGAAGTGCGGAAGCCGTCGAAGAAGTTGATGAACGGAAGGCGTCCCTTGACTGCAGCGCAGTAAGCGACAGGGGTCAGATCCATAACTTCCTGTACGGAAGACTCGCAGAGCATTGCAGCTCCGGTCTGACGGCATGCGTACACATCAGAGTGATCGCCGAAGATGTTCAGAGCGTGGGTCGCAACGCATCTTGCAGATACGTTGAAGACACCGGGAAGACGCTCACCGGCAATCTTGTACAGATCCGGGATCATCAGAAGAAGACCCTGGGAAGCAGTGAAGGTGGAAGTCATAGCACCTGCAGCAAGAGAACCGTGTACTGCACCGGCAGCACCGGACTCAGCCTGCATCTCGGTGACCTTTACGGTCTGGCCGAAGATGTTCTTTCTTCCAGCTGTTGCCCATTCATCAACATGTTCAGGCATGACGGATGAAGGGGTGATGGGATAGATGGCAGCTACTTCTGTGTAAGCATAAGCTACATGAGCGGCAGCTTCGTTACCATCCATGGTTTTCCATTTTCTAGCCATGTTTTTGATTCCTCCTGTATTATTTGACGTTGTGCACTGCAATGGCACAACAGCCCAGTCTTATAAAATTATATTATCGGGCCATGAGAAAAGCAATGTATTTATCCCGGTGCAGAAGGTGCGAACTGTGAGATTTCCAGTGGTTTTAACTGTTATTTACACTTCCCGCTGTGCATTTCCGCGAAAACGCAACAGAACATGGGAAAACGCCTTCGTCAAAACTCACAGCAAAGAAAAAGCTCCCTCCGCAAAAAGGAGGGAGCCGGGGACTGTCTTAAGCTTGCATGGGTTACATGGTCTGTGTTGCGTTTGCAATGTAATCCATCAGATCGTCCGAGTCGATTCCATGAACCATCGCGGCCTCTTCGAGCGTCTCGCCCATGGATGCGGGGCAGGTGATGCAGTGCATACCGATTCCCATGAGGATGCCCGCAATGTTCGGGTTTACCTGCAGTGCTTCACCGATGGTCATATCTTTTGTGATTTTGGTCATAATGTTATCCTTTCCGGCCGGCATTCCGGCCTCTGGTGGCTTGAAGTATACCGGATACGCGCTTTCCCCGCAATGGGACAGATCTGCGTTTCTGCCCTTCAGCCGGCTGCATTCGAGAGAACCGATACGGCATTCTCCGGAATCAGAACCCTGCAGTGTTCCCTGAGGTATTGTTCGCGCGCATAGGACATAATTTCCTGCGCGGAGTACTCTGAGAGAAGCGCAAGAGAACTCTGCTGTTCGCTGACGGCCTTCGGACTGTCGAATACGATCACGAGATAGTAAAAATTCTCGCTCTCATTCTGGTACAGTGCGCTGTGTCCCCTGAAGGAACCGGCAATCAGCCCGGCGGCATCGAGAAGTTCACTCATGCTGTCGAAGACGAACAGGCGGTGCATGAATGCGTACTGGCGGATTCTGCGGAGCTCTTCATTTGCGTTCCGGTCCTGCTTTTTCTGTGCCGGATCGGACAGCACACCATTCCCGTTTTCCTGACCGGCCCTGTTCTCTGCCGGCCTTTCCTCTTCTGCCGGTTCTTCCGGCACATCGTCCGCATCTTCCTGCGCGCCTTCACCCGTCTGGCCTGCCGCATTTCCGATCAGACCGAGCAGGGATTCAAGCACATTGACCGCATCTGTTTCGTCTGACTGGGAACTCGTTTCATTCTGGACAGAAGGGCTGAAGGATGCAAAACGGGTATCCAGTTCTTCCGGATCCTCGACCTTTGTCACGAGAAGCACGATGCAGCTTTCATTCAGGGGAATCGCCTCGACGACGAGCGGCATGCCCTCACTGTCAAAGTTATACATCAGCGAAGCCTGCTGCATCAGATCGCGGAAAAGAGATTTTGCCTTGTCGGAACCATATGAGAGTTCACTGACCCGGATATTGCGGCTTGCAAGATCCTCGCCTGTGAGTGTGCAGCGAATCTGATTATCATTTACCTTTTCAATTCTCATGCAGCGGCCTCCTTTCAATAAGAAGAATAGTATAATTTTATACCCTCCGGAAAGAGGGTCAATATTTCCGGATGATATTTAACAAAACTTTAAGACCCGGATTGGAGCCATTGCGGAACCGCGGCGGTTTGTGCAGTTTTTACGGGCATACTTCCGAAATTCACAAAAATGAAGAAGTTCGCCGCCGCGTATTGAACCGGTGTCTATATGCCGGTATAATCGGGACAACAAAAGAGCAATCCGGGTGCCGGAAAGGAGGGGGAGACGCACCGGAGACATTCTGCCCGAATGTTCAGCTTTACTGTTCTGACAGATTTTCACATCTGAGTCTGACTGCATTTTATCTTTTCTTTCTTAATTCTCATTTCAAAATAACGGGGCACCTTTCCGGACGGACCAGCCGAAAAACGGAATCGTGATCTTTGGTCATAACAGGAATCAGAAATCGGTATCATGAACGATGGCTGCACTCTGTATCGTGACAGCAGACGTGAACCGATGCCGCGAGCCGATATCCGTCATGCAGATCAGAACTCATTCTTTCTGAATATTCATCTCTGTATATTTTCACTTTAACAATTCCATTGTCTTTCTGTTTTATTGATCGGACAGACGGCGGAAAGCAGAATGGTTTCCTGCAGGTTTGCAACAATACAAAACATTTTGCTGATAGAACCTGTCCCTGTTTTCGGGGAGAGGAGACACAGCACACTTCAGTCGGCCCGTCCCTTAAGAGGAGCGGGACGAAAGGCACTGCTCTTGAGCGCATCCCGCGAACGGACGCGGACGGAAAAGTTCCACGGGAGAATTATCCGAACGGTCAGGTTCCGGCACGGGGACGCAGCATATCTTCACAGAGAAAATCTTCTTTGCTGCATTCGTATTTCCTCTGTGTCTTGGAATTTCTGTTTGTCATGTCTATTGCTCATTTCTGATCAGGGCACATGTATCCATACGAAAGTCGAGGTGGAGGCCCCGCCGGGCGTTTTTGTCGGATTCATGTGCTCTGTCTCTGCGCGCAGAGAAATCACCGGACGGCAGTCGGGAAGCCGGAGTCTTTTGCCCGGGCGGCACCTATGATAAGATGCTTATGAACCGCAGTATCGGGCGTATGCACCCTGGTGCCTTTGGCAGCAGGAGATGCCGCAGCCGGCAGAACCGCTTTCGCGGATTTTGCCGGAACGGGGTATATTCATGGCATTTTCAAATAATAAAGAGGATGGCGGCCTCGATTTCTTTGATCTGGATGAGGACTTGACGGCGGATCTTGAGGACGAGGACGGCGGTTCCATTGATACCGGATGGGATGAAGAAGAAAAAAGCGGCCGCAGCAGTTACGGACGAAGAGAATACAAGAATTCACAGCGCAGAGGAGAATCTTACAGAGAAAGAAGGACCCCGGAAGGAAGGACCTCTCTTGGAAGCAGCAGCCGGAACGGGGGACGCGGCAGCGATCGGAACAGCAGACGAAACGCAGACTACAGCAGCCGGAACGGCGGACGAAACACGGGATACAGCAGCCGGAACAGCGGACGCAGCAGCAGTCGGAGCAACAGACAAAGCACCGGACGAAACAGCGGGCGCAGCAGGAAGAGGAGGAAAAGAATCAACCCGGTTGTACCGGTCGTGCTTCTTATTTTCTTCATCCTGGTCATTGCGCTCGGGGCAAAAATGTATCAGGACCGGTACGGCTACAGCAGTACCGTCGCGGATCTGAATTCGTATTTCGGCATTTCAGGCGACAGCGAGACGGCCATCATCGAGAACAACGAGATCCTCGACACCAAGGCGCAGGTATTTGACGGAGAGGCCTATCTTGACCTTGATACGGTGCAGGAGAGCGTCAATCCGCGCTTTTACTGGGGAATCACGGACAATATTGTGATCTACTGCCTTCCGACGGAAATGGTCACGACGACGGTCGGAACGAATGAATGGACGAGCGATACGGACGGCACGGTGACGGAAAACTACACACTGACGCGGCTGTCGGACGATGGAAAAACCCTGTATATAGCACTTGATTATATCCGGAAATTCACGAATCTTTCCTATAACTATTATTCCGATCCGAACCGCATGACCCTGGCAGTGTCGTGGGGCGACCGAAGCGTCGCAGAACTTACGAAGGACTCGAATGTTCGCATCACAGGAGGCGTTAAGAGCGATATCCTCACTCCTGTGGATAAGGGAACGCAGGTCACGGTTCTTGAACAGGGCGAGCAGTGGTCAAAGGTAGAGACGGACGATGGATTTATCGGATACCTTGAAAACAAGGTGCTTTCGGATCCGCAGACCGTGACCGACACACCGGTCACAGACGTGGCCGAACCGGAATTCACAACGGTGCGTCTTGACGGAACGGTCAATATGGCGTGGCATAATCTCACCAACAGTGATGCAAACGCAAATTTTGACTCGGACACGGCGGATGTAAAGGCCCTGAATGTCATTGCACCGACCTGGTTCAGTGTACAGGATGACGACGGAAATCTTGGAAACTGGGCATCTTCGGATTATGTGGCAAAGGCACATGACAAGGGCTGGAAGGTCTGGGCGGTCGTCGATAATTTCAATACGGCGGGCGTCGATCACAATAACTGCATCGCGCTTCTCTCGAGACGGCAGAATATAATCACACAGCTCATGAATTTCGCGGATCAGTACGGTTTTGACGGAATCAATGTCGATTTCGAGCAGATCGATCCGGCGTACGGGCAGGACTTCATCGAATTCATCCGCGAGCTTTCCATCAGCTGCAGGAAGAAGGGACTCACCCTTTCGGTCGACAATTATGTGACCTATAATTTCAATGATTATTACCACATGGACGAGCAGGGAGCTTTTGCGGACTACGTCTGTATCATGGGGTATGACGAGCACTATGCGGGCGATACCGAGGCCGGCAGCGTGGCGTCGATCGACTATGTGAAATATGGCATCGAGCGGGCGCTCCAGGAGGTCCCTGCGGAGAAGGTGGTGAACGGAATTCCGTTCTACACACGTCTGTGGACGAGCGATGACACCGGAATGACGTCTTCGACGCTCGGCATGGCGGCGGCGCAGCAGTTTGTGTCCGATCACGGGCAGACGCCAGTCTGGGACGAGACGACGCAGCAGCATGTGGTTGACTTTACCGAAGGGTCGACTCATTATCAAATGTGGCTTGAGGATGCCGATTCCATCCGTTCGAAGTTGGGCGTGATGCAGACAGAAGGCATCGCCGGCGTCGCGGAGTGGAAGCTGACGCAGGAGACGTCTGATGTCTGGGATGTGATTGCCGAGTACGTGGACGGCACACTGAATGCGGGGCAGAATGAATGATTACAGAATATGCGGTGATGACGGAGGATCATATTGATGAGGACGCAATACGCCGGGCCGGAGAAATCCTGAAGAAGGGCGGGCTGGTTGCTTTCCCGACGGAGACCGTTTACGGTCTCGGAGGAGATGCCCTCAATCCGGAGTCATCGAAGAAGATTTATGCGGCGAAGGGGCGGCCCTCGGACAATCCGCTGATTGTGCACATCTGCCGCCTTGAGGATACGGAGAAGATTGCCCGGGAGATCCCGGATGTATACTATAAGCTGGCAGAGGCCTTCTGGCCCGGTCCGATGACGATGATCCTGAACAAGAGCGATCTCGTCCCGAACGAGACGACCGGCGGGCTCGGGACCGTGGCAATCCGTTTTCCGAGCAATAAAATTGCACACGCCCTGATTGAGGCGGAGGGCGGTTTCATCGCGGCTCCGAGCGCGAACCGCTCCGGCAGGCCGAGCCCCACGGTGGCACAGTACTGCAGAGAAGACCTCGACGGGCGGGTTGAGATGATTATCGACGGCGGGCAGGTCGGCATCGGCGTTGAGTCGACCATTGTGGACCTGACGGAAGGCAGGCCGACGATTCTGCGGCCCGGCTATATCACCATGGAAATGCTTGAGCGTGTCGTTGGGGACGTCGGCATTGACAAAACCATTATCGACGGGACGACGGCGGCGAGGCCGAAGGCACCCGGCATGAAATATCGTCATTATGCACCGAAGGGAGACCTCACGATCGTCGAGGGTAATCCGGAGGAGGTTATCGCCTATATCAATCAGAAGACAGCGGAGGCGAAGGCACAGGGACACCGCACCGGCATCATCTGCACGGATGAGACCAGGAACCGGTACAGCGCGGATTCTGTGAAGAGCGCCGGCACACGGAGCGACGAGGCATCGATCGCACATGAGCTTTTTCTCATACTCCGCGAATTTGACGATGAAAACATTGATATCATGTACAGCGAGGGCTTTGACGAAAGCGGCATCGGCATGGCGGTGATGAACCGTCTGATTAAGGCCGCGGGTCATCAGATCGTGACAGTGCGGGACGGAAAGGTAACGAAGAGTGCCATGCCGCTGCGCAGGGATATTGATCCAAAATGGAATGAGGCATGAGACTGCCTCTAAAGGAGAAGTATATGATCGCAATTGGTTCGGATCACGGCGGATTTGCCCTTAAGGAAGCCGTGATAAAGCATCTTCAGGAACGCGGGATCGAGTACAGGGATTTCGGCTGCTATGATGAGAAATCCGTCGATTATCCGAAATATGCACGGGCTGTCGCGGAATGTGTGGCAGCAGGAGAAGCCGAAAAGGGCATCGTCATCTGCACGACCGGCATCGGCGTCAGCATCGTGGCAAACAAGGTGCACGGCATCCGCTGCGCTCTCTGCTCGGAGACAACAACGGCACGCCTCACGAGAGAACATAATGATGCAAATGTCCTTGCGATGGGCGGCGGCATGATCGGACCGAAGATCGCAGATGAAATTGTCGATGTCTTTCTGGACACCCCGTTCTCGGGACTTGAGAAGCACAGAAGAAGAATTTCCCAGATCGAACCCTGACCTGGCTTTTTGAAGACGGCTGCGCCGTCGGCCGGATGTTCTTGAGGAAAAACGGATTCGCAGGCAGAGGAGAAAGGAATCCGAGGTACTCCGGATCCGCTTCAAAATATTATTACGGGAGAATTGTCACCGCACGGCTTTCGGGGCGATTCATTCCATACATTCGCAGGAGGAAAACACAATGGGAAAAGTAATGATTATGAATCATCCGCTGATTCAGCACAAGATCGGCATCATCCGCCGCAAGGAAACCGGAACGAGAGATTTCCGTGCACTTGTCGGGGAAATTGCAATGCTGGAGTGCTATGAATCCATGCGCGACCTGGAGCTGCAGGACGTCGAGATCGACACCCCGATCGCTCATATGACGGCCAAAGAGCTCAAGGGCAAGAAAATGGCCATTGTCCCGATTCTCCGCGCCGGCCTCGGCATGGTGGACGGAATTCTCACTCTGATTCCTGCTGCAAAGGTCGGACACATCGGCCTGTACCGTGATCCGGAAACATTAAAGCCGGTCGAATATTACTGCAAGCTTCCGCAGGACTGCGCGGAGCGCGAGATTTTTGTCGTTGATCCGATGTGCGCAACCGGCGGTTCCGCCATTGACGCAATCACGCAGCTCAAGGCGCACGGCTGCAGACATAATTATCGCCGGCGCAGAGGATGATCACCTTAATGAAAATGGCTATATCGTTCCCGGCCTCGGCGACGCAGGCGACCGGATCTTCGGGACGAAGTAAACGCATTTGGGAGAACGCGGGACGCTCTCTTAGTGCCGGATGCCGGCGAATCGTTCTCCCGGATGCCGGGGGCCGGCTCCGAGGGGGCAGAGTAAACCCACGGGCTGTAAATACGTACAGGGGGTGTCGATGTCGGATAAACGCAAAGACTATATTTCCTGGGATGAATATTTCATGGGGGTTGCAAAGCTTGCCGGCATGCGCTCGAAGGATCCGAACACACAGGTCGGAAGCTGTATCGTAAGCCCGGAGAAGAAGATTCTCTCCATCGGCTACAACGGGCTTCCGCGCGGATGCTCGGACGATGAGTTCCCGTGGGCGCGCAAAGCGGACAGCGAGCTTTGTACCAAATATCCTTACGTGACACACAGCGAACTCAATGCAATTCTCAACTTCCGCGGAGGAAGCCTTGAGGGCGCGACGCTGTATGTATCTCTTTTCCCCTGCAATGAATGCGCGAAGGCCATTATTCAGGCGGGTATTGCGAAAGTGGTCTATGCAAGCGACAAATATGCGGACTCGGATTCCACATTGGCCAGCAAAGCGATGTTTGATGCGGCCGGTGTTGTCTATGAGCCTTATAAGGCGACCGGACGGCACGTGGAGATCGATCTGTAGATAAATCTGCCGTCCCCGGCCCCCGGAATGAACGGGAATCCCGCGGGACACACTTCCATTCTGGTTTATTGCCAATGAAACACAGGGAACATTTCCGGATAAGGAAAATTGCACTGATGATTTCTCTGGCAGCGCTGCTTACGGCAGCACTGCCTTTTTCGGCGTACGCAGATTCCAAACAGACGGAGCAGCAGCTGAACAAGGCGAAGGAAGCGGCACAGCAGACGCAGCAGGCAATTGATCAGAACGAGGAGAATATCGACTCTCTCAATGATACGAAAAGCGCTCTCGAGGATCAGAAGAGCGACCTCGAAGGACAGCTCAGCACTTTAAACGAAAGCCTCACGGAAGCTGCGGACAAACTCTCGGAGATTGAGGCGAAGATCGATTCGAAGAACGATGAAATCGATTCGACCAATAAAGAGCTCGAGGAAGCCGAGGAAAAGGCAGAGAGCCAGTACGAGTCCATGAAGCGCCGGATTCAGTTCATGTATGAAAAGGGCAGTACCTATCCGCTTGAGATGCTGCTCAGCGCGGGCACATTCGGCGATCTTCTGAACCGTAAAAACTACATTGAGCGGGTCGAAGAGTACGACCGGAAAATGCTGAAGGAATATCAGCAGACGCAGGCGGATATAGAGGACAAAAAGGCAAAACTTGAACAGGAGAAGAGCGACCTCGAGGATCTGAAACAGGACGCTGAGGCAGAGCAGAACAGAGTTTCTGAACTTGTGAGCAGCACGAAAGGAAGCATCAGTGCTGCCGACAGCAGCATCAGCCAGTATGTGTCGGCCATCAGCAACGCCGAGGATCTGGGCGATCAGCTGGGCGATGTGCTTGATCAGCAGAATGAAGATATTTCCGCACTTGAGAAACAGCTGGCGGAAGAGCGGAGACTCGAGGCACTGTCCAATCAATCTGTCTGGAGAAGCATCGGAGATGTCACATTTTCCGACAGCGACCGGACGCTCCTTGCGAATCTTATCTACTGCGAGGCCGGTGCGGAGCCGTATGAAGGCCAGCTGGCCGTCGGAGCGGTTGTCGTCAACCGCGTTCTTTCCGGAGCTTTTCCGAGTACCATTGTCGGCGTCATCTATCAGTCCGGCCAGTTTTCTCCTGTCTCCAACGGACATCTGGCGGCGGCGCTTGCGGCCGACCTGGCGACAGACTCCTGCTACCAGGCAGCGGATGCGGCGATGTCCGGCCAGACCAATGTCGGAAACTGCATCTTCTTCCGCACGCCGATTCCGCAGGTCACACCCAAATACACCATCGGAGGACATATCTTCTACTGATTTTCTATTGATTCGGGCCGGCAGCTTCTGCGCTGTCTCCCATCACCTCGAGAATCGGCCGCGTGAGTGAGTCGAACTGCCTGCTGTAGATGATTTCGAGAAGCCGGCTCAGGTTCCGAAGGGCACGGCCGAGCTGCTCCTTTGTGATGAGCTCCCCGTCGTTTGCATCAGCGAGCTCGTCGAGGTCGACGACCTTGAGACGCCCGTCGGGATAGAGAAGAACATCGGCGAGCAGATCGGTCACAGTGAGCACATTTCCGCCGTCACTGAAATCGTAATCGACGATGTCACAGTACCAGTACATGAGGCGTCCGCGGTGATCGATAAAGCGGCTCACCTTGATGCCGCGCCGCAGATAGTAACAGGAATATCCGCGCGCAAGGTCTTTCTTCGGGTGCAGTGCCTTCCATTCTGTCACAATCATGTTGTCATCCGAACGCAGCACAATGTCATCCTTCAGAAGTACACACTCCTCCGGAATAATACGTCTGCGGTACAGAACCGGTACCTTGCTCATGGGTATGGCTCCTTCGCGGAAAACGTCGCCGGCTCCGCGCTGCCGGACATTTATACAGCTGTTTCTATTATCTTATTCGCGCCGTGGGGCAAAGTCAATTTTGTGTAAAAACAAATGCCGCTGGGAGAGCTTCCCCGGCATTTTCGCAGGCCGTCCCCATGAACCCGCGGAAAGGAGCCGGGACGCCCTCGGATCATTCAGAAAGCCCGCCTTCGCGGAATGCCGGAGTACAATTCTGCCGGACTTTGAAGAAGAAAAATGTATCCGCGGGGATGAAATGTATTCCTATTTATACACACGTTGCGGAGAGTGCGGCTTCGGGGACTGTGTATACAAGCCGATTATATTGAAGGCCCGAAATGATTATTGTAAAATAGGGTCGTTGTGAGTTTGATAATTTGATGTCAATGAGGTACTTCTTCTCACCGTCAAAACTCATCAGACCAGCCATAGGTATTTGAGTAACTGCCGTCATTCTTCCGAGAGGTTGCGGCGGCATGGAGGAATAAAATGGCAAAAGAGACAATCGAAAGGATCCGGGAGGCAGAGAAGGCTGCGGCGCAGTCCCAGTCCGATGCAAAGCGGGAAGCAGAGAAGCAGATCGCGGATGCCGGGAAAAAGGCGAAGGAGCTCGAGGAAGGGATCGTCGCCAAAGCCCGCGATGAGGAAAAGGAATCCGAGAAGGCCGCACAGGCTGAGGCCGAGAAGATCATGAATGATGCGCTCGGCGGTGCGGACGGAGAAATCGCGGACATCGAATCGAAGGCAAGAGCCAGGATGCCGGAAGCCGTAAAGGCTGTTGTGAAGATGATCACAGAGTAACAGCTCCGTTTTTCCCGTTTTGGGAATGCGGCAAGGAGGTAACATGTCAGTTTTACCGATGAAACGTGTCCTGATCGTCGGGCTTAAGAAGGACCGCAAGAGGATTCTTGAGTTTCTTCAGCACGAGGGCGTGATCCAGGTTGAGGCACAGAATTCGGACGATGACGTATTCAAAAGGCAGGACCGTTCGCAGGCATCTGCGCAGTTCCGCAAGAATGCGGATATTGCAGACAGTGCTCTCGAGATTCTCGGCCGGCATGCACCGGAGAAATCGGGACTTCTCGACAGTCTGAACGGGCGCAAAGAGCTCTCGAGGGAGCAGTATGAGACAAAAGTCCTCTCCCGCGATGATATTCTGCGCAAGGCCCAGGAGATCGTCTCACTGGACAAGGAATACGAGGATTCGAGACAGGAGATCCCGAAGATCGAATCGAGAATCGTCGCTCTCAGACCCTGGGCTTCGTATGACCTTCCGCTTGATTTTGAGGGCACAAAGAGCGCAGCCGTCTTCACCGGATCGCTTCCGGGCGGAACGACGCTCGACCAGGCAGAGGCGATGCTGAAGGAATACGCCCCGGATGTCGATGACTGTGAGATCAATCTGATATCGCAGGAGCCGGAGCAGACCTGTGTCTTCCTGATCGTCGGAAGAGATCATGAAGAAGAGGTCCGGGAAGCGCTGCGGAAGATGAATTTCGCAAAGCCGCCGCTTGAAAGTGCGGATCCTGTGCAGGCGGGTAAGGACCTTGAAGCCCGCAGGGAAGAGCTTGAGAAAAATCTCACCTCGATTGACGGCAAAATCAAAGAATATGAGGGCGACCGCGAGGACCTGAAGTTCCTTTCCGATTATTTCAGTCTACGTGCAGACAAATACGATGTCATCAGCGGACTGGAGCAGAGCGGTACCGTCTTCATTGTCAGAGGCTGGGTCGAAAAGCGGTATTCTGATGCGCTTGAGAAGAGCCTCACAAATAAGTTTGACTGCGTGTATGAGGCGGATGACCCGGACGAAAAGGATGATCCGCCGGTTGCACTGAAGAACAACGGATTTGTAAATCCGGTCGAGAGTGTTGTCGAGAGCTATTCGCTTCCGAACAAGACGGAGTTTGACCCTTCGTCGCTGGTGGCGCTTTTCTATTATTTCCTGTTCGGCATGATGCTCTCGGATGCGGGCTACGGCATCATCATGGTGGTGGCCTGCGGACTGCTTCTTCTAAAGAAGAAGCACATGGAACCCGGCATGAGGAAAACGATGAAGATGTTCTTCTACTGCGGGATTTCCACCACGTTCTGGGGATTCATGTTCGGATCTTTCTTCGGCGATGCAGTGCAGGTTATTGCGACCACATTCTTCGGACGGGATGATATCACGCTGAAGCCGCTGTGGTTTGCACAGCTCGATGACCCGATGCGCATGCTGGCGTTCTGCTTCCTTGTCGGCATCATTCATCTGTTTATCGGTCTCGGAGCACTCGCGTATAACGATATCCGGAATCATCAGTATCTTGATGCATTCTATGATGTCGTGCTGTGGTACATGTTCGTCGGCGGATGCATTCTTTACCTGCTCACGCTTCCGATGATGGCATCGATGCTTGAGATGAATCCGCTTTCCCACACGGTGGGACAGATCGGAAAGTGGCTTGCGATCATCGGCTTTATCGGTGTTGTGCTGACCGGAGGACGGGAGTCGAAGAACTGGGGCAAGAGAATTCTCAAAGGTCTCTATTCCGCATATGGCATCACAAGCTGGCTTTCCGATATTCTTTCGTATTCCAGACTGCTTGCCCTGGGTCTTGCGACCGGTGTCATTGCACAGGTCTTCAACAAGATGGGCAGCATGGTTGCAACAGGAACCGGAGTGGTCGGTGTGATTGCATTTATCCTGATCTTTATCATCGGCCACATTCTGAATCTCGGAATCAACGCCCTTGGCGCGTATGTTCACACGAATCGTCTTGAGTACGTTGAGTTCTTCGGCAAGTTTTACAGCGGCGGCGGTGAAAAGTTCACCCCGTTTGCACAAAATACAAAGTACTTCAAAGTCAAGGAGGAAATTTAACTATGGAGAATTTAGGCGTTTTCTTTGCACTGGCAGGAGCTGTCTGCTCAGCTCTTATGTCCGGCATCGGCTCTGCAATCGGTGTCGGCAAGGCAGGTCAGGCGGCAGCAGGTGTTGTCACCGACGACCCGTCCAAGTTCAGTAAGGTCCTTATCCTGCAGCTGCTTCCCGGCACCCAGGGTATTTACGGACTTCTGATCGCTTTCATCACTCTTACACAGATCGGTGTCATGGGCGGAAGCTCCGATATCTCCTTTGCAAAGGGCCTTCTTTATTTCGCAGCCTGCATGCCGATGGCATGGGTCGGCCTGTTCTCCGCTGTTCAGCAGGCAAATGCAGCTATTTCTTCTATCTCTCTAGTCAACAAGAAGCCCGATCAGTTCGGTAAGTCCATGATTTTCCCGGCAATGGTCGAGACCTATGCTATCCTTGCACTCCTGGTCTCCATCCTTTCCATCTTCGGTATTGCATCTCTTAACATCTGATCCGGTTTTGACGGGAGAAACTATGAACGGAGTAGATAAAATCATTGAGGATATCCGCCGGGAAGCCGATGACGCGAACGCAAAGGTGCTGAAAGACGCATCGGCTCAGACCAGTGCGGCCCTCGAGGCGGCAAAGAAGCGCGGAGACGAGGAAGCTTCGAGAATCCATGAGGCGGGTGCGCGCAGATGCGAAGACATCAAAGCACGTGCGGCCTCGGCGTCCCAGCTGAAGCGGCGTCAGATGATTCTCAAGAAGAAGCAGGAACTCATCGCGGAAACAGAAGACAAGGCGCTTGAAGCAATTCTGTCCATGCCGGCGGACGAATATTTTGACGCGGTTGTGCGGATGGCAGTAAAGAACGCGCAGACGGGCGAAGGGATTATTTCGTTTGGAAAGAAGGACCTGGACCGTCTTCCCGCAGACTTTGAGAGCAGACTCTCCGCGGCACTTCCGGCAGGAAAGACACTGAAGCTTTCGAAGGAGCCGGCGGAAATCGGCGGCGGCTTCGTCCTTGGCTATGGCGGAATTGAGGAAAACTGCACGTTCCGTGCTGTGATGGATGCACAGAAGGAAGAAGTGCAGGACCTTATCTGCAAAACGCTTTTTAACTGAAATCCGATTCGTTTAGGAATGGAAACAGAGAATGGCTGACAACGGATATATTTACGCGGTCGCCCGCATCCGTTCCCAGGAGCTTCATCTGCTGAATGCGCAGTTTCTTGAATCGCTCGTATCGAGCGGCAGTGAAGAGGCGGCGCTGAAGATGCTGGCAGAGAAGGGCTGGGGATCTGAGGGACAGAACGCGGAAGAAATTCTCACAGGAGAGGAACAGAAGATCTGGGATCTGATCGGGGAACTGGTGAAGGATCTCTCGGTTTTCGATGTCTTCCGCTATGAGAATGACTATCACAATTTAAAGGCGGCCATCAAGGAAGCCTGCACGGCAGGTACGCATCCCGGAATTTATATGAAGGGCGGAACGATCGATCCCTCCCTCCTGGAGACGGCGATGGCGGAACGCTCCTTTGAGGACATTCCGCAGGAGATGCGCGCACCGGCCGAAGAGGCGATGGATGTTCTCCTCAAAACTCGTGACGGACAGCTGTGCGACTGCATCATTGACCGCGCAGCCCTCACGGAAATCCGGAAGGCGGGGAAGGCGTCAAAGAGCGACCTCCTTGGGCTCTACGGCGAACTTGTTTGTGCGACCGGCGATATCAAGACGGCGGTCCGCGGAAGCCGCACCGGAAAGGATAAGAGCTTCCTCCTTGAGGCACTTGCACCCTGCAGCACGCTGGATGTGACGAGGCTGGCGGAAGCCGCTTCGGACAGCAGCGAGGCTCTGAATGCTTATATCGCGGCGACGTCGTATTCCGACGCGCTGGATGAGCTGAAGAAGTCTCTTTCGGCGTTTGAATGCTGGTGTGACAACCTCCTGATCGAAAAGATCCGTCCGCAGCTGCATAATTCATTCGGGCTTGATCCGCTTGCGGCCTTTATTCTGGCGCGGCGCATGGAAATCAAGTCGGTCCGGATTATCCTCACAGGTCTTCGCAATGATATGCCCGGAAACGTCATCCGGGAGAGAGTGAGGGAGACGTATGTCTAAAATTGCGGTGATGGGCGACTGGGACAGCATATACGGATTCAGCGCTCTGGGACTGGATACTTTCCGCATGGATGATGTGAGTGCGGAAGACGCAGCAAAAACGCTGAAGAGACTGGCGGAATCGGATTACACCGTCATCTACGTCACGGAGGCGCTTGCAGCGAAGATTCCCGAGGCTATTGAGCACTACCGTACGCTTCCGACACCGGCAGTGATCCTGATTCCGGGCATTTCCGGAAACACAGGCGAAGGACTTGCAGCCGTGAAGAAGTCCGTGGAGCAGGCAGTCGGCTCCGATATCATCTTCGGAAATGATAATTGACGCAGCGCTTTACGGAGCCGGAGTTTGTGCGGAGAAGAGCGGAGAAACTGGTTTTGACGCGGCTCCGCTGCCCCGGAGAAGAGCCCTGCAAAGAACAGGAAAGGAACTACACCAATGAGCACAGGTATTATCAAAAAAGTTGCCGGACCGCTTGTCGTTGCGTCCGGTATGCGTGACGCGAACATGTCCGATGTCGTTCGCGTGGGCGAGAAAAACCTGATCGGTGAAATCATCGAGCTGCACGGCGATGAGGCTTCGATTCAGGTTTACGAAGAGACCGGCGGCCTTGCACCGGGTGCTCCGGTTGTCAGCACCGGAATGCCCATGAGCGTCGAGCTCGGCCCGGGTCTTATCAGCAGTATCTACGATGGTATTCAAAGACCTCTGGACGACATCATGAAGGTCACCGGCAGCAACCTTCTGCAGAGAGGCGTTCAGGTTCCTTCCCTGAAGAGAGACAAGGTCTGGCATTTCGTTCCGGCCGCGAAGGCGGGCGACAAGGTATCCGCAGGCGATGTCCTCGGAACGGTGCAGGAAACCCACATCGTCACTCACAAGATCATGGTTCCGCCGGAAGTGAAGGGCACGGTGAAGTCCATCGCGGAGGGCGATTTCAAGGTTACGGATACGATTGCCGTTCTGACAAAGGAAGACGGGACAGATGCGGAGATCACGATGATTCAGAAGTGGCCTGTCCGTAAGGGCCGCCCGTATGTCCGCAAGCTTCCGCCGCAGATGCCTCTTGTAACCGGTCAGCGTGTCATTGATACACTGTTCCCGATCGCAAAGGGCGGCACGGCAGCAGTCCCCGGACCGTTCGGCTCCGGCAAGACCGTTGTCCAGCACCAGCTCGCAAAGTGGGCTGATGCGGATATCGTCGTCTATATCGGCTGCGGCGAGCGCGGCAATGAGATGACGGATGTTCTGAACGAGTTCCCGGAACTGAAGGATCCCAAGACCGGCTACTCCCTGATGGAGCGTACAGTTCTTATTGCAAACACATCGGATATGCCGGTTGCAGCCCGTGAGGCTTCCATTTACACCGGCATCACCATTGCAGAGTATTTCCGCGACATGGGCTATTCAGTCGCTCTGATGGCAGACTCCACATCCCGCTGGGCTGAGGCTCTGCGAGAGATGTCCGGACGGCTTGAGGAAATGCCCGGTGAGGAAGGCTATCCGGCTTACCTCGGATCGAGACTCGCTCAGTTCTACGAGCGCGCCGGCCGTGTCATCACGCTCGGCAGCGAGAAGAGAGAAGGCGCCCTTTCCGTAGTCGGCGCTGTATCCCCTGCAGGCGGCGACCTTTCCGAGCCTGTCACACAGGCTACCCTCCGTATTGTCAAGGTCTTCTGGAGCCTCGATGCACAGCTCGCCTATGAGCGTCACTTCCCGGCAATCAACTGGCTGACCTCCTATTCACTGTATCAGGATTCCCTGGCGGACTGGTTCGATGAACACGCCGGCAAAGACTGGATGAAGAAGCGCGCGCAGGTCATGCGCATTCTTCATGATGAATCCGAGCTGAAGGAAATGGTTCAGCTGGTCGGTGAAGACGCCCTGTCCGCACCGGACCGTCTGAAGATGGAGACCGCACGGTCCATCCGTGAGGACTATCTGCACCAGAACGCATTCCATGAAACCGATACCTACACATCCCTGAACAAGCAGTATCACATGATGGGTCTTATTCTTGATCTTCATGATGCCTGCAGCAGTGCACTTATGAAGGGAGCGGATATCACAAAGCTCGTCGCACTTCCTGTCCGCGAACAGATCGGCCGTTATAAGTATATCGAAGAGAAAGACGTCGAGAGCGAGTACGGCCGGATCGAGACAGAGATCACGAAGGAAGTGGATGAGGCCGCTTCGAGTAATGAGGAGGAGTTCTGATGCCGAAGGAATATAGAACAATAGAAGAAGTCGCCGGCCCTCTGATGATGGTCAGAGGGGTTGAAAACGTCGCATACGACGAACTCGGCGAGATCGAGCTTGCAAGCGGCGAGAAGCGCCGCTGCAAAGTTCTTGAAATCGACGGCGGGAACGCTCTGGTCCAGCTGTATGAGAATGCGGCAGGTCTGAACCTGGAGAGCAGCAAGGTGCGTTTCCTCGGCAAGAGCATGGAGCTCGGCGTATCGGAAGATATGCTGTCCCGTGTCTTCAACGGACTCGGCGAACCGATCGATGACGGACCGGAAATCATCCCGGAGGAGAGGCGCGACATCAACGGCCTTCCGATGAACCCGGCGGCGCGTGCTTATCCGCAGGAATTCATTCAGACCGGTATCTCGGCAATCGACGGTCTTAACACCTTGGTACGTGGCCAGAAGCTTCCGATCTTCTCTGCGTCCGGCCTTCCGCATGCAAGACTGGCAGCGCAGATCGCCCGTCAGGCAAAGGTTATCGGCTCAGAGGAACCGTTTGCAGTTGTTTTCGCGGCTATGGGTATCACCTTCGAGGAATCGAATGACTTCATTCAGTCCTTCCGCGAGACCGGCGCTATTGACCGTACCGTTCTTTTCGTCAACCTCGCAAATGATCCGGCCGTCGAGCGTATCGCTACACCGCGTATGGCGCTCACCTGCGCGGAATATCTCGCATTCGAGAAGGACATGCACGTGCTTGTCATCATGACGGACATCACGAACTACGCGGATGCTCTTCGTGAGATTTCCGCAGCCCGCAAGGAAGTTCCGGGCCGCCGCGGATATCCCGGCTACATGTACACAGACCTTGCGAGCATTTACGAGCGCGCAGGCCGTCAGAAGGGCAAAAAGGGCTCCATTACCCTGATCCCGATTCTGACCATGCCGGAAGACGACAAGACGCACCCGATCCCTGACCTTACCGGATACATCACCGAGGGCCAGATTATTCTGTCCCGTGATCTGTACCGCAAAGGCATCGAGCCTCCGATCGACGTTCTGCCTTCCCTGTCCCGACTGAAGGATAAAGGTATCGGCAAGGGCAAGACCCGTGAGGATCACGCCGATGTTCTGAACCAGCTGTTCGCGGCCTATGCGCGAGGCAAGGAGAACAAGGAACTCATGGTTGTCCTCGGCGAAGCGGCTCTGACGGATGTCGACAAGAAGTATGCGAAGTTCGCGGACAAGTTCGAGGAAGAATTCGTCTCGCAGGGATACACCACGGACCGCAGCATCGAGGAGACGCTGAACATTGGCTGGAAGCTTCTCGGCATTCTTCCGAGAACCGAGCTGAAGCGTATCAAGGACGAGTATCTGGACAAGTATTACAAGCCATACGAAGAAGATTAATAGAGGCGGCAGGGCACAGAACGCGGCTTCCAAAGAGCGGGATTTCAAACCTGTCCCTGCTTACGTGCGCATGATAGAAGAAAGGTCGATTTGTCGTGGCATCTACACAGGTCAACCCCACCCGGATGGAGCTTACGCGGCTCAAGAAAAAGCTGACGACTGCCCGCCGGGGACACAAGCTTTTAAAGGATAAACGTGATGAACTGATGCGTCAGTTCCTGATTGAGGTGCGCAAAAACAAGGCGCTCCGCGAGAAGGTTGAAAAGGGCATCCGGGAAGCAAACAAGAATTTCGCGCTTGCGAGTTCCGGAATGTCGGACGAGGCGGTCCGTGTCGCCTTCATGACGCCGAAACAGGAAGTCACGCTCGAGACGGGCACGAAAAATATTATGAGTGTCAACGTCCCGATTTATACGTACAAGACGAGAACGTCGGACCCGAACGATATTTACTCGTACGGCTTCGCGTTTACGTCGAGCGATCTTGATGATGCGGTTCATTCCCTCTCGGAGCTGCTGCCGGATATGCTTGAGCTTGCAGGAAGTGAGAAAACCTGCCAGCTGCTGGCAGCGGAAATCGAGAAGACGCGCCGCAGAGTCAATGCGCTCGAGCACGTCATGATCCCGGATATGGAGACGAACATTCGCTATATCACCATGAAGCTGGATGAGGCGGAGAGAAGTTCCCAGACAAGACTCATGAAGGTCAAGGACATGATGCTCGAGGACGCGCATCATTACACGGAAAAGGCAGAAGAGAGAGCAGAGGAAGCAGAGAAAGCAGCAGGACAGTATGCGTAATGCCATTCTCAGGCTGGTGTACGCTGCGGCAGTGTTCGTTCTTGCAGTCTTTCTTTTCGAGTCGCTCATGAATCATGAGAGCACGGATGTCACAGCGGACATGGACGAGGCGACATTCCCCGTAGTCATCATGGAGGAGGGTACGGCCCGGGTGAACGAGCTGCACGGCAATGCTTCTGCCCGGGACATCAGCCATTACAGAACCTGCATAACACCGATTGACGAAGACAGGACGGTAAGCTTCGCAGTGGAGAGCTGCGGAGCGGATATTACCGGCCTGTCTTTTGAAGTACGCACATTGGACGGCGGCAGGCTCATCGAAAACAATTCCATAGATGAAGCGGACTGGAACCGGGACAGCGACGGAAACATCGAAGCCTCGCTGCAGCTGCAGAATCTGATCGAAGACGGAACAGAATATATGTTCATCCTCCTCGTCACGACGACGTCGGATGATACGATCCGCTATTATACCCGCATTGCTGAAACGGCTGCGGACGACCGGTCGGTTATTGACGAAGAGCTTGTTTTCGTACAGCAGTTCCACGACGATGCGATTGCAAAGAAACGGGACATTCTCGATCAGTGTCTGGAGACAGACCAGTCCCTTGACAACAATGACTATTCCCATGTGACGATTAACAGCACGACGGTTCTCGCCATGTACGGAGACCTTGCGGTTAGTGAAGTTTTGACGCCGGTGACGGAAATCCGCGATATCTCCGGAACAGACTGCATGTTCCGGATGAACTATATCCTCACATGCAGCGACGCGGGAACGGACAAGTACTACGAATGCACGGAATATTACCGCGTGCGTCAGGGAACCGACCGCATCTATCTGCTTGACTTTGACCGCACGATGAATCAGATCTATGTGCCGAAGGACAATGGAAGTCTGAGTGAAAACCAGATCAGTCTCGGCATTACCGGTGATGCGGACCTGGTCGAGAGCCAGGGAGGGTCGGCTTTTGCGTTCGTGAATGCCGGCAGACTTTACGGATGTATCCCGGAGCGGGAGACGATTTCGACGATCTTCTCCTTCGGAAATGCGGACAGTACAGACCTTCGGGAGACAAATCGGGAGTACGGCATCAAGATCCTGAACGTCGATGAGACCGGCAATGTCGATTTCATCGTCTACGGATATATGAACCGCGGACGGCATGAGGGACAGACCGGCGTCGCAGTCTATGAGTACAACAATGAATACCGGACGGACGAGGAGATGGCATTCATCCCTTACGACGGCTCGTATGAGCTCCTGAAGTCTCAGGTGGACCGGCTCACCTATTACAATAAGAGCAACCGGCTTCTCATCCTGATCGATGAGACGATCTACAATGTGAACCTCACGAATGCGGCCGTGACAGTAGAGGCAGACGGACTGGCGACCGGTGCCTACCAGGTGTCAGACGATGCACAGATGTTTGCGTACGGCGCGGACGGAATGGACGAATACGGGACGACTGCGGAGATCCGCCTGATGAATTTTCAGACGATGCGGGAGAGCAGCATTACGGCGGATTCCGGCGTGCGGCTAGTCCCTCTCGGCTTCATCTCGGAGGATCTCATATACGGCAAGGTGGGAAGCAGCGATATCGTGCGCGATGCCTCGGGGCGCGTGATCCTGCCGATGTCCGAGGTCCTGATTGTAAGTCCGGATCTGCAGGTACTCGAGGACTACAGTGTTTCCGGCTATTACGTCACGGGCTGCACGATTGAAGGAAACCAGATCACGTTTTCGCGGGTGAGTAAGGACGAAGCCTCCGGAAGCTATGTCGACGCGGAACCGGATGAAATCCTTCAGAACAAGGAGGAGGATTCAGGCTCTGCCTCGATCGTGACGGATGATGACGATATGTATCTTACGGTCCGCAATATCAGCTTCCACAATTTCTCCGGCAGGAATATCACGTATATTGAGCCGAAATTTGTTCTCTTCGAGGGTTCAAGGGATATCGACACGGAGGCTGCGCGGGAGGCGTATACTGCGGACAGCACGGGAAACGCGCAGGAACAGGCGGGAAGCAGCACCGGGACAGCGCAGACGGACGGCAGCGTATTCTTTGTCTACGATCTTTATGGTGTGACCGGTTTCTGCGATGATCTGTCGAGAGCGGTCGCTCTGGCGGATGAAAGCGCCGGCTTTATCACGGATGACAGCGGCCGCTACATCTGGAAGAAATACGGACGTCTGGAGAGCAATCAGATCATGGCGATCACGGGCACGGCGGATGACGGCAGCGGCAGTATCGCGGCGTGCCTCAAAGCAATCTTTGATTTCGAGGGTGCTGTGGGAGAAGACCCGGCGTCCGCCCTTGCATCCGGCGGAGATATTCCCGAGATTATTGAGCAGACCGTTCCGGATTCGGAGGCTTTCACGCTCACCGGATGCTCGCTGGATGCGGTGCTGTATTATGTGAGCGTTGAGAAACCGGTTCTTGCACTGTACGGCGGCGCGCAGGAGGCGGAGCTCATCGTCGGCTACAACGACTCGATCGTTGTCCTCATGAATCCGGCCACGGGAAAACTCGAGCGAGTACAGCGCACCGCGGCTGAAGAACAGTTCACCGGCAGCGGCTGTTCTTACGTTGTGTACCTCACAGACAGCGGAGTTTCTGTTCTGAGAGAACGGGCTGGAAGAGCTGAAATTAATTTCAGCTCTTCCAGCCCGTTTTATTTTTTCTAAAAATATATGCTGTCTTAAAGTCCGTTTTAGGAACAGCCTTCATACTCTCGTGTAAACGATGAAAAATGGTTCTGCTTCAGAGCAGTTCTATTGTCAGGCCCCTTCGCGGGGGCAGCCGCTATGAATATGAGATGAATGTGCTGCTCACCTGTGCATTCCCGCCCCTGAGTACGGAAGATTATTCCGCTGACGTTTCCTGATTTGCGCCGGCCTGCTCCTCGCGGTAGCGGGCGACGGCATTCTGGATGCGGTCGACCGGGTCAAGCAGATCGCTGATCGAGCTGTCGTGGTTCAGTGTGTCGATGATGTATGCGATGTACTTGCTCATGCCGCAGCTCCAGTACCACGGACGCTCGAGAAGACCGGGGGTCTGATAGATGAGGTTCGTCGTGAAAACTTTTGTGATGACGCCGTCCTTATAAGCTTTGTCGAACTCGGAGAGTCCATTCGTGAAGAGACCGAAGGTCGCGAATATGTAAACTCTGCGGGCCTTGCGCTCCTTAAGGGCGCGGGCAACCTCGAGGCAGCTTTCGCCGGAGGAAATCATATCGTCGTAGATGATCAGGTCCTTGCCCTCGACATCGGAGCCAAGGAACTCATGTGCGACGATCGGGTTGCGGCCGTCGACAACACGGGTGTAGTCCCTTCTCTTGTAGAACATACCGATATCAAGACCCAGGACATTGGCGAGATAGACGGCTCTCTTCATACCGCCTTCGTCCGGGCTGATGATCATCATGTGATCGGAATCAATGGTGAGATCCTTCTCGGATTTCAGCAGTCCCTTGATGAACTGATAGACCGGCTGGACCGTCTCGAAGCCGGAGAGCGGAATTGCATTCTGGACTCTCGGATCATGTGCGTCAAAGGTGATAATGTTGTCGACGCCCATGCGGACAAGCTCCTGAAGAGCGACAGCGCAGTCGAGAGACTCACGCGTGGAGCGCTTATGCTGACGGCTCTCATAGAGGAACGGCATGATGACGGTGATGCGGCGCGCCTTGCCGCCGACAGCGGCGATGACACGCTTGAGGTTCTGATAATGGTCATCCGGTGACATGTGGTTCACTTCGCCGAACAGCTTGTAGGTCTGGCTGTAGTTGCAGACATCCACCATGATGTAGAGGTCCATGCCGGAACTTCGCAGTCCACGATGTATGTCGGGCGCTCATATCCTGCAAAAGCAAGACTGTCCTTGTGCTCACTCTCGCGCTCCATGCGCCACTTGGTGAGGTATCGGTCGACTTTTTCGCCGAGCTGACGGCAGCCCGCAAGCGGAATAAGCCCGAGAGATCCTACCGGGATGCTGTCGAGAACGCGCTTTTCACCTTTTCTGGATGTTTCCATTTGTTCCGTTTCCTCCTTCAGGGACAGGTCCTTACCGGCCATGCCCGGGAACAGCTCCTGACAATTGCCCGCTCTTGCCGTCCTGATCGTAGACCAGGGTCTTCCATACTGTAAAATGCTGCCGGGCTGTTATCAATTGCTGCCGTACCGCTTCTGTATCCGGATATCGACTCCGGTGAGCTTATAGATACCGTAATAACTGAGAATGCGTGAGGAAATACGTTCGGTGTACGCCGAGCTTAAATCCTTCATACTCAGGTTGGACGAGATGATCGTCGGGTGAGAACTCAGATGCCGCTCATTGATGAGCGCAAACAGCTGAGAGACGACAAAACTGTTTGTACCTTCCGTCCCGAGATCATCGATGATGAGAAGGTCGCATGTATAAAGGTCATTCTGCAGACGAATGAGATCCTCCCTGTGATTTCTGTCGAAGGCGAGAGCGGACAGTCTTCCGAAGAGCTCAGCCGCCGAGAAATAAATCACAGAATGGCCCTGCTGCAGGATTTCATGTGCAATACAAATGGACAGGAAAGATTTTCCGGTGCCTACATTACCATAGAAAAACAGATTTTGATAGAGTCTGCCGAATTGTCGCACAAATGTGCGCGAAGCCTCCTCGGCCCGGACGAAATTTGTGAGATCCTCTCCCTTGTACCATTTCCGGGAGAGGGTTTCAAAGTTTTCAGCCTCTGCGAGTTCCTGAATCCGCGACTGATGATAGAGAAGCGTAATCTCCTTCGCGCGGAAGCAGCGGCATTTCTCATTTCCGACGTACCCCGTGTCATGGCAGTACGGGCAGGTGTAGATGGGATCAAGATAGTGAACGTCAAAACCATTGTCTGCGAGGAGTTTGTGCTGCACCGCCTCAGCCTTCTTCTCTTCGAGGACGAAGCTCTCCCGGTCAAACGATGTGCCGGATCCGAGTGACTTCCGGAGCAACTCCACGCCGCTGCCTACGATGGTGCGTGCAGCATCATCGTAGGAAGGAATCTTCTTTTGGACCTCCGCCCGTCTTCTTGCCATTTCGCGGCTGTTTGAAAGGCGGATGCGGGAGTATTCGAACATGATGCTGTCGTATTGTTCTCTGGTTAATGACATTCGCACTAAGTTTCCTTATTCATGAAAGCGGAGCATTTCCCTAAAGAATAACAGGGGAAGACCCGTCAGCTGCCGAGAATTTTTTTCTCGAGCTCGTTCCAGTCGTAACTGCGCTGCTCAAAGCTGCCGAAGGAGCCGGCAGTGCCGTTTTTTCCGGCCTTCTTTCCGCCTGCGCGGGGAGCAGAATTCGTCTGCGCTGCCGCCTGTTTTGGCGTTGTAATGCCATTCTCAGCCCAGTTCACTGCGACCTTTTCGATATAGCGGAAATCCTTCTTGCCGCGGTCGACGCAGTACTGAACGAGATAGTCGATGAGATCATCCGAGAATTTCAGATTCCCGGAAATGAAGCAGATCGTGCGGAGCTCGGATGCTGAGAGCGGCTTGCCGACGTACTGTTCAACGACGAAAAGCAGGTCTCTGCGGTTTTTATTCTCGCGGAAAGCGCGCAGCGCCTCTGCATCGACGGCATCACGGCTGCTGCCGGCGGAGAACCGGACGGCATTGCCGTCTTCTTCCGAAGATGCGCTGCAGGACGGATTCTCTGCGGTATTCCCGGAACTGCGGGCATTTTCGGCACAGACCGGATCGGAGGAAACCCGGGCTTCTCTTTCCTCGCGCACTCTCTCCTCGAGAGCGGGAGCGATCGAGATGATGCGGGAGTCCTGACGGGCGGTCCCGTTTTCAGCAGCGTCAAGCACATGGACACCGCAGAGATTGCCCTTTGAATCGGTGTCAATGGAGAGCAGACCCTTCTTCTCCCAATAGCGGAGCGAGCGGATGACATCCTTTTCGGTATGATTGAACTCATCCGCCATATCGGCGATGCTGGTAGCCCTGCCGGCGCCGAGCTGACGGAGCAGATACAGGTAAATCTTGATCTGCGCGTCGTTCGCATCCTTCATGTAATTATCAATGAACAGGTTCGAGACAACAGTCGATCCCGTCTTGGTGTCGTCGTAAATCGTAAACACTTCCCCCAACCCCCAGGCATTTTACTTCTTCATTCGGAAAGAATGCGGCCGCACACGGGCAGGAAGGCGCTGTATGCGGCCGGCACTCTGTAAATTTGACGTAAAGTTCTTTTTGGAATGACTGAAGTATACACCCGGAAATTTTGATCTTAAATGGGCAAACCTCACAGAAAAAAACGCGGCCTGCGGCGGGCGCCGGAAAGATGGAAAAAGTGGATTCTGTGGATATCTCCTCCTTTTTCCGATTCTCCGCGGCAAGTTATCCACAGGCTCATCCACATAAGCTAAAAATCCTTTAAGTGGACAATGTTCGAAAAGCGCTCAGGAAAGAAGATCATCCGCAACAGTGTCGATGTTTCCGGCACCCATGGTTATCAACAAATCATTTTTGTGAAGATTTTTCCGGACATAATCCTCGATTTTTTCAAAACTTCCGAGATAGACCGCCGAGTGGCCCAGCTTATGAATTTCATCTGCCAGGGTTTCGGAGCTGATTCCGAGATTGTCAGTCTCACGCGCCGGATAAATATCGGCGAGCAGGACCTCATCGGCGAGAGAAAGGGCCTTTGCAAAATCACCCATGAGCGCCTTGGTCCTCGTGTACGTGTGCGGCATGAAAGCAACGACGACGCGGTCCTTCTTCAGCTTCTTTGCGGCGTTGATGGTCGCCGCAATTTCAGTCGGATGATGCGCGTAATCGTCGATAATGGTGATGCCGTTCATCTCGCCGCGGTATTCAAAGCGCCGCTTTGCACCTTTGTAATTTCGAAGAGCCTTTGCTGTCACTTCCGGTTCAGCACCGTAGATATCGCCGGCCGCGGCCGCTGCACAGGCATTGTATACATTGTGCTCGCCGGGGATGGAGAGTGTGATCTTCTGCTGTGCGGGGGCGGAGGAAGCGTTCCTGCGGTTGAGGGTGAACGTCGGGCATCCGAGATCATCATACGTGATGTCACTCGGATAATAGTCGCTCTCCGGCGAGGAACCATAGGTGATGATGCGGGCGCGCACGCCGTCTGTGATCTCGGAGACATTTTCAATGTCCGAGTTGATGATAAGCCATCCGTCCGGGGATATCTGGCGCGCAAACTGATGGAAGGAACGGCGGATGTCCGCAAGATCCTTGAAGAAATCGAGGTGGTCGGCGTCGATGTCCAGAATGATGCCGATGCGCGGATAAAGCGAGAGGAAACTGTTCGTGTATTCGCAGGCCTCTGTCACGAAATTTTCGGACTGTCCCACGCGGATGTTGCCGCCGATGCGGTCGTAGATGCCGCCGACAGAGATGGTCGGATCAAAACCGGCTTCCATCAGGATTTCCGAGACAAGGCAGGTCGTCGTGGTCTTGCCGTGCGTTCCGGAGACTGCGGCAGAGAGGTCGTAGTTGCTGCAGACCTGTCCCAGGAGCTGTGCCCGGGTGAGCATCGGAATGCCGAACTCACGCGCGGCGACATATTCCGGATTGTCGGGATGGATCGCCGCCGTAAAAACTGCCGCGTCAATATCCTTTGTGATATTTTCTTTTTTCTGACCGTAATAAACTTTTATTCCGAGACTTTCCAGCCTTTTTGTCATCGCGGACGGCTGCCGGTCGGAGCCGGAAACCGTAAAGCCCTCGGAATGCAGAATTTCTGCAAGGCCGCTCATCGAGATGCCGCCGATGCCGCAGAAATAGATGTGTGCTGAAGGATTTTTAAAGTCAACCTGATACATTGTGTCCCTTTCTGACCGCCCGGGGCGGCCGGCGGAGCCTTGCCCGCTTACTGACGGCGCCAGGCGCCGTACTGTACATATATCTATCTTTATCTATCTTATTCTACTTCATTCGTCCATACCCGTCTTGCTATTATACCGCAGGAGGGCTGCTGTCAGGGAGACAGATCATTTTTTGAAAAACACGAATACAAACATCAAAACAATGTGTGTATAATAGTGCATGAGTAAAAAATCCTTCGGTAAGTTCATTTTGAAAGTTCCATTGAGGAAAAACAGTCAGAAATAGGGCATTTTTTTAATAAGCCGGACAAATTATCACAGAAAATTGTTGAATTTTGACATAAAAAGGGCCGCTTACGGACCGTAAAAGTTCCGTTTCAACAATTGCTGTGTTATAATTTGTATACAGGTTCAAGAAACGCCTCCGCCGCTGATCCTTCAGCGGTCTGTTTCTCTACCCTCAAATAAGACTTAAATCAGACAAGATTTAAAGAATGCGTGTTGGTATGATCAAAAAAGAAATGATTGCCATGCTTCTTGCCGGAGGGCAGGGAAGCCGTCTTGGTATTCTTACATCCAAAATGGCAAAGCCGGCCGTCTGTTTCGGCGGCAAATACCGCATCATCGATTTCCCTCTGAGCAATTGCGTAAACTCTGGAATCGATACAGTCGGAGTTTTAACGCAGTACAGGCCCCTGAAGCTGAATACGCACATCGGGATCGGTATTCCGTGGGATCTCGACAGGAACGTCGGCGGCGTCACGGTACTTCCTCCCTATGAGAAGATGGAGGACACGGAGTGGTACACCGGCACGGCGAATGCAATTTACCAGAACATTGATTATATCGAAACATACAATCCGGACTATGTACTGATTCTCTCCGGAGATCATATTTATAAGATGGATTACGAGACGATGCTCGATTATCACAAGGAGAAGGGCGCGGACGTAACCATCGCAGTCATGCCGGTTCCTATGGAGGAAGCAAAGCGGTTCGGAATCATGGTCACGAATGAGGACAGCCGCATCACGGATTTTGAGGAGAAACCGGAACACCCGCGCAGCAATCTCGCGTCCATGGGCATTTACATTTTCTCATGGCCGGTTCTGAAGGAGGCGCTGCTCTCGAACGCTTCGCAGCCGGGTCTTGATTTTGGAAAACATATTATTCCGTACTGCCGGGATCAGGGCAAGAAGCTGTATGCCTATGAATTCAACGGCTACTGGAAGGATGTCGGAACGCTCACGAGCTACTGGCAGGCGAACATGGAGCTCATCGATGTCGTTCCGGAGTTCAACCTGTACGAAGAGTACTGGAAAATCTACACACGCAATACCACGCTTCCGCCGCAGTACTTCGGACCGAACAGCTCCATCGAGCGCTCGATCGTCGGCGAGGGCAGCGAGATTTACGGACAGGTCATCAATTCCGTCATCGGCACCTGCGTCACCATCGGCGAGGGTACCGTCGTCCGTGATTCTATCATTATGAATGACACCGTCATCGGAGGCGGCGGATATTTCGAAAAGGCGATCGTCGCAGAGAGCGCCGTCATTGGAAACGGGGTCCGCATCGGTGAAGGCGCAGAGGTGCCGAATGAGACGGCACCGAATATTTACCGGGACGGACTTACGGTTGTCGGCGAGAAATCGCATATACCGGACGGCGTGAGCATCGGCAAAAATGCACTGGTGTCCGGAGATACGGCTGCAGAGGATTTTCCGGGCGGATGTCTTGAGAGCGGCAAAAGTCTTGTTAAGGCAGGTGACCAGGCATGAGAGCGATAGGAATTATTCTTGCAGGCGGCAACAGCAAACGCATGAGAGAGCTCTCCGAGAAGCGCGCGGTCTGCGCGATGCCGATTGCGGGCAGCTACCGGAGCATTGATTTTGCCCTGAGCAACATGGAGTGGTCTCACATTTCGAAGGTTGCTGTCCTCACGCAGTACAACTCACGTTCCCTCAATGAGCATCTGAGTTCTTCGAAGTGGTGGGATTTCGGGCGCAAGCAGGGAGGAATGTTCCTCTTCACGCCGGCGCTCACGAACGAGAGCAACAGCTGGTATCGCGGCACCGCGGATGCCATTGCGCAGAATCTGGCTTTTCTGAAGAATTCGCACGAGCCGTATGTTGTGATTTGTTCTGGCGACTGTGTCTACAAGATGGACTATAATGAGGTCCTCAAGTATCACATCGACAAGAAGGCTGATATCACTGTTGTTGTGCGTGAGATGCCTGCGGATACGAATGTCGAACGCTATGGAACCGTCATCATGGATGAGGACGGAAGAATCCGTGAGTTTGAAGAGAAGCCCATTGTGGCAAAGTCCAATACAATTTCCTGCGGCATTTATGTGATCCGCCGCCGTCAGCTCATCGAGCTGCTCGAGAAGGCGCAGGAAGAGAGCCGCTATGATCTTGTACAGGACATTCTGATCCGTTATAAAGATGTAAAGCGGATTTACGGATATCCGATGAAGGACTACTGGAGCAACATCGCCTCGGTTGATGATTACTTCCGCACCAACATGGATTTCCTCAGACCGGAAGTCAGAGACTACTTCTTCCGCCAATACCCTCCGGTCAATTCAAAAGTGCTTGATCTGCCTCCGGCAAAGTTCAATACTGGAGTTTCTGTTCACAACAGTCTCCTGGCAGCCGGATGCATTATCAACGGAACTGTCGAGAACTCGGTTCTGTTCCAGAAGGTTTATGTCGGGAACAACTGCGTGATCCGCAATTCCATCATTCTGAATGATGTGTATATCGGAGATAACACTTATATTGAGAACTGCATAGTAGAAAGCCGTGATACGCTTCAGGCGAATGCATATTTTAAAGGAGAGGACGGTGTAAAGATAGTAGTAGAGAAAAACGCAAGGTACATTATGTAATGATCGGTAAGGCACTCTAATTCATACATCGTGATCGTTATATGGTTAACCGTCAAAAAATCGCAGAAAGAGAGAGAAAGCTATGGAAATCACGGATGTGAGAGTTCGTAGAATTGCGAAGGACGGTAAGATGAAAGCGGTTGTTTCCATCACGATCGACAACGTGTTTGTGGTTCATGACATCAAGGTAATCGAGGGGGAAAAAGGGTTATTCATCGCAATGCCGAGCAAAAAATCGGCGGATGGTGAATTCAGAGATATCGCACATCCTATCAACTCCGAAACACGTTCCAGTCTTGAGAAAATCATTCTGGAACGCTACCGGCAAAGTCTCGAGGAGCCGGATGCCAACAATTAAGTAAGTGCTGATCCGGTGCAGTGTCTGCACTGAATCGGCCTGATTGCAACATGAAGATCCTGAGAACCTGCTGCCGGTGTGCGGCAGAGAATTAAACAAGAGGAAAGCATGCAGATTCCTGCATACGATGAATACCGGTGCCGTCTGTTCTGACGCTGTAAAGGGGTCAGATCGGGCAGTGTCGGTATTTTTTTGCCTGCCACGGCGGATTGCGGCCCCGGGCCGCAGCGTTTATCATTAGCACGGGAAAGACAGGGAGGTTTCCATTCTATGAAAATCATTGCAGGTCTCGGGAATCCGGGCAGGGAATATGTAAAGACAAGACACAATACAGGGTTTGAAGTCATCGACATTCTGTCGGAGGAATATCATTTCCCGGCGCAGACGCGGGACGGAAAAAGCCTTGTTGCAAAAGGATATATAGAGGGAGAGAAAGTGCTTCTCATGAAGCCGCAGACCTACATGAATCTCTCGGGGGAGGCCATCCGCGAACAGGTCGATTTCTACAAGGCGGATCCGGAAACCGATGTGATTGTCATCTGCGACGATATCGACCAGCCGCTGGGGCAGATCCGGGTGCGGCCGAAGGGAAGTGCCGGAGGCCACAACGGTCTTAAGAACATCATATTGAATCTCGGCACGGACGGGTTTACGAGGATCCGCGTCGGAGTCGGCGCGAAGCCGTCGCCGGACTATGACCTTGCAGATTATGTTCTCGGCCATCCGACGGGAGAAGACAGGGAGCTTCTGGATTCATCCGAGAAGCGCGCCGCGGAAGCGGTTCCGGTGATTTTGACGGAAGGCGTCGAGGAAGCCATGAACCGGTTCAATACGAAATGCGGCAGGAGGAAGTCCGGACAATAAGCTGCCGGGAAAACGCCCCGCAGAGCAATGAAGAAGTCAGCATACAATGAAAGCAATATTCAGCCCGCTCCGGGCATCGGAACAATTCAATAATGCGGTAAACGAACTTGCAGAGCCGGAAGGGTATATTCTGGCCGATGGCTGCGTCTCCTCACAGAAGGTGCACTTCTGCTTCGCGCTTGCGGATGCGGAGGAAGTAAAGCCGCATGCAGGCGTGCGGCTTATTCTCACCTACAGCGAGCTTCGGGCAAGGGAAATCGCGGAGGACTGCCGGTTTTATGACCGGAACACGGTGCAGTTTCCGGCAAAGGATCTCATCTTCTATCAGGCGGACCTGCGGAGCCGCGAAATCGAGACAGAGCGCATCCAGTGCCTGCGGCAGCTGCTGGAAGGGCGGGGAGCCACGATTGTCACGACGTATTCTGCCCTTATGACGCCGCAGATTCCGCTGGCCGTTCTGAAGGAGAATATTCTCCATCTTTCCAAAAATGAGACGATCACGGAGGAGACCATCGAGACGAAGCTCACGGCTATGGGCTATGAGCGGAATTTCCAGGTCGACAGTCCTGGCCAGTTCGCGGTGCGCGGCGATATTCTCGATGTCTTCGACCTCACGCAGGAGAATCCCTGCCGTATCGAATTCTGGGGCGATGACATCACTTCTATCCGTTCTTTTGATATCCTGAGCCAGCGCTCGATCGAGCAGCTGGATTCGGTCCATATCTATCCGGCATCGGAGATCATTCTCTCAAAGAGCCGCCTTACGGAGGGTCTTGCAAAAATCCGCAGGGAAGAAGAGGAACGAGTGGCGTCTCTCCGGAAGGATATGAAGACAGAAGAGGCGGCACGCCTTAAGAAGAACACGGACGAGTGCCTCGAGCGCGCAGAGGAGATGAAGGATTATTCGGCCCTCGAGAGCTTCATCCGGTATTTCTACCCGGCGGCGGTTAATTTCCTTTCCCTCTGCCCGCGCGATAATACGGTCATCTTCATGGATGAGCCTGCCCGCATTGCAGAGCATGCGCAGGCGGTCGCGCTCGAATTCCGCGAGAGTATGTCCGAACGGGCACTCGGCGGGTACATTCTGCCGGGGCAGATGGACCTTCTCTTCTCCGAAGAGGAGGTAAATGTACAGATTTCAAAATACCGCCGCGCGGCAGTCTGCAGCCTTTCGAAGAGAGATACGCTCTTCCCGGGGCACGAGATTCACGTCCATGCCCGCGAGACCGCGCCGTACAATAATAGTTTTGACGCTCTCACATCGGATCTTAAGAAGGCCAGGCAGAAGCGCGAGCGTGTCCTGATTCTCTCTGCGTCGCGCACACGCGCAAGACGCCTTGCGCAGGATCTCACGAACGCGGACGCGCTTGCTTTCTACTCGGAGGACCCGGAGCGTGTGCCGGCGCCCGGAGAGGTCGAGACCTGCTACGGACATGCGGGACATGGCTTTGAATATCCCACAATCGGCTTCATGGTCATCGCCGAGACCGATATTTTCGGCCAGGAGAGAAAGAAACAGAAGCATCATCACCGCTTTGAGGGCGGCGAGAAGATTCGCTCGCTGCAGGATCTGAAGGTGGGCGACTATGTCGTCCATGAGGATCACGGCATCGGCATCTACCGCGGCATCGAGAAGATTGAAGTAAACCATATCGCGAAGGATTACATCAAGATCGAGTACGGAAGCGGCGACCTGCTCTACGTCCTTCCGACGGACCTGGGTGTCCTGCAGAAGTATTCGGGCGGTGACAAAGCCTCGCCGAAACTCTCCCGCCTCGGCACGCAGGAATGGAACAACACGCGCAAAAAAGTCGAGAAGGCGGTCGATGAGGTCGCCCAGGATCTTGTCGAGCTTTATGCGAAGCGCCAGGCGGAGCAGGGGCATGTGTTCGGACCGGATACGCCGTGGCAGCGCGAGTTTGAGGAAATGTTCCCGTATCAGGAGACAGACGATCAGCTTGCGGCGATTGCGGATGTGAAGAAGGACATGGAGTCGCCGAAGATTATGGACCGTCTGATCTGCGGTGATGTCGGGTACGGAAAGACCGAGGTCGCACTCCGTGCTGCGTTCAAGGCGGTGCAGGACAGCTGCCAGGTTGCCGTTCTCGTGCCGACGACCATTCTCGCACAGCAGCACTACAACACGTTTACTGAGCGTATGCGCGGATTCCCGGTGAATATTGGCATGCTCTCGCGGTTTGCCTCCGCCTCCGAACAGAAGAAGACCATTAAGGGCCTTGCGGACGGAAGTTGCGATATTGTCATCGGGACACACAGGCTGCTTTCAAAGGACGTGAAGTTTAAAAACCTCGGGCTCCTCGTCATCGATGAGGAACAGCGCTTTGGCGTGGCCCAGAAGGAAAAGATCAAGAAGGTGCGCGAAAACATCGATGTGCTCACCCTGACGGCGACACCCATTCCGCGCACGCTGCACATGAGTCTTTCCGGAATCCGTGACATGAGCATCCTCGAGCAGGCGCCCGAGGACCGGCAGCCGATCCAGACGTATGTAATGGAATACAATGAAGTCATGGTCCGCGAGGCCATCATGCGCGAGCTCTCGCGCGGCGGACAGGTTTATTATGTCTCGAACCGGGTCAATGACATCGACCGCGTCACCCTCGATCTGCAGAAAATGGTGCCGGAGGCGACGATTGCCTATGCGCACGGCCAGATGGATGAAAAACAGCTCGAGGAGATCATGTACGACTTCATCGGCCGGAAGATCGACGTGCTGGTTTCGACGACGATCATTGAGACCGGCCTCGATATCTCAAATGTCAACACCATGATCATTCAGGATGCGGACAGGCTGGGACTTGCCCAGCTCTACCAGCTCCGGGGACGCATCGGCCGCTCATCCAGGACAGCCTATGCATTCCTGATGTACAAGCGCGACCGGATGCTGAGAGAAGAGGCGGAGAAACGCCTTTCTGCCATCCGGGAATTCACGGACCTCGGCAGCGGCTACCGCATCGCCATGCGCGACCTTGAGATCCGCGGCGCCGGAAGCGTCCTCGGAAAGGCCCAGCACGGCCACATGGCCGAGGTCGGCTATGATCTTTACTGCAAGATGCTGAATTCGGCTGTCGCGAAAGCGAAGGGAGAGCCGGTCACAGAGGAGAAGACTTGCGAAGTTCGGCTTGGCGTCGACGCCTACATGCCGGAAACCTACATCGTCAACGAGGCGCAGAAACTCGATATTTACAAGAAGATCTCGGAAATTTCCTCGCTCGATGACTGCCGTGACTGCGAGGACGAGCTGAAGGACCGGTTCGGCGACGTTCCGGCACCTGCAGCGAATCTGCTGCGCATCGCGCTCATCCGCTCCGTCGCGGAGAAGCTCGATATTGTCTCGATCAACGGCTATGCGGGCAAGATCACGATCAAACCCGCTCCGAAGGCGAATGTCCGCGTCGCGAACATTCCCGCGTTCCTGAACCGGAACCGCCCGAACCTCTCCTTCGTGGCCAAGGGAGAGCCGGTTTTCGAATACACCTACCGCCCGTCGGGCATCACCGAGAAGGACGAGGAGATCCTGCTCGCCACGGTGGAGAAGCTTCTCTCTGACTTTTCTGATCTGCTGCATTGAGACGGAGACTTCGCCAGGCCTGCGCCCGGGCCACGCTGCCGGGTTTAGGAGGCCG
>ONGY01000021.1:14953-17291 GCA_900317475.1 uncultured Lachnospiraceae bacterium | reverse complement strand
AGTGCCGTAAGGCATTGAGCTGACACGTACTAATCGGTCGGACGCTTATCCTTAAGAAGCAAAAATTCATGTTTACTGTGCCTGAGCTTTGCGAAGCAAAGCTTTGGCAATAAATTCGCTTTGCGGATTTCTTGCGCTGATTCGGTTTTGAGGGTACAGACAATAGGATTTGATTTTGAAGGGACTGTTTGCAGTCCCTTTTTTCAAATCAAAATGGTTCACAGCTCACTTATTTCCTGTTTTTATATTTTTGAGCAGTCTGAATTATTGAAAGATTCTCAAGGTTTTTCTTGAGAAATTCATAACCCTGTGTCATAATTTGATAGTGGTTTTGCCCCAATAGCTCAATGGTAGAGCACGCGGCTGTTAACCGCGGTGTTACAGGTTCGAGCCCTGTTTGGGGCGCTCGTTTGGAAACATCCTGAAAAAGAAGATGATGGATGGGCCGGACGTAGCCGGAAGGGTGGCCGAGGTGCTGCCACAAGGTAATGGCCCCGTGGTCAAGCGGTTAAGACATCGCCCTTTCACGGCGGTAACATGGGTCCGAATCCCGTCGGGGTCATCAGCAGTTGCATAAATACTATGCAGCTGCTTTTTCATCTGCAGACTGTCACGTGAATGATTCATTCATAGTTATTGTTCATTATGGACCTTTAGCTCAGTTGGTTAGAGCAGTCGGCTCATAACCGATCGGTCCAGGGTTCGAGTCCCTGAGGGTCCACGACATTAGACATAAAGTCCTGAGAGGAGCACTGAACCGCTCTTCCCGGGACTTTTCTTTTACCCGGCATTTGCTCCGGCCGGACCTTCCGTTTTATCCGGCGTTTTATTTTTGAATCTGGCAATTGTAAGACAGTCACAAGATGGGTCTATGAAACGGACAGAGTTTGTGACGCAAAAAACTGCCCGCTGTTCGGATGAGAAAAAGATATAAAAAAACACCTTCCTCTGCGCTGATGATGCTCACACCGCGCTGCAGAAAAGGAAGGTGACACATAATACGGAAGGCTGATCGTTCTATTGGACGAAGAGGTTATGCAAGTACCGCACAGTTTCTCTTCAAAGTACAGAAGAATCAGAAATAGAATGCCGGCAGCCGGGGTCGAACCGGTACTCGATTTAACTCGAAAAGGATTTTAAGTCCTTCGCGTCTGCCAATTCCGCCATGCCGGCAAATGGTTCAGAAATTGGAATATCTGTTATATTCCTCAATTCCACAAGCCGTATAATACCATCTTTGCCGTTTTCCTGCCACATAAAAAATATACGTGAATTGAAGCACTTTCGAGAATATGCTATCTTTTTTAGTATTCTCGCAGAGAGTCTTTTCCTGAAGAAATATCTGTCTATCCGGGTAAATCTGTTTGCAGCGGGCAAGCAGATTCACATAGGAAAGGAAAAGAAATCCTGCACTGATTGCAAGAATATGCGTAAAGCCCCGCCGGGAGCATGGCAGGAATAGGGCTCCGCACAGTATAGGTCAAATGCTTATTATTTCAATCCTCACAATTGATCCTTCGCGTTTTGACTCCTTTATCAGGTCTCATATTGTACAGCGGACGCAAAAACTCGGCCTTGCAAAGGTTGAGATCGTGGACATACGGGATTTTGCCGAAGGAAGTTTTCGCGATGTGGATGATTCACCGATAGGCGGAGGAAGAGGCCTGATTCTGCGGGCAGAGCCGGTACGGAAGGCTATTGCCGCGGCAAGAGGAAAATCGGAGGACTCCGGAAGCGGAACACAGGTCATCGCGCTCACCCCTGCCGGAAAAACTTATTCGCAGGAAATGGCACACGAATTGTCCGGAAAAGAGCATCTTATTCTGGTGTGTGGACATTACGAGGGGATGGATGCGAGACTGGCCGGGAATTTTGACCGCGAGATTTCGATCGGAGATTACATTCTGACGGGCGGCGAGATTGCGGCAGAGGCAGTCGCGGATTCGGTCCTGCGTCTGCTAAAAGGTGCACTGCGGGAAGGAAGTTCGGAAGAGGAGTCATTTGAGAATGGGCTTCTGGAATATCCTCAGTATACCCAGCCGGCGGATCTTTCCGGGGAGAAGGTTCCGGAAGTGCTCCTTTCCGGGGATCACGCCAGAATTCATGAGTATCGGATCCGGGAATCCGTTCGGATTACAGGCGAGAAGAGACCGGATCTCCTGAAAAAAGAACTCTCGCGGATCGAAAAGAAAAAATCCTCCGGTGAACCGCTTACCGGGGATGAGAAGTTAATTATTGAAACAGTTCATTGAGGCAGCAAGTTTGAAAGTCCTGCTGATGCAGGACTTTCAAACCGCAGCATCGGTGCTGAAGCACCGGCTGCCGCATTCGGCAAAAC
>ONGY01000021.1:0-14908 GCA_900317475.1 uncultured Lachnospiraceae bacterium | reverse complement strand
GAAAAGAAAATCGTCATTCTTGTGATCATTGTGCTTCTGGTCATCGTCGGGCTTACCCGTCCGATGTGGTCAACTTCCTATAAAGAGAATGCGGATCAGGTCTCTTCCGAGGCTTCAGCGGAGATTTCCGCGGAGGCGGAAGGATCATCCGAGACATCCGCGGAGACCTCCGCCGAAGTTTCAGCAGAGGCGGAAAGTTCGTCAGCAGCTCAGCAGTGATCAGATCCAACCTCCGTCGAGGGTGATGATCTGGCCCGTGAGGTAGTCCGGCATGCAGAGAACGCGGATGACGGTCTCGGCTGCTTCCTCAGGGCTTCCAAAGCGTCCTGCGGGGATTTCGTCTGCGAGCGCTTCCTTGTCAGCCTCGGTGAAGCAGTCGTTCATGCGCGTGTCAATGCATCCGCAGGCAACGGCGTTCACCGGAATATGATTTGGAGCAAGCTCTTTTGCAAGTCCGCGCGTGAAAGCGTTTATCCCTCCTTTGGAGGCAGAATAGGCGACTTCCGTTGAGGCCCCGACCTCGCCCCACACAGAAGAAATGTTGATTATACGCCCCGTATTATGCGAGAGAAACAGCGGAATTGCCTGTTTTGACGTGTAGAAGACGGAGCTGAGATTGACTGCGATCACGCGGTTCCATTCCTCCGCTGTCATATCCTGCAGCAGTCCTACATAGGAAATCCCCGCATTATTCACAAGAATATCAAGTGTGTGAATTTTTTTGCGGAAATAGTCTTCAACCTCCTCCGGCCGGCCCACATCGAGCTGATCTGCCGAGCAGGAAATCTGATATCTATCCTCCAGCTGCAGCGCAAATTTCTGCAGCTCATCGATCGCTTTCACACAGACGAGGTGCAGGTTCACATGCTGCGCGGCAAGCGCTTCGGAAACGGCGCGGCCAATACCGTGCGCAGCGCCGGTGACCAGCGCATATTTTCCGGACAGAGGGGCATTGATCGTTTCCGCGCGGAGAAAGCCCGGATCCGATGAATCCACATTGAATGTATCCGAATTCGATGAATCCGCCTGGGACAGACTCCGATTGAATGAACCTGTATTCGGTGAATCCGGCCTTATTGGCTCCCTGGCGGATGATTCCCTGCACATGGGCTGCTTCTGAGATGAATCCGGCCGCGACAATGATTTCTTGCACATCTGTTAATGCTCCTCTGAGTTACTCTTTTTAAAGACTCTCACATTGGGCTTTTTCGAAAATTGCTTATTGACGAAGTTCTTCCTGAGTCTTTTCTGGAGGAATTTCGCACAGGCCGGTTTCCTGCCGGAATCTGTTCTGCCCGAATCAGGCTCTGATTGCCCTCTTATTGATATCGGCCTTCGAAAAATCAATTCCATAATACAGAAAACAGTGGCGAAATCAACTGAAAAGACGCAATTCCGGGAAACGGGCTTAAAGAACTTCCCTGGCGGAGGAGCGTCTGCAAATATTCGGGATAACGCTTTTTGATACACAATCCCTTGGATTCGTTGACATGCCAGGGTACAGATGCTAGAATTTTGCTGTAATATTTTCGTAACATGTTGCAACAATCGTGAAAATTTCACGAAAGAATTGTTGCAGTTTGGTTCGGAGGGCAGCCGTTACATGGGGCACAAGAAAACACAGTTCTTCGCATTCGGGCTTGCAGCAGCGCTTGCCTTTGGCGCCGGGGGGCTCAGGACCGAGGCGTCTTCAGAAACAACTCTTCCGAAAGCCGGAATCGCAGCTGTATTCGATTTCACGGGATCATCAGCATCCGATACATCTTCCAATACTTCTTCAGATACATCCGCGGAAGGCACTTCCGCAGCCGCAAAAACGATTGAAGACCGGATCAGTGCAACTTCGAAAATATCGGGCAGCAGTCTGTATAGGACGATTTCAAAGTCGGCAGCGGCATCGATCGGAAAAAAGTTGGGCAGTGAAGAATCCATCTCAGAGACCAAGACCGCTTCTGTGGTCAGTGCGGCAGTGAATGCGCTGTCCCTGCTTCGCGGCAACGCAGCCGCCTATGTGGCGGCGGCTTCGGCTTCTTCTGCTTCTTCCGATTCGGATGCATCTTCCGGCGGATCCGCGTCAGAGGGAAAAACTGCGGCTGCGTCAGATACCGGATTGACCCTGATCGAGCAGGTGCCGGAAGAGCCGATTCCGGAAACCGCATCGATCACGGCGGATACGGAGGTATCCTCGGACGGGGCAGCGGCGGACAGCACAGAAGCGGACAGCACGGCGGAATCGACTGCTTCGGAAGATGCCGGAGATGCGAGTACGGACAGTGCGGACACAGCATCGTCGGAAAGTGCATCCGGCGGAACTTCCATCGGAGAGACTCTGACTGCAGTCGCAAACAGTGCAAAAACTTCTGCGCAGGAAACGGCAGAGGAGAGTGCTTCCTCTTCTGATTCTGCACAGTCAGAAGACGGGTTCGGCGAAGGCTCCAGTGAGTCCGCTGCAGATCTTGCAGTCGCGACGGTATCGGATTATGTCAATGTCCGTGCGGAAGCGAGTACGGATTCGGAAATTGTGGGCAAGCTTTACAAGGACGGCGTTGCGACTGTCCTCGATGATAATGGAGACGGCTGGGTCAAAATCCAGTCCGGTTCCGTCACCGGCTATATCAGCAAGGACTTCCTTGCAACCGGCAGCGAGGCAGAAAAGCTTGCGGATGAAAACAAGAGCCAGGTCGCGGAGGTCACGACAGAAACACTTCGCGTCCGTGCGGCGGCCGATATCAATTCGGATGTTATCACGCTGGTACCGCAGGGCGAGAAGCTGAATGTCATCGAAGAGACTGACGGCTGGCTGAAGGTAAGTACCGATGAAGGTGAAGGCTATATTTCCGCGGACTACGCCGACGTCGAAGCTGTATATCAGGTTGCGGAGTCCATCGAGGAAGAGCAGCAGCGCCTTGCTGAAGAAGCAGCGGAAGCCGAAGCAAAGGCTGAGGCAGACACGTACAACCGCCGTGTAGAGGTTGTAAATTACGCGATGCAGTTCCTCGGCAACCCTTATGTCTGGGGCGGAACGAGCCTTACGAACGGAATTGACTGTTCAGGCTTCACGATGCAGGTCTATGCTCACATCGGCTACAGCCTGCCTCACTATGATGTGTCACAGCGCAGCTGCGGAACGGCGGTCGACAGTCTTGCCGATGCACTTCCCGGAGACCTTGTATTCTACAGCGGACACGTTGCAATTTACTGTGGCGGCGGTCAGGTCGTTCACGCATCGAATCCGAGAGACGGCATCAAGGTCAGCAATGCGAACTATCGTTCCATCGTCTGCATCCGCCGGATCATTCAGAACTGAACAAAAGCAGAGTACTGTATTTACAGCGCCAAAACCCATCCGGAACCGCGGGTTTTGGCGCTTTTTGTTTTCAGATTCATGGTAAAATCAAAGTATCAAAAAAGCAGCTCCCAATGGAGGAGAGCTGCGGAAAGAGGCTTACATGAAATTTATTATTACCGGAAGAAATATCGATGTAACACCCGGACTTGATGAGGCAATCCGCGACAAAATCGGTCGGCTGGACAAATATTTTACGGAAGACACAACGGCAAATGTCACACTGAGTGTGGACAAGGACCGTCATAAAATTGAGGTCACAATACCGGTGAAGAACGGTATCATCCGGGCTGAGCAGGTTTCGAGCGATATGTACGTTTCGATCGACCTGGTGGAAGAGGTTATCGAGCGTCAGCTCAAGAAGTACAAGAATCGGCTTCAGGACAAGCAGCAGGCGGAGGGAAGCAGTTTCAAGCGGGAATTCCTCGAGGCAGACTATGCAGAGGATGAGGATATCAAAATCGTGCGCCGCAAGCAGTTCGACATGAAACCGATGTATCCGGAGGATGCCTGCGTGCAGATGGAGCTTCTGGGACACAGCTTCTATGTGTTCCGCAATGCAGAGGACGAGCAGATCTGCGTCGTCTATAAGCGCAAGGGCGGCACATATGGAATGATAGAGCCGGAAGACTGAGAAAAGGTGTGAGCAGAGAACAATTCATAAAAGACTGGGACGCGAGCTGAAAGAAATCGGGCAGAGCAGGATATGCAGCCGTCAGACTGCTGAAAAATCCGCGCCTCGGCGCCGAATGTATACATGAATTTAACGTGAATTTTGTTGAACTGAAAGATACCGTATGATATAATCCTTTCTGCAAGTGATAAAAATTTAACAATCTTATAACTGAATCTTCAGAGTCCTGATCAGACGTCTGAAGGCTCAGACTGTCTATGGGTTATCACTGCAGCTTCAGTTTTTTCAGGAAACATAATTGCAGTCAGTACAGCAATTGCGACAAGTCGTTCATTCATATTCACCAGATGGAGGAAAACATGGCAAAGAAAATTGTAATTGCGGGTGCATGTCGTACTGCGATCGGCAAGATGGGCGGGGCATTAAGCAATACCCCTGCTGTAGATCTCGGCTCGATCGTCATCAAGGAAGCTCTTAACCGTTCGGGTGTTCCGGCAGATCAGGTGGACGAGGTCCTCATGGGCTGCGTCATTCAGGCAGGCCTCGGCCAGAACGTTGCAAGACAGGCTTCTGTGAAGGCCGGCATTCCGGTGGAAGTTCCTGCAGTCACGATCAACGTTGTCTGCGGCTCGGGTCTGAACAGCGTCAATATGGCAGCTGATATGATTCTTGCCGGTGACGCGGATATCGTTGTGGCAGGCGGTATGGAAAATATGTCCATGGCTCCGTTCTGCCTTCCGAAGGCACGTTTTGGCTACAGAATGAATAACGGCGTTCTGGTCGACTGCATGATCAAAGATGCTCTCTGGGATGCATTCAATGATTATCACATGATCAAGACGGCAGACAATGTCGCTGAGAAGTTTGGCCTTACCCGCCGCGAGATCGATGAGTTCGCTGCATGGTCGCAGACCAAGTGCGCGAAAGCAATGGAGGAAGGCAAGTTCAAGGACGAGATCGTTCCTGTAACCGTAAAGCAGAAGAAGCAGGAAATCGTCTTCGACAAGGACGAGGGACCGAGAGGAGCTCAGACCGCGGATGATATCGCAAAGCTCCGCACCATCAACGAAGGCGGTGTCACGACCGCAGGCAACGCATCCGGCATCAATGACGGTGCAGCTGCCATGGTCATTATGAGCGAAGAGAAGGCAAAAGAGCTCGGCGTAAAGCCGATGGCTACATGGGTTGCAGGCGCAATCGCAGGTGTTGATCCGTCGATCATGGGTATCGGACCGATCTACGCTACCCGCAAGGCTATGAAGAAAGCCGGCCTCACCATCGATGACTTTGACCTCTATGAGGCAAATGAGGCATTTGGAGCTCAGTCTGTTGCAGTCGGCAAGGAACTCGGCTTTGACATGAGCAAGCTCAATGTCAATGGCGGCGCCATTGCACTCGGCCATCCGGTCGGAGCATCCGGTGCCCGCATTCTCACCACTCTTCTCTATGAGATGCAGAAGAGGGATGCAAAGCGCGGCCTTGCTACCCTGTGTGTAGGCGGCGGCATGGGTGTTGCAACCATTGTTGAGAAGTACGAAGGATAATTGAACAAGAGCGGCTAATGACGGTCGGATGAAGCAGGGAGGGCCTCTTGGAGGCTGATGCCTCATCCGGCCGTTCGGCGCGCCTTGAGGCAGATCCTTTGGCACAAAAACCAGGCCGGTCCCGCGGGAGGCAGGAGCAGAGATGTCTCTATTCCGCAGGGTACGGGGAAAAGAAGGAAAGGAACATTATGGGATTCGTTGATTATGCAACCGAAGGTGCTGTAGGCATTATTACAATCAATCGTCCGCAGGCACTCAATGCTTTGAACAGCCAGGTCCTTGATGACCTCAATACTGTTCTCGACAATGTTAATCTGGAGGAGACCCGCTGCCTCATCATCACCGGTGCAGGCGAGAAGAGTTTTGTCGCCGGCGCAGATATCGGTGAGATGAGCACGCTGACAAAGGAAGAGGGCAAGGCATTCGGCAAGAAGGGAAATGACATTTTCCTCAAGATCGAGACTTTCCCGATCCCGGTCATCGCGGCGGTAAACGGCTTTGCACTCGGCGGCGGCAATGAGCTCTCGATGAGCTGCGATATCCGCATCTGCTCCGACAATGCGGTTTTCGGACAGCCCGAGACAGGACTTGGAATCACCCCTGGTTTTGGCGGCACTCAGAGACTTGCCCGTCTCGTCGGCGCAGGCATGGCGAAGCAGATGGTTTATTCTGCACTCAATATCAAGGCAGATGAGGCTTACAGAATCGGCCTTGTAAATGCAGTATATCCGCAGGCAGAGCTTATGGATCAGGCAAAGAAGCTTGCCGGCAGAATTGCAATGCAGGCTCCGATCGCAGTCCGCGCAGCCAAGGCAGCCATCAACGAAGGCATCCAGACCTCGATCAGCGACGGCGTCCGCATAGAGGAAGAGCAGTTCGGAAGCTGCTTCGAGACCGAGGATCAGAAGGAAGGTATGGCAAACTTCCTTCGTAAGAAAGACGATCCGAACAAGGTAAAGCACGTTGCGTTCAAGAATAAATAATACCGTTGACAAATAAGTTTTTACTTATTTTCAAATATCTGCCAGGCAGGCAGGGCCTGCATCGCCGGAGCTGCGTCAGTGGGGACGGCATGCAGAGCGACAAATGTCAAGGAGGAAAAAATGAAGGTAGCAGTTATCGGTGCAGGTACCATGGGCGCAGGTATTGCCCAGACATTCGCACAGTGCGATGATGTCGAGAAGGTTTATCTCTGCGATATCAAGCAGGAATTCGCCGACGGCGGTCTTGCAAAGGTTAAGAAGAATCTGGATCGTCTTGTGACCAAGGGAAAGATGGATCAGGCAAAGGAAGATTCCATTCTTGCAAAGTTCCAGACCGGCCTTAACAGCCAGGCTGTTGATCCGGATCTTGTTGTCGAGGCGGCTCTCGAGCGCATGGACATCAAGCAGAACTGCTTCAAGGATCTGCAGGAGAACATCGTAAAGAACGAGGACTGCATCTATGCATCCAATACATCTTCCCTTTCCATCACGGAAATCGGTTCGGGCCTGAAGAAGCCGATCATCGGTATGCATTTCTTCAATCCGGCACCGGTCATGAAGCTCATTGAGGTTATCCAGGGCGCAAATACACCGGATGAGACCGTCGAGAAGGTAAAGGAAATCGCTGTTAAGCTCGGCAAGACTCCGGTTCAGGTCAATGAGGCTCCCGGATTTGTTGTCAACCGTATCCTTGTCCCGATGATCAATGAGGGCATCTTTGTTTACGCAGAGGGTGTTTCCGATATCGAGGGCATTGATACTGCAATGAAGCTCGGCTGCAATCACCCGATGGGACCGCTTGAACTCGGCGACTATATCGGCCTTGATATCGTACTTGCAATCATGGATGTCCTTTACAAGGAGACCGGTGATTCCAAGTACCGCGCATGCCCGCTGCTCCGCAAGATGGTCCGCGCAAAGCATCTCGGCGTTAAAACCGGTATCGGCTTCTATAAGTACAATGCTGACCGCACCAAGACTCCGGTTGACAAGCTTTAATTCATATCTGTTAGAGGCCGTATAACGCGGCCGGAAAGGTAAGTCATGGATTTCACGTTAGACAAAAAGCATGCTATGGCAAGAAGCCTTTTTAAGGACTTCGCCGAGAAGGAAGTAAAGCCTCTCGCACAGGAGATCGATGAGACTGAGCGCTTCCCGAGAGAGACTGTCGAGAAGATGGCAAAGGCAGGATTCATGGGAATCGCTGTTCCGAAGGAATACGGCGGACAGGGATGCGACCCGCTCACCTATGTCATGTGCATTGAGGAGCTCGCGAAGCAGTGCGGCACGACAGCAGTTATTGTTTCTGCACACAGCTCTCTTTGCTGCGATCCGATTCTTACTTTCGGAACGGAAGAGCAGAAGCAGAGATATCTGCCGGATCTTGCATCCGGCCGTAAGCTCGGTGCTTTCGCACTGACCGAGCCGGGCGCAGGCACGGACGCACAGGGCGTTCAGACCAAGGCTGTAAAGGATGAGGAAGGCAACTGGGTCATCAATGGCTCCAAGTGCTTCATCACGAACGGCAAGGAAGCAGATGTCTATGTTATCTTCGCGCAGACCGGCACGAAGCTTGACAAGAAGGGACGCACACAGAAGGTCTTCACTGCATTCATTCTTGAAAAAGGCATGCCCGGATTCACCTTCGGAACAAAAGAGAACAAGATGGGTATCCGCGCATCCGCTACCTATGAGCTTGTCTTCAACGATGTGAAGGTTTCCGATGCACAGCGCCTCGGCGCAGAGGGCAAGGGCTTCCCGATCGCAATGCATACACTGGACGGCGGCCGTATCGGTATCGCTGCACAGGCACTCGGCCTTGCTGAGGGCGCTCTGGACAGAACCATCGCTTACACAAAGGAAAGAAAGCAGTTCGGCAGACCGATTTCTGCATTCCAGAACACCGCATTCAAGATTGCTGACATGGCTACCAAGTGCCAGGCGGCACAGTATCTTGTATATGCAGCAGCAGAGGCAAAGGCTACCAAGGACCGCTATTCTGTAGAAGCCGGCATGGCAAAGCTTTATGCCGCACGCACTGCAATGGAAGTCACCACAGAGGCTGTTCAGCTGCACGGCGGCTATGGCTATATGAAAGAGTATGATGTCGAGCGTATGATGCGTGATGCGAAGATCACGGAGATCTACGAAGGCACCAGCGAAGTTCAGGAAATGGTCATCTCCGGCGCACTGCTCAAGTAATCCAGGGACTCTGGCTGTGACGATGAATTTTGATTAAGGAGATTAACAATGAAAATCGTTGTTTGTGTAAAGCAGGTACCGGATACAAAGGGCGGTGTCGTATTTAACCCCGATGGTACTCTTAACAGAGCAGCAATGCTCGCAATCATGAACCCGGATGACAAGGCAGGCCTTGAGGCTGCTCTTGAGCTGAAGGACAAGTACGGTGCAGAGATTACGGTTCTCACCATGGGTCTTCCGAAGGCAGATGAAGTTCTCCGCGAGGCTATGGCTATGGGCGCTGACAAGGGTATCCTTGTTACTGACCGCAGACTCGGCGGCGCAGATACCTGGGCTACTTCTGTAACCATCGCAGGCGCTCTCCGCAACCTCGACTATGATCTCATCATCACCGGCCGTCAGGCAATCGATGGCGATACGGCTCAAGTTGGACCGGAAATCGCCGAGCACCTTCACCTTCCGATGGTCACCTACGTTCAGAAGGTTGTGGATGTCGATGAGGCAGCAAAGACCATTACGGTTGAGAGACAGTTCGATGACCGTTATATGACCGTCAAGGTTCAGATGCCCTGCGTACTCACCGCACTCGGTGAGCTTGCAAAGCCTCGTTATATGACCCCCGGCGGAATTTTCGAAGCATATGATAAAGAAGTCACTGTATGGGGCAGAGATGATCTGAAGGATGTTCTCGACAGCGATATCGGTAAGGTTGGCTCTCCTACACAGATTGCCAAGGCTTCCGATAAGGTCCGCAAGGGCGCCGGCGAGAAGAAGACAGATCTGTCTCCTTCAGAGGCTGTTGATTATATTGTTGGCAAGCTTGAGGCAAAGCACATCATCTGAAGCTGATCAAAGAAAGTTTCGTCCCGCGAAGCGGCGATAAGTTATGGCCCGTAAGCTTCATTCATGACAGACCGGTTTCAAGAACGGGTTTTGAAAATCGGAGCCTGGAGAGCCTGGCTGGAGAGCCGGGAAGGAAAAGGGCATAAAAGCTGCATTTCATAAGCAGGAACGGGTCATTGCTCTGGATTCTGACAATCAGAAGGGTAAGGCCGCCAGCGCGGCATTGGAGGTTAAAATGGCAACAGAAAATAAGGAACAGTACAAGGGCGTATATGTATTCGCCCAGCAGGTCGACGGAGAGCTCTCCGGAATTGCTCTGGAGCTCGTCGGCAAGGGCAAGCAGCTTGCTGCAGACCTTGGTACGGAAGTTACCGCTGTTCTGCTCGGCTCCGGCATCAAGGGCCTTGCAGATACGCTTGGCGAATATGGCGCTGATAAGGTCATTGTCGTCGATGATCCGGAACTGAAGGATTACAGAACCGAGCCTTATGCACATGCTCTTGCAAGTGTTATCAATAAGTTTAAGCCGGATGTCATGCTCGTCGGCGCAACCGCTATCGGCCGTGATCTTGGCCCGTGCGTCGCTGCAAGAGTTCACACCGGACTTACTGCAGACTGCACCGGTCTTGACATCGGTGACTTCCCGCTCAACCCGATTCCGGGACAGGAAGACAAGCAGCTTCACAAGCAGCTGCTCATGACTCGTCCTGCATTCGGCGGCAATACGATTGCTACGATTGCATGCCCTGATTTCCGTCCTCAGATGGCAACGGTCCGTCCGGGTGTCATGCAGAAGGGCGAGAGAGTTCCGGGCCGCAAGGCAGAAGTCATCGAGTACAATCCGGGCTTTACTCCGGATAACCGCTATGTCGAGATCCTCGACATTGTGAAGAACACCAAGAAGGTTGCGGATATCATGGATGCAAAGATCCTTGTCTCCGGCGGCCGCGGACTTGGCTCTGCCGAGAACTTCAAGATCCTTGACGATCTCGCAGCTGCAATCGGCGGGACTGTTTCCTGCTCCCGTGCAGTAGTTGATGCAGGCTGGAAGCCGAAGGACCTTCAGGTTGGCCAGACCGGCAAGACCGTTCGTCCGCAGGTATACTTCGCAATCGGTATCTCCGGAGCAATTCAGCACCTTGCAGGCATGGAAGATTCCGATATGATCATCGCGATCAACAAGGATGAATCCGCACCGATCTTTGATGTAGCTGATGTCGGCGTTGTCGGCGATCTCTTCAAGATTGTTCCGAAGCTGACCGAGAAGATTAATGAGGTCAATGCTGCAAAGGCAAAGACCGAATAAATCCGGAAAGAGAAAACTGTTATCAGTTTTATCTTTCTGCCTCAGCCATCACGATCGGGTATTGTGATATAAAAGGCTGTTGGCGGTTCGATACGAATTGATGCCGGGGCTCACGTGAGAAAACACTCTCATGTGAGCCTTTTTTGATGCGTGCCCAGCAGCACAGACTGCACAGTGTGCCAAAGTGATCTGTCCGCCTGGGGGCTGCAAAAGCTTGCGGCCGGATCGGAGTCAAATTATTATTATATTGTCGTTTTTTATGAAGGCGGAAAATGAGTGAACCAATACGAAGCAGAGTCTCTTTGATTAGACCTGATCTCCTGCGGCGTGGAGGAAAAATGTGAAGGCGTTCAATATCTTATGAAAATTACTGGAATTATTGCTGAATGCAATCCTTTTCATGAAGGGCATAAGTATCTGATCAGAAAATCAAAGGAGATCACGGGTGCGGATTATACGGTTGTACTTCTCTCCGGCGATTTTGTCCAAAGAGGAGCGCCTGCGGCCGAACCGAAAGAGAAGAGAACACGGGATCTCCTTGAGGGCGGTGCGGACGCTGTCCTGGAGCTGCCGGTTCTGTATTCGACAGCAGGAGCCGAGATTTTTGCGGAGGGAGCAGTACAGATTCTTGATCGGCTGAGCTGCATTACCGATCTGTGCTTCGGATCGGAGAGCGGGGATATCGAATATCTTGAGAAGAATGCTGAGTTCCTGATTAATGAGTCTGAGGAGTTCAAGGCTGCGCTGCGGAAGAATCTGAAGGACGGAGATTCTTTTCCCGCGGCAAGAGATGCCGCAGCATGCGAGACGGCCGGAATCAGCCTGGCTCGCACGCCGAATGACCTTCTCGCGACGGAGTACCTTATCAATCTGTCACGGGCCAACGCGGAGCGTCAAAACAGGATCATTCCGCATGCAATCCTCAGGACCGCGACGGAGAGTGCCTCTTCGATCCGCGAACGGATGCTGAAGACGGACCCGTATGCGATAGGAACAGAAGATTTCTCGGAAATGCTTTTTTATCGGCTGATGCTGATTAAGAGACTTGAAAAGACGATGCCGGGGATAGACCGGTTAGAAGATTATGTTGATGTCTCAGAGGATCTCGCGCAGAGCATGCGGGACAAAGCGGCAGGATACACAGGGTTTGAAAGCTTTACAGAAGCGCTCAAGAGCCGGAACCTGACCTATACCCGGATTGCGCGGGCTCTCATACATATCCTGCTTGGCATCCGGAAGAGTGAGCTTGCTGCGTTCCGCATGCCGGGTTATGTGCGTGTTCTCGGAGTCCGCAGTGACAGTGCCGATTCGCTGCTGGCTGAACTGAGCAGAGGCAGAATACCCGTGCTCACAGCGCTTGCCAGAGATCAGGAGAAACTTACAGCGCATTATGACCGGATGCTTGCGATGGATGTTTTTGCATCCCAGCTCTACGATGGGGTTCTGGCAATCAAGAAGGGCGAGAGGAATCCGGATCTTTGCGAGTTCCGGAAGAAGCTGATCAAGGTCTGATGGACTTATAAGGCTTAGTCCGCAATGGCCGTATTACAATGACGAGGAGAATATATGGCAAAAAAAGAAAAAGAAGTGAAAACGAATGCGATGCGGATTCTGGAGCGGGAGAAAATTCCTTTTGAACATTTCTCATACGAGCCGGAGGGAGAATTTGTTGACGGCATAGAGACAGCAGACCACCTCGGACTGCCGCATGATGAGGTATATAAGACACTTGTGGCGGTCGGCAGTGACAGGAATCATTATGTATTCGTGCTCCCGATTGAAAAAGAGCTTGATTTAAAAAAATGCGCAAAGTCGGTCGGTGTAAAGTCAGTCGAACTCATTCACGTGAAGGAACTGTTTGCGCTGACAGGATATGTGCGCGGCGGCTGCACTTCCATCGGTATGAAGAAGCAGTTCGTGACAAGGGTCGACATCTCTGCGAAGAGTCACGGTCAGATTTATGTCAGCGCGGGGAAAATCGGCGCTCAGATACGGCTCGCCCCGGATGATCTTGTAAAGGCTGCCCGGGCCGAATATGCGGATCTTACGATGTGAGAAAAGCATCAATATTTCCGCGGCAGACAGGACGCCAAGGGTGTATACTTTGTGGTGGTTATTATATCGGTCGGTGATGAGAAAGCTCATACGGGCGGCGGTCACCGGGTCTGGATATTAAATCAGGACATTTTATTTATGGAGGTTTTCTCATGGGAAGAAGAGTCGTTCTCGCGGGTGCATGCAGAACAGCAATCGGAAAAATGGGCGGTACGCTCAGCACTACCCCGGCGCCGGTTCTCGGCACCATCGTTATCAAGGAAGCACTGAAGCGCGCAGGTGTCGCCCCGGAGCAGGTCGATGAGGTCTATATGGGCTGTGTCATTCAGGCGGGTCTTGGCCAGAATCCGGCACGTCAGTCCGCAGTGAATGCAGGAATCCCCGTCGAGGTTCCGGCGACCACGATCAATGTTCTCTGCGGCTCCGGTCTTCACAGTGTCAATCTTGCGGCGAAGCTCATCAGCATGGGTGATGCGGACATCATTGTCGCAGGCGGCATGGAGAATATGTCCATGGCACCGTATCTCCTGTACGGCGGACGCTATGGCTATCGCATGGGCTCGGCTACGATCGATGACGCAATGATCAAGGATGCTCTGACAGACGCTTTCGGCGGCTATCATATGGGCATCACGGCAGAGAATATTGCGCATGACTGGCATCTCACCCGTGAGGAACTCGACGAATTCTCCGCATGGTCTCAGCAAAAGGCAGAGAAGGCCATCAAGAGCGGCGCATTCAAGGATGAGATTGTTCCGGTCGAGGTAAAACAGAAGAAACAGACAGTTATTTTCGATACCGATGAAGGCCCTCGTTTTGGAACTACTGTAGAAACTCTGTCAAAACTGAAGCCTGCATTTCTGCATGACGGCACGGGTGTTGTCACGGCCGGCAACTCCTCGGGAATCAATGATGCGGCGTCTGCAATCATTGTCATGAGCGAAGAGAAGGCGAAGGAACTCGGAACTGAGATCATGGGCTACTGGGTCGGCGGCGAGCTGGCCGGCGTTGAACCGCGCATCATGGGCATCGGTCCGGTTGCAGCAACAAAGAAGGTATGCAGGAAGACCGGCTATAAGGTAGAGGACTTCGATCTCATCGAGGCAAACGAGGCATTTGCAGCTCAGTCTGTAGCTGTTGCAAAGGAACTCGGCTTCGACAAGAGCAAGCTCAATATTAACGGCGGAGCCATTGCACTGGGCCATCCGGTTGGGTGCTCCGGCAACCGTATTCTTGTTACCCTGCTTCACGAAATGAAGAAGGCAGATGCGCATAAGGGGCTTGCAACCCTCTGCGTCGGCGGCGGTATGGGCTGTGCATGCATCGTGGAACGGTAATACGCGGGATCTTATCAGCTGTCGGTGATCCCATCTCCTTTCGGCCGCACGGCCGGGAGGAGGGGGCAGCTGCGGCCATATGGCCGATCGCAGGGATGAAATTTCTGATTCTTTGTTTAATTCGTTGACAAGGAATGTGTGAATGAGTATAATAAATCTGTTGTCGGTTGAGACAACAGATTTATGCGCGTGTAGCTCAGCTGGATAGAGCGTCTGGCTACGGACCAGAAGGCCGCGGGTTCGAATCCTGTCACACGCAGAATGAGCCATCGTCTTATGACGATGGCTTTTTTGTATCCTGTTTTTCCTGTCGATCTATCATAAAGCCGAACAGGAATTGTACAAGAAAGCGGTGCAGACAACAAACTGCCGCAGGAAATGATTCCTGCGGCAGTCTGCTGTCTATGATATTTGCAGCGAATAATTTACGGCCGAATGGCAGATGACCGGTTTCAGAACGTTACACTTCCCGCTCTTTATCCGATCTTTTCATTCAGCCCATTACGACTTTAACATCTACATTCTTCTTTGAAGCGTCGAACGGAATGACGCAGCCGTCGATCTTCTGTCCGTCGACATACATTTCCTTCACGCCCTTTTCCACATGATTCGGATTGGTGACGGAGATGTTGTACTCAACGCCGCGGAATACGCGGTG
>ONGY01000031.1:40883-56354 GCA_900317475.1 uncultured Lachnospiraceae bacterium | reverse complement strand
GGCCTTGTAGATCTCGGGCTTTACGACTTTGGAGAGCTCCGTCACCTCATACATGGCCTTGCCGTTGAGATAGACCTCGCCGGTGTGTGCGATGAAGAATGCTATGAACCAGTCTCCGGCGACCAGCGTGGTGTACGGATTGTAATCCCCGAAGATTGAATTCGGAACCGAGACTCTGTAGACATTCGGAACCACAGTCCCGTTTTCATCCGCATAAGGCTCCCACCCCTTCACAATCTCAGCCCCCGTGATGACCGCGGCGCGCGGCTCCTCGGAGCGATACACGATGCGGGCATCTTCCCGTCCTGCGTTCTTCGGGTCGACATTTTCGCGGTAGACGCCCGGCGCCACCAGCACCTCATCCCCCGGAAGCGCGATGTCCGCGGCCTCCTGAATGGTGCGGAACGGATAATCTGCAGAGCCATCCCCGGCGGGCACTGCCTGTGCATTTACATAAATTGTCATTTTACGGATACCTCCCCTGACGCGGGCATTTTTCTGCCGGTCCTTTATCCCGGCCCGCCCACGGCTGTCTGCCGCCGTCAAAACCCGGCGGTAAAGTTTTTGCTGTTCTCCTGTTGCGATGCAGGTGTCAAAAGTCTGATATTCAAAGATCATTAATTGGCGAATAAACTCGTGGCGAACTGATTCGCGGATGGATGACTTCCGGCACCTATTTCATCATACCATTCCGGAAGAAAGCCACGGTTTTCATTCCTTGCCGGATTTCTTGCAAATCTTGCGGCTGGCCGCACCGGAATCATTCCCCGTACCGGATGATCTTCCATGCATCTACGAGCCCTGCAAGGCTCCATGCCGCATTCGCCGGACTCGTCGAGGGCAGGCACACTGCCTCCACCCCCGTCCTGTCTTTCTGATATTTCTCATAGAGCCGGAACGCGGTCTTCCCGTTGATGAAAATCCGGTTTATTTCGGTTTTTGCGAGAATCGGGGGAAGATCCGTCGGCACCGCGTTCCGTATGCTCGCGTCGGACGAGCCGCGGATATCGCAGCTCTCGATCACATCCCACAGCGCGAGATGATGCCCGAGCACGAAGCGGATTTTCTCCTCCTTCGACGCCGGCACAGCCTCTCCATACAATGCCGCCAGTACCTTCCAGAACCGATTCTGCGGATGCCCATAGTAAAACTGTGCATCCCTCGATTTCACCGACGGAAAGCTTCCGAGGAGGAGGGTCCGCGAAGCGCCATCGTAAAGCGGACCGAACTCATGCGAGAGGTGCTGATATTTCTTCCCTCCGGCTCCCGTCCCGTCTTCCATTTTCGTCCTTCGCCTCCCTTGTCTTCGTATTTCCTTTGCTTCTGCACCGGCTGTCCTTCTCTTCCCTTCAGCCATTCTTTGCTCCTGTCCTGGGCTGTCCTTCTCTTCCCTTCAGCCATTTCTTCCATGTCCCGGATCGCATCCTTCCCATGGTTTTCCCGTCTGTCTCCTCAGGACAGAGAGCCCGTCCTGCGGCTGTCCGCTTTTCTTCTTTCCAGCAGGGCATTTTCCAGTTCCCGGAAATCCTCCGGCTCCGGAGCCTCGATGGTGATTTTCTCTCCCGTGAAGGGCTGAAGCAGGGTCACTTCCCTTGCATGAAGGAATGCATGCCGTCTTATCCCGCGTCCCGGAAGCATCTCCGCGAGCGCCTCTGCGTCCAGTTCTTCGCTTCCGTAGAGCGGGTCCCCGAAGAGTGGGTGCCCCAGATGAGCCATGTGCACGCGGATCTGATGCGTCCGGCCTGTGTCGATCGTGAACTCGGCAAGGGAAAGCGGCGCTTCCACCGCAGTGCCCGTCTTTAGAATACGGTAATGCGTCACCGCGCTCTCTCCGCCCTCCTCCGCCACCCGGCGCTTCATCAGCATGCCGGGCACCCGTTCGATCGGCAGGGAAACCGTATGCCACCCGCCGCACAGCACCCGATCCGGATATTCCTTCTCAGATATGCACACAGGATCAGCTTCCATAAGATCTCGTTTTGACGGAATTCCTTCATCTGCAGACACAGCCATCCGGCTTCCGCCGCCGTTTCCCGTCGGCGCTTTCTCTTGTCCTTCAAAGCTTCCGTGCAGAATCGCGATATACGTCCGCCGGAATGTCCCGTCCGCCCTCTCCCGGGCGAGCCTTCCAGCGGCGGCACGGTTCTTCGCAAAAACGAGTACTCCGCTGGTGTCCATGTCAAGTCTGCCGGCGACATGGCACACCACATCCTCTCCCTGCTCTCCATAGTAGTAAGCCAGATAATTTCCCAGTGTATCGTGCCAGTGCCCGTGCGTCGGATGCACCACGGTCCCGGCCGGCTTATTCAGGGCGACGAGGTCTTCATCCTCATACAGAAATTGCAGAATGCCTTCCGGCGGCTTCTCCGGAACCACGTGCGCACCGTACTCCGTCGGCTTCGGCTCCCGCTCCGGCAGCGTGACCCTGAGCGTCTGCCCCGGACGAATCCGGTCCTTCACGGTGACCGGCATCCCGTCCGCCGTGATTCCGCCGCCCGCGAATTTCGCGCGGGAAATCTCGTGTCCTGTCACATGCACGCAGTTTCGGAGAATGAGATTGACCACGCCTCCGGCGGTGACGGCAAGGTCCTCCTCCCGGAGCGTATACATGAGTATTTTGTCCATTAAAAAAGCGCGAACTCCTTCCCAAAAGGGATATTCACGCTCATAGTATCATGTTTTGCCATCATTCCGGCGCCATCTGAAAACATAAAACACAGAAGACGCAGGCGCACGGGCAGACACCGCACAAAGACCGCAAAGCCCGGGACGCAGGCCCCGGAGCCATGGCCCTCTGCTGCCGGGCGGGCACTTTCCCGGGGGCCGCGGATTTCAGAAGCTGTGGCCGCCGCCGGAGAACCCGCCGCCTCCGCCGCCGCCAGACGAACCTCCGCCGCCAGAAGAGCCGCCTCCGCCACCGGAAAAGCCGCCTCCGCCGGAATCATGCGGGACATAATGCCTTGTTCTTCTCAGAAGAGTTTTTGCGGCCCAGCCAACCCCGAGCGCGCCGATACTTGCATCAAACAGCTCCGACTGGTTTGGCTTCACTTCGCGCGCCGTCAGACGCACGAAGATAAAATTCACCAGAATCGCCAGGACGACGGCAACCAGCGCCGCCGTGATATACTTCATCGGCTGTGAAATTCTGCCGCCCTGAAGCAGCGTCAGCTCCTGGGTGAAAACCATCTCCGCACAGGTGTAGTAGTCACCGCCTGAGGCATACGTATAGACATTATCCGTGATGGATTCGGAATACGCCGACGTGATCGTATCCTTCACGCTTCCGCGGTTGATGATATAGAGATTGCGGTTCCGCATGTCGATGACGAACATCGTGCCGCCCGCATTCCCGAAATAATCAATATACGTATCCCTCGCCCATTCCGACGTCGATGAGGAATCCGCGTACCCGCTCACGAACCCGGCATTCCCGTATTCCGTTATTGCCCTCATCACATCCGCGAGCTTCGTCTCCTCCTCATCCGAGAGCAGATCCTCCTCATCCTCGATCAGGACCGCAAACCCTGTGTCCGGATTCGTGTAGACCGGGTCCGCGGAAGCTCTGACGGATAAAGCAAAAGCAAGTGCAAGGAGAAACGCAGAGAACAGCGATAAAACTGCCGCGCCCGCGCGGCTTTTATAGTCATGCAGACTCGTTCTCCGATAGTCATACCGGCATGTTCCCGGATTGTTATACCGGCACGTTCCCTGGGAAGAATTTCTCATACCTGCATACATACGCTCAGTCTTTCGCACTGTCGTTTCCTCCTTCCCTGTCAAAGAATGTCGGGATCGGACGCGTCGCAAGGATGTTGTATTTGCTGATGAGCCCGAGGCTCGTCACCAGGACTGCCAGGAGAGATGCGATGCATCCGATATACCAGAAGAGGTCCGACACCGGCCTCAGGACAATGATGAGGATGGCAATCAGCGCCGCGCCGAGGGCGGACAATGCCTCGGGAATCATGCTCTTTTCCTTCACCTTTCCGGCCAGTTTGATCGTGCGGAAGAAGAAGACAATCTCCACGATGCCGGCCGGAATAATGCCAATGACCGCCCGGTCCCCGGGCAGCATGCCGCTGGTAAAGTCCGTAATTCCCGAAAACGACGGGAGAAGAAAACCAATTAAGATCCAAATGCCAATCATAAGCCGAACCGGATTTGTCCGCCGGAAAGCTCTTCCGAGTCTCTTTGCTTCTCTCTTGTACGCGGCTTTCGCATCCGCTTTCGGGAAAACCGCGGCAGCTGTGCCAGTTTTCATTCCGTTTCTTCCTGCCGCGAAATATCCCGGGTCTTCCTCATGCGTCTCGCGCCCCGCGATCTGCCGCATCTCCCGGAAATAGAGGATTCCTGACACCATCGCGATCACGGAGCACCAGAACAGTGCATCCGGTGCCGTCATGGAAAAAAGAAACGCGAAAATAACGAAGAAAACCGCAGCCGACACCGCACATCCTGTAAAGAACCGCTTCCGGTCGACGGGCATATCCATGGAAACCTTGCCGGTGTCGCCGTTGACGATCGCATAGGCGACGCGGTCCTTTTTCCGCCAGGTGAGGAACCAGACCGGGAAAAGCGCCGCCTCCGGCTTTGCGATTCTCGTTCCGAGCAGTCTCCTGGACTCGGCCCCGGAAGCCGGCTCCCTCATCTCGACGTTTCCAGTGTTCACGCGCTTCCGGACAGCATCCATCGCCTGCTCTGTCGCAAAATCCGCAGCCCACTCTGCATAGGTTTCCGCCGGAACGTCGGCTGTATCTGCGTAAAAACCCGCGAGATACGCCGGGTTGAACGGAACCATCTTCTTCGCAGAATAAGGAGCAATCATTTCCGCTACATGATCGTCGAAGGAAGAAGAGGCATCACAGGCAATTCCATGGCACCCGCCGTGGATCGTTACCGTCACCTGATAGTCACTGTCGACGATGTAATCCCCATTCTGCACCTGTTCGGACGCGGGGATCTGTACACTTTGGTTGAAGTCTGCATCGTATACCCAGTACGGGACATAGATTCCGCGGAATTTCTCAAGCTCTTTCGTATCGCGCAGTTCGCGCGGTGCATAAAGTGCATTCCGGATCTTCTTCCGGTAAACCTCACGGCAGTCATCCTTCGTCAGATGAAACGGAATAATCCTCGCGGGCCTGTTCCTCGTCTCGAGACGGCTCTCCAGCATGTTCTGCGCCCCGCAGTAAATGCAGAATCCAACGGCTGAGTTTGTTGTACTCACGAGCTCCGCTCCGCACTGGCGGCATCGGAAGACAGTCACGCCATAAGCATCCTTCGACTCCTCCGCTGCGTCCTTCGGCTGAAACGTCTCCGGATTAAAATCTGCGCCGCAGTGGTCGCAGTGAAGAAGCTGCGTTTGTATGTCAAAGCGGAGCTGCGCCCCGCACTGCGAGCATTCATACATACAGAAGTTCTCCCTTGGCTCCCTGCCGGTCCGATGCCGGCTGTAGTGTCTTTTCCGGCAGCGGGTCTGCATTCATGATTCTTGCTGAACAGCCTGCTCCATTCCGCCGTGTCACAAGACACAGCGAAAGAAACGGCGTGTTTTATGAAACGACAATCGTTTCGATGACCTGTTCTTCCACCGGACGGTCGTTGTAAGGATCCGTGCGGGTTTCTGCGATGCGGTCGAGGACATCAAGACCCTCCGTGATCTTTCCGAATGCCGCATACTGACCGTCAAGATAAGGAGCATCCTTGTGCATGATGAAGAACTGCGATCCCGCGGAATCCGGGTCCATCGCGCGCGCCATGGAAAGAACGCCGCGCGTATGCTTCAGGTCATTCTTCACGCCGTTCGATGCAAATTCACCCTTGATGGTCCAGCCCGGGCCGCCCATACCGGTTCCCTCCGGATCGCCGCCCTGAATCATGAAATCCCGGATGACACGATGGAAAATCAGGCCATCGTAAAAATGCTGATCCGCAAGTTTTCTGAAGTTTTCAACCGTCCGTTATTGTCAGGCTTTTTGTATCTTTGAATCCGCGGTTATAGTAAAATCGTTTAAACCCGACTGTGTTCATTATATCAAATATCAGGTTAGCCTATGACTCTGCGTAAAATATCTTTTCTCATCCGAATCTCTGAAAGCCCGCAGGAAAAGAATTCCGACGCTCTGGCGCATCTTCTCGAAGAGGCCCGTGCCTCCATGGAAGAAGACGGCGCCGCGACCTCCCTCGTACGGTGGGGAGACCCTCTTCCGGCTCCGGACCGTTCCGAGCTTTGGATATCGGACTTCCGGGAAGGACTCGCCTTTTTGAAGGAAAACGGCCGCTTCTTTGCGGCGTGGCGTCACCTCTTCAATAAAGACGAGGATCTCTCTCCTGCCGCCTACACTCTCGAGAATCTACCGCAGATCGATATGGACGATTTTGTAAAAGTGTGGGAGCGCGAAGCGGGCCTGCCATGGACCATCCTCAAGACGGACCGCCTTCTTCTCCGTGAATTTGCGGACACTGAAGACGACCTTGACGCCCTGTACCGGGTCTACAATGATCCGGATGCCCTGCGCTTTCTGACGCCTCCCGCCGCAGACCGGGATGTAGAGCGCGCCGCGCTTTCGCTCTATCTCGAGCGCGTCTACCGCTTCTACGGCTTCGGGAGCTGGGCAGTCCTTCTCCGGGACACCGGCGAAATCATCGGCCGCGCCGGATTCGGTCTTCCGGACCCGGAGGATGCCTCCTTCACGCCTTCCCTCGGCTATCTCATCGGGGCCGGATTCCGCGGCCGCGGCTATGCCTCTGAAATCTGCAGGGCCATCGTGAACTACGGTTTTCGCGTCCTCGGTTTTGACTTTGTCAAAGCTTCCGCGGACAGGGACAACACCCCCTCCGTACGGCTTCTTATGAGTCTCGGATTCCGGCAGTCCGGCAGTCTCACCGGGGAGGACGGCCGGGAAACTCTCCGGTTCCTCCTTGAAAACCCGGACCGCACGAAATCTTCCGGATAACAGGCCCGCTCTCCTCCAAAACCCGGATTTGCGCACAAAAAAACTGCGGCAGCCCCGATGACTGCGGCAGTCCTGACGCATCTTCATCTCTTTGGATAAAGCGAACGCTTCTGCGATTATGATGACAGCAGGGGGGGGCAGATGCAGCCGCCCCCTGTCTTTCCCGCTGACCTGGTATCAGACTACTTTCTTCTCACCTTTGAGGAAGCTTTCTATCTCGTTCACGGCCTCGGATTCGTCAGAGCCTTCCGCGATGACCGTCAGTGACTGGCCATTGTCCAGATCCAGCGCCATCATTCCCATGATACTCTTGGCATTGACCTTGGTCGAGCCCGCCTCAATGTGGATACTGCTTTCGTAGCGGCTTGCCACCTGAACCAGTTCTGCAACCGGTCTTGCATCAAGTCCGTTCGGAAGTTCTACCGTCATAGATTTGCTGATCATAATTTTTTCCTCCTGTTACATAACACTCGCCCAGAACCCAATACATATTATGTTTCAGCAGGATCTTGCTCACGCAGTCTCAGTCGGTCAGCGATCTCCGAGATTCTGCGCAGACGATGGTTCACACCGGATTTTCCCACAGGCGGCTCCAGAAAAGTCCCCAGCTCTCCAAGCGCCGAATCCCTGTGTTCGAGTCGTGCTTCCGCCATCCTCCTTAAACCGTCCGGCAGCTGCCCCAGACCGCCGTGCGTTTCAATATACTCAATGTCTTCAATCTGACGCTCCGATGCGCGCACCGTCTTCATCAGATTCGAAGTTTCACAGTTCACCTGCCGGTTTACAGTATTTGCAATCTCCTTGAGGATTCTTGAGTTTTCCATCTGAAGGAGGGCCGAATGCGCCCCCGTCAGGCCCAGGAAATCAACAATTTCAGTGGAATCCTTGAGATAGACCACGAAATGTTTCTTCCTTGGTACGATTCTCGCCCCGAATCCTTCTTCCCCGAGCACACTCCGGATCTGGTCAGCCACTCCTTCGTGTGCACATACAAATTCAAGGTGATATTCCCGGCTCGGATCGCTCATCGAGCCGGCCGCAAGAAACATCCCGCGAAGATAAGCTCTTCTGCAGCAGTCGCGTTTCAGAAGGATCCGGCTTACACCCTCTTCCGGGCTCCGAACCGTTCCGTCCTCATTCACTGCCTTGATCATCCCGAGAAATTGTCCCCAGGGATCATCAGCATCTGAAATGTCCGCAGCTGCGGTAAACTGTTCCGAATTAAGCAAAAATCTTTCCTTGATAATAGTTGTATTTGAAATTAAAGTAAAGACCTTTTTTAGCAGCTCCGGGTTCTCCGGAGCCAGCCGGACCGCGTAAAAACGCCCTTTCTTCCCTCTTCCGGTCACTTCCTCCACCGTTCCGAGGCAGGAAAAAAGAGCGGCAAGCTCTGCGATCCTGCAGTGCTTTGCCGGCGGAATAATTTCAAGAAGTTCTGTTTTGACATTTCCGGAAAAAGACAAATCTACCACTCCGGTCTGATTCCTGCGTCAGCCCCTTGACGAAAGCGATGTGCTCCATTCCCAGGACCATCCGCAGACCCCTGGCCTTTCGCGTTTGCAATAGCAAACGCGTTTGTTATGCAAACACGGTTGCTCATCCATTACTGCTTCGGGCAGTCCCGGTGTACGAGGTTGATCCCGTAGCCGCCGTGTCCCTTCAGCGCCGAATAAAGCTCGTTCGCGATGGTGACGCTCCTGTGCTGGCCGCCTGTGCATCCGATTCCGATGACGAGCTGATTCTTGCCCTCTTTGATGTAGTACGGGATGAGATAGCTGATCATGTCGTCAAGCTTCTTCATGAACTCGACCGTCTGCGGAAAGCTCAGGACATAGTCCCGGACTTCCCTGTCATTGCCGGTCAGATGCCGCATCGACTCGATGTAATACGGATTCGGAAGGAAGCGTACGTCGAAAACAAGGTCCGCATCCGACGGAATACCGTATTTAAAGCCAAAACTGATGACGGTAACAATGAGGGATTTGTAATCCTTGTTCTTCTCAAAAATCTCAACAAGCTGCTGCTTGAGCTCACGGGCGAGCAGGTTGGATGTGTCGAAGACATAGTCCGCCTGTTCCTTGATGCCCTTAAGGATTTTCCTTTCCTTCGCGATGCCGTCCTCGACGCGGCCATTCGGTGCAAGAGGGTGCGCCCGGCGTGTTTCCTTATATCGCTTGATCAGCACCTCGTCGGAGGCGTCCATGAAAACAATTTTATAATTGTATCCCTTCTCCTTCAGCGCGTGCAGAACGTCGAGCACGGAGTCAAACGATTTCTCCGCGCGCACATCCACGCCGAGACAGACCTTCGAGATATCGCTGCCGGGAGCGGACATCAGGTCCATGAACTTATCGAATAGACGGACAGGCAGATTGTCCACGCAGTAATAGCCCTGGTCTTCCATCATTTTCTCAGCGGTGTTCTTGCCCGCGCCGCTCATACCTGTAACGATGACAATTTCCATGCCCATCCTCCTTTCTTTATTCAAGCCTCACGCCCCGGTTCCTCTGCAAACTCTCCAAGCAGGATGACCTCCGGCTCCAGCTTCACGCCGCTGTTTCCGTACACGCGCCTCTGTACCTCACGAATGACAGAATAAACCTCCGAGGCAGACGCTCCGCCGTAATTGATGACAAAGCCGCAGTGTTTTTCCGATATTCCCGCGTTTCCGATCCGGAATCCGCGGAGTCCCGCCTCGCCAATGAGTTGTCCCGCGAAATGTCCCTCCGGCCGTTTGAAGGTGCTTCCGGCGCTCGGGTATTCAAGCGGCTGCTTCGAGCGGCGCCGTGCGGAGTAATCATCTATTTTCGCCTGAATTTCCTCCCGGTTTCCCGGCAGAAGCCGGAAAATGGCGCCGAGCGCCGCGGCCCCGTCGGTTTTGAGGATGCTTGTCCGGTATCCGAACTGCATCTCTTCGCCGGAAAAATTCCGGATGGTTCCATCCGGAAGAAGGAGCTCCGCGCTCTCAACCGTCTGTCTGATCTCTCCGCCATAGGCACCGGCGTTCATCCGGAGTCCGCCGCCGACAGAGCCGGGAATTCCGCACGCGAATTCAAGGCCGGTGAGGGAATGATCCCTTGCCGCAAAGGACAGTGCGGAGAGGAATGCTCCCGCACCCGCCCGGATCCGTCTGTAACCTCTGTCTGCACCATTCCCGGCCGCGGCCGTATCCGTTTTCTCTGTTTCTCCTGACGGACCCGGCTCCTGCTGCTCCGCAGTGTCTTCCAGCACTTCAATCCGCGAAAACCCGTTGTCCTTCCCGGTTTCCGGAACCATTGTGACAATGGCTCCCCGGTACCCGCTGTCCGAAACAAGCACATTGCTTCCGCGTCCGAGAAGGAAATAAGGCTCTCCCGCCTGCCGGAGGACTGACAGAGCTGAACGCAGTTCTTCCGTCCGATTGACGCGGATGAAAAGATCCGCATTTCCGCCCGTCCGGAAGGTGCAGTGCTGCGCCATCGGCTCATCTCTGAAAATTTGTGTGACCGGGATGAACTGACTAAGGTCCTTTGCCAGTTCATCCGCACTTGTACTGTTTTTTTGCATCAGAGCACCAGTTTTGCCGCGCCATACATGCCGGCATCATTGCCAAGAGTTGCCAGAGCGAATTTTGTCTCTCTTGCTCCCTTGAATACATATTTCTCGAAAGATGGCTTCAGAAGACGGATGATTCCCTCGCCCGCCTTGGAAACACCGCCGCCAAGGACAATCATCTCCGGATTGATTACAGTTGCTATGAGCGCAAGTCCCTTGCCGAGATAATAGCCGTACTTTTCCGTAATCTCGATGGCGACTTCGTCGCCGTTCTTTGCCTCATCGAAAATATCCTTACTTGTCAGCGTCTCAAGCTTCCGGAGAGAACTGTCCTTCTTTGTCTTCGCGAGAATCCGCTTTGCGATGCGGACAACGCCCGTCGCGGACGCATACTGCTCAAAGCAGCCGCAGTTGCCGCAATTGCAGACATCTGTCTCATCGTCCTCGATGTGCATATGGCCGATTTCCCCAGCTGATCCGGTAACACCGGCAATGACCTTTCCGCCGATGATGACACCGCCGCCCACGCCGGTTCCCAGCGTGACCATGACCATATCTTTGCAGCCTCTGCCGCCGCCTTTCCACTGCTCGCCGAGGGCTGCAAGATTCGCGTCATTGCCGGCTTTTACTTTTATTCCGCCGCCCATCAGATTTTCCATCGTGTTCGGAATATTGAAAGTTCCCCAGCCGAGGTTGACCGCGACAAGGATCGTTCCGTCCTCCTGAACCGGTCCCGGTGCCGTGATGCCGATGCCGATGACATCATCATTGCCGAGACTGTTCTCCTTCATCTTCTCCTTGATCGAAGCTGCGATATCCGGCAGGATATTGCTTCCGTTGTTTTCTGTCCGCGTGGGAATCTCCCAGGCATCCTGCTTGTTCCCCTCCTTGTCGAACATGCCGATTTTCACGGTCGTGCCGCCGATATCCGCTCCAAATGCATAATTACTCATAATGACAGTTCCCCCGTAAAATTAAGATTTTCTATATATTAAAGGTCCGGCCGGGCCGCCGGCTTATCCGGCAATCCTTCCGCTTCCGACTTCATCGGACCCAGGCCTTTATCCTTACATCAGTCATCGTCATCCTCACCGTCGTGCTTCCTGGTCAGTGACTTCTGCACGCGGTTGTAAAGCTCCTGCGCCGCATTGTATCCCATCTTCTTCTGACGGTGGTTAACAGCCGCCGACTCGCAGATGACCGCGAGATTTCTGCCGGGACGGATCGGGATCCGGTGGCAGACAACACGGTTGCCAAGGTATTCCGTGTATTCCTCCTCAAGGCCGAGGCGGTCGTACTCTTTGTCTTTGTCCCACTCTTCGAGCTGGATGACTAGGTCAATGGTCTGCGTGTCACGGACACTCGAGACACCGAACAGAGTTTTGACGTCGATGATTCCGATGCCGCGCAGTTCGATGAAGTGCTTCGTGATGTCCGGTGCGGAGCCGATCAGCGTCTCCTCGGAGACACGGCGGATTTCGACGACATCATCCGAGACGAGCCGGTGTCCTCGTTTAATGAGCTCCAGTGCCGCCTCCGATTTGCCGATGCCGCTCTCGCCGGTGATGAGAACACCTTCGCCGTAGACATCAACGAGCACTCCGTGGATGGTGATCATCGGAGCAAGACGGACATTCAGCCAGCGGATAACTTCGGCCATGAACGCCGAAGTCGCCTTTTTGGTCATGAGAACCGGGCACTGGTATTTGTGTGCATATTTGAGAAATGTTTCATCCGGATGGAGTTCGCGGCAGAAGACCATGCAGGGTGCACCCATCCCGAGGAATTTGTCATAGATCTCCTCCTTGCGCTCCTGCGGCATCTGCTGCATGTAGGAATATTCCACGAATCCGATGACCTGAATGCGGTTCGGATCGTTGTGATCAAAGTAGCCGGTGAGAAGAATTCCCGGACGGTTCACATCCGGCTGTGTGATTTTGATCCCCGAGATATCGATGTCCGGTGTCAGATTTTCCAGTTTTTCCTGTTGAATAACCTTGCTTAAATGAATGCTGGCCATGAAAACGCTCCGTTTCCGCCCCGGCGGGCAGCCCCCTGTACAAATGCTGTTTTCAGTAAAACAGCTTCTCTATGCAGTTTAGCACAGAGTAAAGGGAGGGACAAACGCACGGAAAACCGGGCATAACCCGGGCTTTTGTACCCCGCCCGGGGCTCCTCTGTCTGCACGCACGCGTCTGTCACTCCCTGCAGTTTTCTTATTCTTCTGCTATTGCCTCGATCTCACACTTCACGCCGAGCGGAAGATCCTTCACCGCGACGCAGCTTCTTGCCGGCTTCGATGTGAAATAACGCTCGTAGACGGCATTGAATGCCTTGAAATCGGCGATGTCTGCAAGGAAGCAGGTTGTTTTGACGACCTTATCAAAGCCCGAGCCGGCAGCCTTCAGAATAGCGCCGACATTCCTGCAGCTCTGGTCTGCCTGTGCTTCAATGCCCTCCGGGATTTCCCCTGCGGGCGTGCACGGTGTCTGTCCGGAAACGAATACGAATCCGCAGGCTGCCTTCGCCTGAGAATACGGTCCGATTGCCTTGGGTGCCTCGTCTGTTGCAAATGTCTTCATAATTTTTCCTTTCTACCGGGCGCTGCAGCCCCGGTAAAGCTTTACCGGTCCCGGTCTGCAGTCAGCTGCAAAGATGCACTTATCGGCCGCCCGGTTATGCCTGTTTCTCCCGGTGAAAATAGCGGTAGATTTCTTCCGCCTCGCTCCGGGGAATCTCCGGAATGGACGCGATTTTGTCCACATCCGCCTCTGCAAGCTCCGTAATGGAGGAAAATTCACGCATCAGCGCCCTGCGGCGGGCAGGACCCACGCCGGGAATTTCGTCCAGTCTCGAATACGTCTGCGCCTTGCTCCGCAGCGAGCGGTGGTACTCGATCGCAAAACGGTGTGCCTCATCCTGAATGCGCGTGATGAGCTTGAACCCTTCCGAATGCGTATCAATCGGAATTTCCACGTTATTATAATATAGTCCGCGCGTCCTGTGGTGATCATCCTTGACCATGCCCGCGACGGGAATGGAAAGGCCGAGTTCTCGGAGGACGTCCAGAGCGATGTTCACCTGCCCGCGGCCGCCGTCCATGAGGATAAGGTCCGGGAAGCGCGCGAATTTCGCGAGCTCCTCATCACCGCCGGCTTCCCGCTCTTCCTTCCCGCGGACGAATCTGCGCGTCAAAACTTCGTGCATGCAGGCATAATCATTCGGCCCGGACACGGTTTTGATCGAAAATTTGCGATAATCACTCCGTTTTGGCTTTCCCTTCTCGAATACGACCATGGATCCGACGTTTGCAAATCCGGATATGTTGGAAATATCGTAGGCCTCCATCCGGTCCGCCGACGGGAGATGGAGCCATTCCGCGACTTCCTTCGCGGCGCCGATCGTGCGGCCTTCCTCCCTCTTCAGCCGTTCGCGGTCCTTCGAAAGGATAAGCTTTGCATTCTCCTCTGCGAGGGCGACCAGTTTTTCCTTCTGACCGCGCTGCGGAACGAGGAGTGACACTTTCGAGCCCTTGCGGGAGGTGAGCCACTGCTCGATGACATCACGGTCCTCAATATCCTCCGGAAGCATGATTTCCTTCGGGATAAACGGCGTTCCGGAATAGAACTGCCGTATGAAATCCGAGAGAATTTCCGGCGTGCTCACGCCGCCCACGTGCGTCATGTAAAAATGTTCGCGGCCGATGAGACGGCCGTCGCGGATAAAGAAGGTCTGCACGACTGCATCGGAATCTGTGACATCGTCCTCCCTCGCAACGCCCAGAATATCCTTGTTCTCGCCGATATCCTCGGACATCTTCTGTTTCTGCGTGACCATCTTCACACTGCGGATGAGATCGCGGTACTTCGCGGCCTCTTCGAAATCAAGAGCTTCCGAGGCTGCATTCATCTTTGCAGTGAGATCATCGACCAGCGGCTGATATTTTCCGGACAGAAATTCGATGACCTGATCGATCCGCGCGCGGTACTCTTCCTCGGTGACAGCCCCCGCCAGGCAGGGAGCACAGCAGCGGTGGATATGGTAATTGATGCACGGACGCTCTTTCCCGATATCGCGCGGCAGCACGCGATTGCAGTCCCGAAGCTCAAACATCCGGTTCAGCAGCTCCATCGTGGCACGCACCGCATCACCGCTTGTGAAAGGCCCGAAATACTTTGCTCTGTCCTTTTTCATCTGACGCACCATGAGAAGCCGCGGATACGGCTCGTTCACGGTCACCTTGATGTACGGATAGGTTTTGTCGTCGACGAGCATCGTGTTGTACTTGGGCCGGTGCTCCTTAATGAGATTGTTCTCGAGAATCAGTGCCTCGAGCTCGGAATCCGTGACAATGTACTCGAAGTACGCAACCTGGCGGACCATGCTCTCGATCTGCGGCCCGCGCCCGACAATTTTCTTCTGAAAATACGAGCGCACGCGGTTGTGCAGATTCTTCGCCTTGCCGACGTAGAGAATCGTGTCCTGCGCATCGTGCATGATGTAAACGCCGGGCTGCTTCGGGAGCTTCTTCAGCTCATCATCGACGATAAAATGCTGTTTTGCTGCCGGTGCCGGCTCTGTTGCCATAATTAAGAACTCTTTCAGAAAACTATTTTCGATACAAATTCGTATTTGTTCAGCACCCCATATTCGATTGTGGGCGGTCAGAGGCGCTTCGTCAAAACCGAAAAGCGGCGCAGATACGTCTGCGCCGCTGACTTTGCTGCTTTTAAGTCCCACAGACGGCCGCTCTTCAAGAGTCCGCCCGCGGAAACTTTCTCCCGGCGCGCATCTTTTGTCTGCCCGCCGTACCTTACTGTTTCCTTCCGAGGTCATCCTCCCGCGCACCGGAGAATCGTCCGCGCGGCGAAGACTTATCCTCCGCTTCTGCTGCTCCGGCATGACCCTGTCCCGCCGGAGATGCTGTACCGTCCGCACCCGTCTGCTGCGCAGAAGAAGGCGTTCCCGTCCCCGCCGGCTG
>ONGY01000031.1:20624-40859 GCA_900317475.1 uncultured Lachnospiraceae bacterium | reverse complement strand
GGCTGCTGCCCTGCTCCGGTACTCCCGTTTCCGGAAGTTCCTGCAGGCGCCTGCGGTGCGGTTCCGGCTCCGCTCTGCGGTTTGTCCGAAAGCGGCGGCATACCTGGTTCTGTATAGCGCTGCGGGGTTTCCAGCGACCTGCGCTCTTCTCTGCGGACTTCCTCCGCAAACTGCTCCGCCTGCGACTTGGGCGGCTCCTGCGGAAGTCCCTCCACCTCGCGGTAAATCTTCATAAACTCTCTGCCGGTGATGGTCTCGCGCTGGATCAGATAATCGGCCAGCTTGTCGAGTGCCGTCATATGCTGCGACAGAATCTGTTTTGCCTCTTCATAGCATCCGCCGAGATACTTGCGGACTTCTTCGTCGATCTCGCCCGCCGTTGCATCTGAGCAGTTCAGCTGGGAACGTCCGGAGAGATACTGGCTCTCCACAGTCTCGAGGCTCATCAGGCCGAACTTGTCGCTCATGCCGTACATGGTGACCATCTTGCGGGCAATCTCGGTTGCTTTCTCGATATCGTTCTCCGCGCCGGTCGTGACCGTATCAAACTTCAGCTCCTCCGCCGCGCGGCCGCCGAGATAGCCGACAATCATATCGTGCAGCTCTGCCTTGGTGTTGAGGTATTTCTCCTCCTCCGGCACCTGCATGACATAACCGAGCGCACCCATCGTCCTCGGCACGATCGTGATTTTCTGTACCGGCTCGGAATTCTTCTGCACCGCCGAAATCAGCGCGTGACCGACTTCATGATAAGAAACAATCCGGCGCTCCTCCGCGCTCAGCACACGGTCCTTCTTTTCCTTGCCGACGAGAACCTGCTCAACTGCCTCGAACAGATCCCGCTGATTGACGTATTCCCGGTGATTCTTGACCGCATTGATGGCTGCCTCGTTGATCATGTTCGCAAGATCCGAGCCGACAGCACCGCTGGTTGCCAGTGCGATTTCATTGAGATCAACGGATTCATCCATCTTGACATGTTTTGCATGCACCTTGAGAATGGCGACGCGGCCCTTGAGGTCCGGCCGCTCGACGATGATGCGGCGGTCGAAGCGCCCCGGACGAAGCAGTGCCTTGTCGAGGATCTCCGGCCGGTTTGTCGCGCCGATGACGATGATTCCCTTGGACGGATCGAAACCGTCCATCTCGGAAAGCAGCTGGTTGAGCGTCTGCTCCCGCTCCTCGTTACCGCCGCCGTACTGATTGTCACGGCTGCGGCCGATGGCATCAATCTCATCGATGAAGATGATGCAGGGCGCATTCTTTGCGGCCTCGCGGAACAGATCGCGGACACGGGACGCGCCGACGCCGACGTACAGCTCGATGAAGTCCGAACCGGTCAGGGAATAAAACGGCACATGCGCCTCTCCGGCAACTGCCCGGGCGAGCAGAGTTTTGCCGGTGCCGGGCGGGCCCACGAGAAGGCAGCCCTTCGGCAGCTTCGCACCGATAGAAGCATATTTCTGCGGGTTGTGAAGGAAGTCGACGACTTCGACAAGTGACTCCTTCGCCTCATCCTCGCCCGCGACATCGTTAAAAGTGACCCCGGTGTCCTTCTGGACGTATTCCTTGGCCGTGCTCTTGCCGACGCCTATGACACCCCCGCCGCTTCTATTCATGCGGCGGAAAATGAGCGAGAGAAGCACCCAGAAGATAACGAGCGGGATGATGTATTCAAGAAGAAATGAGAGCAGGAGATTCGAATTGTTCTGAATCTGACGGCTGACCGTAATCCCGGCATCAAGAAGCCGTGCGGTGATCTCATCGTCCGACTCGGCCTTGCCGGTGATATACGTGATCGTCCGGCGGCCTCTTGCCGTCTCCATGGTCCCGTCGCCCGAGCTGGTCTTCGGCTCGATTTCAATACGTGAATCACCGATGGTGACCTTGGAAATTTCGTCATCATCGATCATCTTCACGAATTCGTTGTATGTAATTTCCTGCTCGCTGCTGCCGGAGCTGCCGCTCATGAAGGCGCTCACGACAAGGAGTGTGATCAGGGCTGCTATCAGGAAAATAAAGAGATTCTGCCTGGGCTGGCCGCTGCCCCCGCCTCCTCTGCGATTGTCATTGTTATTATCCAAGCCTGTTCCTTCCTGCCGCCGGTATGCCGGCCATTAAAGGATATATTCATGTAATTATTCAGAGTCCCATCCCGGATTTGAGATGAGACGGTCCGAAGCGCTCTTCGCCCTCCGAATACCCCAGATAATCTCAAAATCGGTCCGATGTGCATGCACCCCGTTCCTATTTTGAGAGATTATCCGGACCCTGAACAGATACAAATTCGTAATGCCAATTATACTGAGTCGCTACCGCCGAATCAAACGAAAAAAGGCCAAAAAACCCCATTTCCGGTATTCTTAATGGAATTTTCACATCTGAAAGCCCGAACCCCCCTCTGCCGCCTCTTTGCCTTCTGACGGCAGGCGCTGAATTTCCGGGGAAATTTTTCCGTCTCTCATCCGTTCTTTCCCGCGGCCTCCAGCATCTTGTGAATATAGTAGCCCGTATAGGAATCGTGCCGCTCCGCGATCTCTTCGGGTGTTCCTTCCGCAATGACGGTGCCGCCTCCGTCGCCTCCCTCAGGTCCCATGTCAATGATATAGTCACCGCACTTGATGACATCCAGATTGTGTTCGATGACGACAACCGTATTGCCGCCCTCCGCAAGTCTTCTGAGGATCGAGATGAGCTTGTCGACATCCGCGAAATGCAGGCCGGTCGTGGGTTCATCGAGAATATAGATCGTCCGCCCGGTGCTCCTGCGCGAGAGCTCGGCCGCGAGCTTGATGCGCTGAGCCTCGCCGCCGGAGAGCTCCGTCGACGGCTGCCCGAGCTTTACATATCCCAGTCCGACATCGTAGAGTGTCTGTATCTTGGTCCGGATCGAAGGCACGTTTTCGAAGAATGTCAACGCCTCCTCGACCGTCATATTGAGGACATCGTAAATACTCTTTCCCTTGTACTTCACTTCCAGCGTCTCGCGGTTGTACCGCTTTCCGTGGCAGACTTCGCACGGGACATAGACATCCGAGAGGAAATGCATTTCGATCTTAATGATGCCGTCGCCGCCGCAGGCCTCGCAGCGGCCGCCCTTAACGTTAAAACTGAAACGTCCCTTCTTGTAGCCGCGGGCCTTGGCATCCGGTGTCCCCGCAAACAGATCGCGGATCATGTCAAAGACACCGGTGTACGTCGCCGGATTCGAGCGCGGTGTGCGCCCGATCGGAGACTGATCGATGTCGATGACCTTGTCGAGCTGGTCCATTCCGTCGATGCCGTCGTTTGCGCCCGGTATCGTGCGGGCGTGATTGAGCTCCCGGGCAAGTGTCTTGTAGAGAACTTCGTTCACGAGAGAGCTCTTGCCCGATCCGGACACGCCCGTGACGACCGTCATGACGCCCAGCGGGAAGCGCACATCGATGTGCTTCAGGTTATTGACCGCGGCACCGCGGACCGTGAGCCAGCCGGCCGGCTTCCTTCGCTCCTTCGGAACTTCGATTTTCAGCGCTCCCGACAGGTATTTTCCGGTGAGCGACTTCGGATTCTTCATGATTTCTTCCGCTGTGCCGGCCGCCACGACTTCGCCGCCGTGCGATCCGGCGCCGGGGCCGATATCAACGATATAGTCCGCCGCGCGCATCGTGTCCTCATCGTGCTCGACGACAATCACCGTGTTCCAGAGATTGCGGAGTCTCTTCAGCGTATTGAGCAGCTTGTTGTTGTCTCTCTGATGAAGACCGATGCTCGGCTCATCGAGAATATAGCAGACGCCGACAAGGCCGGATCCGATCTGGGTTGCAAGCCGGATGCGCTGTGCCTCGCCGCCGGACAGAGTAGCCGTCGAGCGGGAGAGCGTGAGATAGTTAAGACCGACATCTATGAGGAAACCGACGCGGTTTCTGATTTCCTTCAGAATCTGCTGACCGATGATCTGCTGTGTCGGTGAAAGCTCGAGGTGATCGATAAAATCGCGAAGGTCCGTAATGGACAGCGTCGTGACCTCATAAATGTTCTTGTCTCCGACCGTGACAGCCAGTGATTCCTTCTTCAGCCTCTGTCCGTGGCAGGTGCTGCACGGCGTGATCGTCATGAACTCCTCATACTGCGCTTTGGCTGTGTCGGAGAATGTCTCCTTGTAGCGCCGCTCCGAATTTTTAATGAGGCCTTCGAACTGAATCGGGTACACACCTGTCCCGCGCTGGCCGGTGTAATGTACATCCACGCTTACGTCCGTGCCGTACATCAGCATCCTGCGCACTTCTTCGGGAAGCTCTCTCCAGGGTGTATCGAGGCTGAAACGGAATTTCTTCGAAAGAGCCCGGAGTGTCGCGTTCGTGAAGCTTCCCTCATTCATGCAGCTCTGCCAGCCGCAGACCGCGATGGCACCCTCATTGATGGAGAGCCGATCGTCCGGAACGATGAGTCTTGGATCGAACTCCATCTTGTAGCCGAGTCCTGCGCAGTCCGGGCAGGCACCGAACGGATTATTGAAAGAGAAACTCCTCGGCTCGATCTCCGGAATGCTGATGCCGCAGACCGGGCAGGCAAAATTCTGTGAAAACTCCAAAAGGGTCCCGCCGATAACATCCACCTGGGCGAGCCCGTCAGCCAGATTCAGCGCATTTTCCAGCGAATCCGTAAGTCTTCTCTCGATCCCGGGCTTTACCACCAGGCGGTCGACGATGATCTCGATATTGTGCTTGATATTCTTGTCGAGGGAAATGTCCTCGGAGAGGTCATACTGATTCCCGTCCACACGCACACGGACATAACCCGCGCGGCGTGCGCGGTCGAATACCTTTTCGTGCATACCCTTGCGGCCGCGGACAACCGGCGCGAAGACCTGGATCTTCGTCCCTTCCGGAAGCGCCATTACCTGATCCACCATCTGATCAACTGTCTGCTTCGAGATGACCCGTCCGCAGTTCGGGCAGTGCGGGATGCCGACGCGTGCGTAGAGAAGACGCAGGTGGTCATAGATTTCCGTCACCGTTCCGACCGTGGAACGCGGGTTCCGGTTCGTCGATTTCTGATCGATGGAAATCGCAGGGGAAAGTCCTTGAATGTCATCGACATCCGGCTTCTCCATCTGCCCCAGGAACTGACGTGCATAGGAAGAGAGCGACTGCATGTAGCGCCGCTGTCCCTCTGCATAAATCGTATCGAAGGCGAGCGAGCTCTTGCCCGATCCCGAAAGGCCGGTCAGCACGACCAGCTCGTTGCGCGGAATATCCAGACTGATATTCTTCAGATTGTGCTCTCTGGCGCCGCGGATGCGGATACAGTCGTCCTTGTGAATGATCTTGCGCCGGGCCTCATCCTTCTTTCCGTGATATGCTTTCGGATATGCTTCCGGCTGTATGAAAAAACCGTACTGCCGGGCAGCGCTGCTTCCGCTCTGCGGGGCACGCAGGCAGACGCTGCGGCTTCGGACCTTATCCGATCTGCCTTAAAGGCCCTTTGTGATCTCGTTGTAATGCTTCTTTAAATCCACCATCCGGTCACGCAGCTCGGCCGCAGCCTCGAAGTTGAGGTCCGCCGCCGCGTGCCGCATCTGTTTTTCCGTCTTTTCGATCAGCTTCTTCAGCTCGTCTCTGTTCATCGACTCCGGATCTTTCTCGAATTCCGCATTCTCCTTCGAGATTTCCTTTGAAATCGTGATGAGGTCGCGGACCTCCTTCTTGATCGTCTGCGGCGTGATTCCGTGTTCCATGTTGTACTTCTGCTGGATCGCACGTCTCCGGTTCGTCTCGTCGATGGCCTTCCGCATGGAATCCGTGATCGTGTCGGCGTACATGATGACGTGGCCTTCCGCGTTGCGGGACGCGCGCCCGATGGTCTGAATCAGCGATGTCTCATTGCGCAGGAAGCCTTCCTTGTCGGCGTCGAGAATCGCAACCAGTGAAATTTCCGGAATGTCCAGACCCTCGCGGAGCAGATTGATGCCGACAAGCACGTCGAAAACGTCGAGCCGCATGTCACGGATGATTTTAGCTCTCTCGAGTGTATCGATGTCCGAGTGAAGATATTTCACACGGATGCCGACACCCGCCAGATAATCCGTGAGGTCCTCGGCCATCTTCTTCGTGAGCGTCGTGACCAGCACCTTGTTTTTTTTCTCTGTCTCTTTGTGGATCTCCGCGATGAGGTCATCAATCTGGCCCTTCACCGGCCGCACAGAAATCTCCGGGTCGAGCAGGCCGGTCGGACGGATGATCTGCTCGGCGCGCAGCAGCTCATGTTCCGCCTCGTAGGGGCCGGGCGTTGCGGAGACAAAGAGCATCTGGTCGATACGCTGCTCGAACTCCTCAAAGGAGAGCGGCCGGTTGTCCATCGCCGAAGGGAGCCGGAATCCGTATTCGACCAGCGTCTTCTTGCGGTTCTGATCGCCGTGATACATTGCTCCGATCTGCGGAATCGTAATGTGCGACTCGTCGATCATGATCATGTAGTCGCCCTTGAAAAAGTCCATGAGACACATCGGGGCAGAGCCCGGCGCGCGCCCGGAGAGCGGCCGCGAATAGTTCTCGATGCCGCTGCAGAAGCCGGTCTCGCGGAGCATTTCAATGTCAAAATTCGTGCGCTCGGCGATTCGCTGGGCTTCGAGAAGTTTTCCCTGACTCCGGAAGTACTCGACCCGCTCCTTCAGCTCCTTCTCAATCTCATCGCAGGCGCGGTTGATCTTCTCCTGCGGCACGACATAGTGCGAGGCCGGGAAAATATCTACATGCCGGAGTTCAGCGTGCGGCTTTCCCGTAATCGGCTCGACCTGCGTGATGCGGTCTATCTCATCGCCGAAAAACTCAATGCGGAGAATATAGTCCGAGCCTTCGGCCGGATTGATCTCGAGCACATCGCCGTGCAGGCGGTAGCAGCTGCGCTGCAGGTCGTCATTGCGCTCATAGTGGATATTCGTGAGACGGTCGCAGACTTCCTGCGGGCTCTTCTCCATGCCGGGGCGGAGCGAGATTGCCATCTGTTCGTAGTCATCCGGCGAACCGAGGCCGTAGATACAGGAAACCGAGGCGACGACGATGACGTCTCTTCGTTCAGACAGGGAGGCCGTCGCGGACAGACGCATCTTGTCGATCTCATCATTCACCGCGGAGTCCTTCGCGATATAGGTATCCGTCTGCGGAACGTATGCCTCCGGCTGATAATAGTCATAATAAGAGACGAAGTACTCGACGGCATTATTCGGAAAGAATTCCTTGAATTCGGAATAGAGCTGCGCCGCAAGCGTTTTATTGTGCGAGATGACCAGCGTCGGCTTATTCATGGCGGCGATGATATTCGCCATCGTAAATGTCTTGCCGGAGCCGGTCACGCCGAGCAGCGTCTCAAACTGATTACCGGCTTTGAATCCGTCAACCAGCTCTTTTATGGCTTCCGGCTGATCGCCGGTCGGTTTGTATTTGGAAACCAGTTCAAAATGATCCATGTCATCCTCTGGCGGGCAGTGCGGCCGTTTCTGCGGATAAAGTTTTTGCGCAGAAACTGCACGGACGGCTCCCGCCCATGAAAAGCCCGCCATGCTGTATCACGGCAGGCAGAACTCACTGTGTGCATTCTGCATCATGATAGCATGGCGGGTGCATTTGAACAAACATTTGTTCGATTCCGGGGCGGCATTATTCCTTGTCCCGGATGATCTCCAGCGCGCGGTCGAGCTGGTTGTCGGTTCCATCCTTCGCGTAGGCATCCGAGTCGAACTCAAGTACTTCATCCGGCGTGATGCCCTTGTGATTGATGTCGCGGCCGTTCCTTGTGAAATATGCCGCGGTTGTGATTTTAACGGAAGTGCCGTCGCCGAGACTGAGTACGGACTGGACGACGCCCTTTCCGTAGGTCTGCGTGCCCAGGATGGTTCCAATGCCGGAATCCTGGATGGCTCCGGAGAGAATCTCCGATGCACTTGCAGAATATCCATTGACGAGAACAACCAGCGGTTTGGTGAATTCGTTCGTGCCGTCGGCCTTGTACTCGGTGCGGGATCCGTCCGCCTCTTCATAATAGAAGACAAGCCCTTCCGGAAGCAGCTGGTTTGCGATGTCAACCACGGTCGAAACATTGCCGCCCGGGTTTCCGCGGAGATCGAGGACAAGTCCCTTCATCCCCTGATCCTGAAGGTCCGCCATCGCCTCTTTGAACTGATCCGCCGTCACATCATCGAATTCGGTGATGGCAATGTAGCCGATCTTGTTCTCCTCATCTTTCATCGAGTGTGTGACCGTGACATCGTCGACCTTGCCGCGGGTGACCGTGATATCCTGATAATCGCTCACACCGTCGCGGTAAATCGTGAGAACAACATCTGTCCCCTCATCGCCGCGGATCATGCTGACGACGTCATTCAGCGACATGCCCGAGACATCCTGCCCGTCGACCTTTGTGATGATATCGCCGTCCTGAAGCCCTGCCTTTTCCGCCGGAGAATCCGGGAAAATTCCCGAAAGCATCGGGTATCCGGTATCTTTGTCGGTTGAGACATACGAGCCGATGCCGTAATAGACGCCTTCCGTCGTCTCGGAGAGCTGCTCGGTCTCGTCTGCCGTATAGTATTCCGAGTACGGATCATCCAGTGATTCAAGAAGCCCCTTATAAAGGCCGTCCACTTCCTGATCGACCGTGACCTCATCGTCATAGTAATAATACTGCCGGATGATTTCCTCGAGCTGTCCAATCTTCGCAATGGATTCCGGGTTGAGCACTGTGTCATAGGAAGAATCGGTTCCGCTGTCTTCCCCGGCAGACGTACTTCCGCCCGTCTGTACACTTCCGCTTCCGACCGCCTTCCGGATATAGAAGGCACCGACCGTTCCGCCGACAAGGGCGGTGATGAGAGCGCCGGTGACCATGCCGGCGATGAAGCAGCGGACATTCATCTTCTTCGGAGGCCGTGACGAGCCGGGCTGTCCTGTAAGTCCGGGCGTCCCGGGCGTTCCCGGCTGCTGAGGCCCTCCCATGCCGCCGGCCGGTCCGCTTCCCGCGCCCTGCGGTTCCTGATACCGTCTGTTTGCGCCGTACTGAGCCTCATTCCAGCTCCCGTCGGCTGCATTTGTCTGTCCGTATCCGGGCTGTCCGTCCGGCTTAGCGCCATACTGCGCCTGATTCCATCCATTATTCTGCTGCATTGTCTGTCCGTAAAAACTGTTCTGATCGCCGATTGCCTGATCTCCCTGTCCGAACGGAATTTCCCCTCCGGACGGCATCCCCAGATCAATATACTGTCTTCCGTTTTTGCCCGCAGATCCGCCTGCATTCGCAGCCGGGCGGCCGTTTTCTCCGTTATTCTTCGGGTTATTCTCCGGGTTTGTGCTCTTTTCTTCGTCTGTAGTTCCCATTGCTTTTATTCCCAATATCTGTTGCTCATTACAGATAGTTCCACGGGCTCACATACGAGCCGCTCAGGCGCACCGAGAAATGAAGGTGCGGTCCCGTGGAGTTTCCGGTGCTGCCGACCGCCGCGATCTGTTCACCCGCCGAAACGCTCTGTCCGGATGAAACATACAGTGCTGAGGCATGCATGTAAATCGTGTAAAGCCCGCCGCCGTGATTGATCATGACGTAGTTTCCCATCGACGAGCTGTAGCCCGCCGAGACGACAGTGCCGTCCGCCGCCGCAAGAATGGCTGATCCGTACGGTGCAGCCATATCAATGCCGCTGTGGAACTTCTCGACGCCGGAAATTGGATGGATCCGGTATCCGAAATCAGAAGAAATATATGTATAGGACGGACACGGCCACGTGAAGGCGCCGCCCGAATATTGTTTTTGCTGCTGCTGCGCCGCCAGTGTCTGCTTGTCGGCCGCCACACTCGCCTCAAGCGCTGAAATCTCGCTCGTCTGCTGATTCAGCGCACTCTCCGCATCGTCGAGGTCCGCCTCGCTGTCCGCAATCTGTCCCTCGAGAGACGTGATCTCAGCCGTCTTGTCGGCGATGAGGGTCTGCATGTTGTTCTCTTCTTCTTCCTGTGCGGACTTCGCATCCTCGAGCGTCTGCTGCTCTTCCTCGAGTGCCTGCTTCGTGAGCTCCACAAGCTGCGTCTGCTGCTTGTACTCCTCGAGCTTCCTCTGGTCGTATTCCGAAAGCTCATTTACATAGTAGGCCTTGTTCAGCATATCTCCAAAACTCGATGCCTTCAGGAGCAGCTCGACATAGTAGGTATTGCCCTTCTCATAGATGAACCGGATGCGCTTCTTCATGGCCTCATACTGCGCCTTCTGCGTCGCTTCGGCTTCCTCGAGTTCAGTTTGGGTCTTGTCGATCTCGGCTTCCTTGTCCTCGATCTGTGACTTCAGATCGTCGATCTTCGCCTGAATCTCATTCAGCTGCGAATCGAGGTCCGACACATACGTCTCCAGGTTGCTCTTGGAAGCTTCAAGGCTGTCCTGCATTGCCTGGATATCACTCACGTTCTGCTTGAGCGACTCCTGCTGCTTCTTCGCATCCTCGATCTGGGATTCTTTCTCCTTGATCGACTCTTCCGTGACGGTCTCCGCATGCAGTTCCTGTGCAGGGCCCACGAAAAGAGACGTTCCCATAACCGCTATAGACAGCAATATTCCCCGGAGGGCATATTGTGCATTTGTCGTATGTGATTTTCTTCTCAAGATCTTACCGTGCCGGTGAAGTTTTAACGATGTCCTTCTAAACCTTTCCCGGCCGTATTCAGGCGGAAAAGTGCCGCCTGAACAAAGCCGGGAAGGGAATATCATTCTTCATCTCTTAAATGTCTGTGAACTGTAAACATACTGCCGAAGAAGCCGATGCCGACGCCGATCAGGATGCTTACCGGGATGAGGCTCTTCATGATGTCCCCGACCGGAAGGAAATTCATCAGGTTTGTCAGCATCTGGAAACGGCTCGTGATATAGTTGACTGCCTTGCCGTAAAAGAAGTAAATGAGCACCAGCGGGATCAGCGAACCGGCAAAACCGATGATCATGCCTTCGATGACGAACGGCGCCCGTATGAAGTAGTCCGTCGCGCCGACGTATTTCATGATGTTGATTTCTTCCTGCCGGACCGAGATACCGATGGTGACGGTATTGCTGATGAGGAAGATGGAGACGCCGAGCAGAAGCAGAACGATTGCAATGTAGATGTACGCAATCAGACTGTTGAAGCCGGTGAGCGTCGTCGCCGTAAGTTCCGACCGGTTGACGGTCCGGACCTGATCGAGTCCCTGGAGATAATCGACGAGATCTCCCTGTTTGGAGACATCCTTCAGATAAATCTCGAGGTTCGCATCATTCTCGAGCGGGTTCTCCGTGAAGCCGTCGGAATACTCCCCGAGGTACTCTTCCTTGAAGGAATCCCATGCTTCCTCAGCGGAGACATAGGTCACGCTCGCAACTTCCGGCCGCTCTTCGATGGCGACCTTGAGCTGCTGGATTTCGTCCTCGGTTGTGCCCTCGTTGAAAAAGACCGTGACGGAAACACCCTGCTCGGCCGAGCGCACGACATGCTGCAGATCCGCCATCAGTGCATAGAAAAGACCGAACAGAAAGAGACAGGCCGCGATCGTCGCGATGGATGCCAGTGTGAACATTTTATTGCGGCGAAGGTTGCGTAAGCCCTGACCGATTGTATAGAAAAATGAACTGATTTTCATCGGTACCTCATTAATGAATATCCGTTAATATCCGCAGCTGTGCAGACTGCAGTCAGACGCCGGAAGAATTTCCGTCTCCGCCGTCATCGTCAGCGTAACCGTAATAATCCGTCCGGCTGATTTCCCCGGTCAGAGAAAGGTCCTCGGTCAGGTCCCGCGCCGTGCTGCCGGCCGAGGTCGGATCATCGGAATACCCGTCCATGTCGGACGTTAAGCCCGCATCGTCTGAAAAAGTATCATAGGATGCGCCGTTCTGATCGTCCGGTTCGACAAAGTCACCGGTATCATAATTCTCATCCTCGAACTCATCCTCGATCTCCGTGTTTTCATCGAGATCGATCTCTTCCTCGTAGGCCTGGTTCTCGCTGCGCGTGTAGCTGCCGTGCTCTTCGTCGCCCGTGATGACGCCCTGGCTCATGGTTATGACACGCTTATGCATGGCATTGACGATCTCACGGTTGTGCGTGACGACCACGACCGTCATGCCCTCATTGTTGACCGCCTCGAGAAGCTTCATGATTTCCCATGAATTTCTGGGGTCAAGGTTGCCGGTCGGCTCATCGGCGAGAAGAATGAACGGCTTATTGATCAGCGCCCGGGCGAGTGCGACTCTCTGCTGCTCGCCGCCGGAGAGCTGGTCCGGGTAGTTCTTGTACTTATTGGCAAGTCCGACCGTCTTCAGGATCTCCGGCACGTTCTTGCGGATGCGGTAATTCGGAATCTGAATGATCCGCTGTGCGAAAGCCACGTTCTCATAGATGCTCCGGTCCTTCAGAAGACGGAAATCCTGGAAAACGATGCCGAGATTCCGGCGGAACTTCGCAATCTTGCGGTGCGGCAGCGTATTCAGCTCATAGCCGAGTACATTCACATATCCCCTCGTCGGTTTCAGTTCCCTCATGAGAAGTTTGATGAGCGTGGATTTTCCGGAACCGGAATCTCCGACGATGAAGACAAACTCACCCTGCTTTATGTCCAGCGAGATGCCGTTCAGCGCAGGCGTATGCTTGTCATACGCCTTGTATACATTTCGGATGGTAATGACATTTCCGTCCGGAATGTCGACAATCTTACGTTTTTTCGCCATTATTGAACTCCAGAAATCTTAATTGTGTGTCGAAATCAATACTCAAAGGTATCCATCTTCGACATATAGTTCATGTATTTTACCACCATGAGCGCAATCTTGAAGGTGATTGCATCGTCGAAGACACGCAGATCGAGCCCTGTGCTCTTCTGCAGCTTGTCGAGACGGTAAACCAGCGTATTGCGGTGGATGAAGAGCTGTCTCGATGTCTCCGAAACATTCAGGTTGTTCTCGAAAAACTTATTGATGGTTGTGAGTGTTTCCTCATCGAAATCATCCGGATTATTGCTGCCGAAGACCTCGCGGATAAACATCTTGCAGAGCGGAATCGGAAGCTGATAAATGAGCCGCCCGATGCCGAGCTGGCTGTATGCCACAATGTTCCGGTCCTCAAAGAAAATCTTGCCGACATCCAGGGCCATCTTCGCTTCCTTGTAGGAGCGGGAGACCTCCTTCAGCTCGCCGACTGCCGTGCCGTATGCGATATGTGCATCCGTGATGCTGTTCTTGGTAAGGAAGGCGATGTATGCCTCCGCCATGCGCTGGACATCCGACTGCTTGCTGCCTTCGCTCAGGTCCTTCACGACGATGACGCCGTTTTCATCGACGGCAGTGACAAAGTCGTTTCCGCCGGCACCGGCATACTGCTGCATCAGCTCAAGCGTGCCCTGATCCTTCTCTTCACCGGTCTCGATGATAATGACAACTCGGGGCGTGTTTGCGGAAATATGGAGCTTCTTCGCCCTGCCGTAAATATCCACCAGCAGGAGATTGTCGAGAAGCAGGTTCTTAATGAAGCTGTCGCGGTCATAGCGCTCCTTCAGCGCGCCGACCAGTCCCTGGATCTGGAATGCGGCCATCTTGCCGATGACAAGTCCGTTGTCGCCGCCGCCCTGAATGACAAGGACAAACTCCAGCACCTGTTCATCAAAAATCTTGAAAAACAGAAAATCGCCCCAGCTCTGGGTATCCGCCGGAGACTGAGCGAATTTCGGCACGAACGAAGCTGCCTCAGAAAAAACCGGCGCCGTAACTGCCTGCTCACGTCCTTCCGAATCCATCACCCCAAGCTCGACCTTCGCAATAGTCTGGATCCCATCGATCGTGCTCTGTAAAACCTGATTCGAAATCATTTCTTCACCCCTGAAATAAACTCTCTGCTGTAACTTCCCCGCACACGTCCCCCACAGACGCGAATGCCATAGTCAAAAATATTCTAAAACAAGCGTGATTAAAAATCCATAAATTGGGCCCTGTTTTTTGTGAAATTTCACCATAGTTTGCTGACTTTTCATCGGTTTTTCGCGAATGCCCTACGCAAAAACAAATTCTGCCAGCGCGATATACACGACACAGATTACCATGCCGACGATGGCCGGAACCGACAGGAGGCGCGGTTTCTTCACCGGCTGCGCCTGCTGCTGTGCACCGTAATAAGGCTGTGCGCCAGCTGCGGACTGCGCCGGGCCGTACGGAGACTGCTGCGTTCCATACGAAAACTGCTGTCCCGCAGACTCCGCGGAAGGTTGTCTTTTTGCTTTCTTCTTTCGCCCGATAATCGGCGGCCGGTTCTCATTTGCTGCCATCTGATTCAGAATCAGTCCGGAAAGAATAAGAAACGCGGCGCCGACGCAGGTGAGGATGACAACGGCGGCAATCATATAAGAGTCGCTGCCGCTTCCGAACATCTGCTGAATTTCATCCTGCATCGCTTGAATTTCTTCTTCGGTGAAATCCCCTGAGAACATGCCGGACGCGGTCATGGACACCACACTGAACGAGTTGAACAGCATATGCATGACGGTGGACGTCACCGTGCTCCCGGTCGCCTCAACCGCAAGGGCCAGCATGATCCCGAGGAAGCACGCATAACAAGCCTGATTGAAATTTAAATGCATCAGTCCGAACATCACGGAGGACAGAATAACGGCTCCGGCAATGCGCCCGGTCTGGCGGAACGAATGGAAAATGTATCCGCGGAACACGAATTCCTCCGCCATCGGCCCCAGAACTCCGACCATCAGGAAGACCGCCCATGCAGGCAGATCGAGTCCCATCGCCGCGATCTCAAGCGCGCTGTTGCCAGAGACTAACTGCGTTGCAATATTAATCGCCGTAACCGCAGGCATGAGAGTCACGACAAGCAGCAGCGCCCACAGAACCGTGGAAATCCTGATCTTATGATATCCAAGACATTCGTTGATTCCGGCCGGCGTGCACAGAAGAAAGATAACCGTCGGAATAAGCAGTGCCCCTTCCGAGACGGCAATGGACGGAACAAGCTCTGTTACACCCGGCTGCACAGACGCATAATAGGGCTGCAGCAGTGCACACGCAAAGGTAAGAAGAATCGAAAAGAAAAAGACATATCCTGCTTTTCTCGATGACATAAAAACAATACTCCTGAAGAATCGTAAAAACCTGCGCCTGCCGGAAAGTATCCGCCCCGGCGCGTACAGCGGTGCCGCCCCGCACATCGGGAGTACCGTTTCCGTTCAGATGCGCTCGATGGAGTCCGGCGTGATCTTCACCCTGCCTTCCTTCATCAGGTGGCCTACTGCGCGCTTGAACTCGCTTTTGCTCATATGGACTTCTTCCCGGATGCGCTCAGGGTCCGCCTTATCCGTGAAAGGAAGCTTTCCGCCCCGCTCGTCCAGGATCCGGAGCAGCGTCCCGCAGTCGGAATCCATCTGGTACATGGCCTTCTCCCGGAGAGAGAGGTCCAGTTTCCCGTCCGGACGAACCCGGGTGACCCGGGCAGAAATCGTCTCCCCGACCCGGAGCGGCCGCACCAGCTCTTTTTTCGGAATCAGGGCCGAAAAGCAGTCGTCCACCGCGACAAACATTCCGAAATTGCCGCTCGTCTCATAGACGGTTCCATTCACCCGGTCCCCCGTGTGATACGGAGAGTCCGTCCGAAGATACGGGTATACGTTCATCGTTGCGCAAAGCCGCCCGCTCTTGTCGATATAGACCGCGGCGAGGCATTCCTCGCCTTCCTTCACATGGGCATCGCGGGGCTGTTCATGATAAGGAAGAAGAAGGTCTTTATCCAGTCCCCAGTCAAGAAATGCTCCGGTCCGGTTCACTGCCGCAACCGTGAGCCAGCCGACCTCGTGAAGATGAAGTTTTGGCTGCTTCGTGGTTGCAATCAGGCGGTCCTCCGAATCCCTGTAAAGGAAAACCTCCACCCTGCCGCCGGCCTTCGCGCCTTCCGGAATCTGCCGGCCCGGCAGCAGTACCTCTTCCGACTTCTCCTCATCGGTCAGATAGGCGCCGTGCTCCGTGATCTCTGCGATGGTCAGTGTCTGTGTTTCTCCCAATTTAAGCATCGTCATTCCGTCCTTTCATCCCGCTGCTACAGCACCCACGCGCTCTCTTCGTCCGGCCTGCGCGGGCGCAGTGTGAGTTCCATACAGGCAAACGCCTTCCCGTCGCTTCCGTTCATGGAAATCGGAACTTTCTTCTCACCTGTCCCGGTCATTTCCGCCGGGTAGGCGAGGATATCAATTGTATCGCCAAGAAGCGCCTGCTTCTTATATTCCACGCGCATGCCGCAGACAATCTGCTCCTCCGGCACAAGCTGCATCACGAACCGCACGTACTGTGCGTTATTGAGATGGTGATTCGAATCGAGGTGACTCTCGCCGACCTCAATCCTCGACACCCTCTGCGGCACGGCATCTTTCGGAAGCAGAATCTTCCGCGGCAGGTATTCCATGTCGCTGAATTTTTCCCCGAGCTCATAGACCCGGCTCATCTCCGGCGGAACGATCGCCGGAACCATTTTGTCGAGATTGATGAGCGACCAGACGGAATTCGCTTCCGCAAGCCGCTCCCCGTCCGCAGAGTCCATACTGAAATTTCTCAGTCCCATGAAACCGCGGAGTTCATAGGGATTCGTTGCCGTGATAACCCGCTCGCCGAGCACCGGATAGCGCCGCACTTCGATCTGCCAGTAGTTGACGACCCATGCATAATGCCGGTCGACGAGATACCGAATCCCGACGTGCCCGTCCTCCGACTGAAACGTCGAGCAGTCCTGAAAATAATTGATCAGCGACTCGGACCTGAGCAGTCCGTGCTCATCGACCTCGCTGTAACGAATTCTGTCCTCAAATGAATACATCCGAATAAAATTCTCCCTGTCTGTGGATTCGAACCTGCGCAGAACCGCGCCGCATATGCCGCGCGCATAAAGCCGTGTTCTGACAGAACAGATCCCGCATCGAACCTGGGGCCGCGTCCCGCTGCGGCTGCAGGACTTTTTCTGCCGTCATTCTTCCGCAGATGTAAACCTGATCAGTTCCGCCTCGATTTCCTCTCTCGGCGCAGCCATAGTCCCCTGCGCCATCTCCGGCTTTCCGCCGCCGCGCCCGGAGAGTGCGGCATTCGCAGTTTTGACGAGGGGACGCACATCGATCGACCGGCTGCCGATGACATAATACCAGCCTTCGCCCTGTTTCGTGAAGACTGCGCAGCAGGTCCCCTTTCCGTGCTCCAGCAAAAACTCGCAGAACCGACGCGCCTCCACAGGCGTCATGGAGTCCTCGAATTCCATCGTGAGCTTTCTGCCGTCCGGAAGTGCATCCGCCCGGGCGCCGTAGTACATGGTCATGATTTCACCGATACGGCGGCTCTTTTCAAAGCTCTCTTCCTTCACCCTGGCAAAACCGTCAAGCACCAGCGCCGGATCAACGGCAAGCTGCTTTGCAAGGTCATTCACGATATCTGTCCGCTGCTCCATTATGCGGAGGGCGCGGCCGCCGCTCGCCATTGTGATGCGTACACCGCCCTTGTAATGAATCATGGAGAGGCATTTGATGAGTCCGATTTCGCCGGTCCTTGCGACATGCGTTCCGCAGCAGGCGCACACATCGGTGTCCGGAATCGTGACGATACGGACCCTGCCGGTGAGTTCCTTCTTGCTGCGGTATTGGATGTTTTTAAGTTCTTCCTCCGATGGGTAAGTGATTTCAATCGGAAGGTTCTCGTAAACACGCCCGTTTGCCTCGCGCTCGATCTCCATCAGCTGATCCCAGGTGAGCGGGCCGGACAGATCAATCGTGATGACATCAAGCCCCGAGATAATGTGCTCGCCGCTGTGATTCTGCATCAGGTCGAACCGCCGCGCCCAGTCGATCTTTCCATGGACCGCAGCACCTTCCGGCAGCGACGCATCGGTATAATGAACAATCACATCATCCGCCCTGCGCTGAACATCCTGTACGTGAACCGTAAGGCCGTCGGAGTATCCGTCCGCCGGGAATGTGCTGTCCTGCACGGAGTTTTCTCCATTCATCTTCAGAATCCCGCGGTCCGCCGGCTGTCCCCCGCCCTCCGGATAAAAAGCAGTGTCATCAAGAATCACTTCGAAGCGTGGGCTTTCCGCTGTATGAATCGGTGTACAGGAAATCACCTCTGCATCAAATTCACGTAAATAAGTGTTTTTATAAAACAGTTCATTCATTTCCATGGTATAAGCCCCCGATGATCTGTGAGAACTCCTGCTGTTCTTTGTTCTGACACTCTCTGTTCAGGCATTCCCTGATTATGTTTTATTATTTACTGCATTGCCGAGCGTAAATGAATTTCTTTCGTCCGCGGGCGTCACGCCCCAATCCGGCAGAATAATTTCCGCGATTGCATATAACACAAAGTATACCATGGCCGGAGGAAAAGGGGCGGGTGCCCTGCGGCGCCCGCCCCTGCATTTAATTTCCATTCTTAATTCGCGTTATTTCCGTACTCTGTCACCAGCCATGCGAAGTCGTGCGACGGCACGCCGACTGCCTTTGCCGCGCGGCTCTCTCCGGTCCAGAGGTCTGTATAATCCTCGTGCTCGTTGATCCACGCCGTCTCGTCATTGTCGCTGAAATTGAAAAGCGCAATCAGCTTCTCGCCCCTGTAATACCGGCCGATTCCGAGCACATGGTCATTGTACGTCTCAACCAGCCAAACATCCGCCCCGCCGTTGAAGGCGGCGTGTTCGCTGCGGATTTTCTCGAGCTTTTTAATTGCCGAGAACATCTTGCCCTGCCGCGTCGTCTTATCCTTCCGGAGCGCGGCATCCTTCCAATTCATACTGCCGCGGTGCAGGTAGCGGCTGTCATCCTTCTTCAGCGGATCATCATGATACGTATAGTCATTGAGCTGCGCGATCTCATCGCCCGAATACAGCACCGGAATGCCGCTCTGCGTGAAAAGAAACGCGTGCAGCATGATATCGAGTTTTAACGACCAGTCGAGCTTGCCCGCATCGCGCTCGTATTCGGCCGCCTCTACGCCGCAAAGCGAGGCCGTCGTGCCGCAGAGGCGGGCATCTCCGAGCCTCGGGTCATCATTGTAGAGTTCTCCGCGCGCATTGCTTCCATAACAATAGCCGCGGAAATAATCATTGAGAAACTTCTTGTGCGCGACTTCTTCGACGCCGAACTGGCGCAGATACGGATAGTCCAGACCCCAGCCGATATCGTCGTGGCAGCGGAGATAATTGAGGAACGTGTACTGCCTGGGCAGCGCAAAAACGGACGCGAGCTGGTGCTTCAGCAGCCGCACGTCGTGCGTCGCAACCGTGTGCCAGGTGCTCGCCATCGTGGTGACGTTGTAAAGCATGTGGCACTCCGGCTTCTCGACGGTTCCGAAATACGGTACAACCTTGCTCGGCTCCATGACGACCTCGCCGAGAAGAAGGGTTCCCGGGCAGACGACATCGCACGCCATATGCATGATACGGACGAGCGTGTGCACCTGCGGAAGGTTGCGGCAGGTCGTGCCGAGCGTCTTCCAGATATACGGCGTCGCATCGAGACGGATGACATCAATACCCTGGTTGCACAGGTAGAGCATGTTGTCGGTCATGTCGTTGAAAACGACTGGATTGCGGTAGTTGAGGTCCCACTGATACGGATAGAACGTGGTCATGACGACCTTGTGCGCTTCCTCGCACCACGTGAAATTTCCCGGTGCGGTCTGCGGGAACACCTGCGGAACCGTTTTCTCGAACTCATTCGGGATATCCCAGTTGTCAAAGAAGAAATAGCGGTCCTGATACTCCTTCTCGCCGGCTTTCGCGCGCCTTGCCCACTCATGGTCCTCCGACGTGTGATTCATGACAAAATCAAGGCAGGTGCTGATTCCCTGCTTATGGCAGGCACTCGTAAGGTCCGCAAGGTCCTTCATCGTTCCCAGTTCCGGCTGCACTTTCCGGTAATCCGCGACCGCATAGCCGCCGTCGCTGCGGCCGGCCGGGCTCTCCAGCAGCGGCATCAGGTGAAGATAATCCACACCGCATTCCTTGATATAGTCGAGATGCTCCTTCACGCCCTTCAGATTCTTCGCAAAGCACTGCACATACATCAGCATGCCGGTGAGCGATCCGTCCTTATACCAGTCCGATGCGACCTCGCGTGCTTCATCGAGCTGCTTCAGCTCCGTGCTCCGCTCCTCATAATTGCGGTAAAGCATCGTAAGAAAATAGTCAAACGCCTGCTCATCTCCGTTATAAAGCTCGCCATAGAGCCA
>ONGY01000031.1:14350-20619 GCA_900317475.1 uncultured Lachnospiraceae bacterium | reverse complement strand
TTCGGATCCCACTTCGTCATGTCCGGCATACCGATACCCTCCCATGCTCCGGAAAATCCTCTGGTATCCCCCTGGAAATATCCCTGAAAATATATATCCCTGGATAATTCCATGGATATTTCCATGGATATTTCCAGGGAATACCAGAAACAAAAACGCTGCCCCATGCAGCCAAAATTCCGTCAAAACCCGCGCCTCCGCATGGGTTTGACGGTTTTGAAATTAGTTTGTAATCGTTTTCATTATAGGACCCGCTTCACACTTCCCGCAATTGATTTTATTGTTGAAAATCAATCCGCGAAATTGTGCACAATGCATCAAATCCCGTGGGTTTCGGTTTCTTCCGGATCGTCTGCGAATTTTCTTCTCACGCCCTCGGCAAGGTACTGTGCTGTGCCCTCAATGCCGAACAGGGAACTGTCGATGAGAAGGTGCTTGAATCTCGGGTCGCCCGGTGCAAATCCCGCATACTGCATGTGATAGGAGCGCCGCGCCTTGTCCACCTCATGGATCATGTGCCGCGCCTCCTTATCCCCAAGTCCCAGTTCATGGATACTGTAATATACACGCTGTTTGTACGGCGCATAGATGAAAATGTGCATGCAGTCCGGCCGGTTCCCGAGAATAAAGTCAGAACACCGACCCACGATGATGCAGCTCTCTCTTTTTGCAATTTCCTCAATGACGCTTTTCTGCACACGGAAGATCTCATCCTGCGTGGAGTTTGTCCCGTCGCTCAGAGGAAAGCACATCCGCAAAAACCGGTCCGAAGACGGTTGCGGCTTTGCTCTCTCCTCTTCCTCCTTTACGACATCCACGGGCATTTCAAGTCTCTTTGCCGCGGCCTCGACAATATCCCGGTCATAGAACTCAACGCCGAGAATCTCGCTCATTCTCTTTGCGATCGGCCGTCCCATGCTGCCGAACTGTCTCTGAATGGTTACAACAAAGTGTTTCATAGGAAAATCTCCCTCAAATGCGTTTGTCTCTTCATCCATTTTACACTATGGCTGCGAAGGCCTGCACCTGTACTTCTTCCGGCGAATGCCGGCAGCTGCCGGCGGACACCGGCGCATGCCTTCCAATACCGATGGATACCTCCGAATGCCGGCGGATCAGCCGCAGCCCCGCGGTATTTCACATGACAAATCCGCAGATCGTAAAACAGACAACCGACAGCACGGCGGAAATGATGACGTAGGGCAGCTGTGAAAGCGCGTGCTCCATGTTTTCTATGCCGGAGGACTGGGAGGCAAGAAGCGTTGCATCCGCGTAGAAGCAGGCATGACTTCCGAATGTACCGCCGGAGATGACCGCCGCCATGATAAGAACCGGGTTTGCTCCGAGGACCGCACCGAGCGGGAAAACAATCGGAGTGATGATGGAGCTCATGCCCCAGTCGGAGCCGGTCGTGAAGGCGAGCAGCGCTCCGAGGATGAACACTGCAGCCGGGAAAACCTCTGCGAACAGGTACGGCTCGGCCTTCTCAATGATATATTCGGTCATTCCCATTTTCCCGGAAAGGTCCTTCAGAACAAAGGTGACGAGAAGAAGCGTCAGGGTGGGCAGCATGTCGGCAAAGCCCCGAATCATGGAAGACAGGAACTGATCCAGTGTGAGGATTTTGCGCGGAACATAGAGAACGAAGCAGACAATGAGCGCCAGGATGACAGCGGACAGGATGTCGGATGTGACAACCGCATCGACGACCAGAACCCCCATCGGGATCAGGAAATTCCAGACATTGCCTTCAACATCCTCGTCCTCTTCCATCGCCTCGTGATTGTATTTGCGGCTCCGCTCCGAATAAACCATGCCCGTCTTTTCAACGCGCTCATAGGCTTTTTTCATCAGTCCGAGCTTAGGCATCACGCCGATGCAGAAGAGAAATACGATGATAAGTGTGATGATGGGATAGAAAAGAAACGGAATTGCCATTGTATAGGAGGCAATTGCACTTCCGGCACCAAGAGTACGCACGCTGTCCTGCTGGTAAAACAGGGACGCATAGAAGACAGCCCAGGTCGAGAACGGAAGCAGCACACAGACCGGTGCGCCCGTGGAATCAAGAAGATACGCGAGCGTCTCCCGGGGGAGCTTCTGCTTGTCGCTGATTTTCTTCATGCAGGCACCGATGGAGAGCACGTTCAGGTAGTCGTCCACGAAGATCAGAATACCCATCACAAACGTGGTGAGCAGTGTCTTCTTCTGCGTATTGCAGAATTTCGAGATGTAGCGCGAGAATCCAAAACTTCCCTTCGAGTCCGTGAGAAGTCCGATGAGACCGCCGAAGAGAAGGCAGACCAGCATGACCCACACATTCTCCGAGAGCATGTCCTGCAGGGACTGTCCCCAGCCCGTGAGAAAACCTGTGCCGTAAAGAAAGACCGCGGCTGCGAGTGATCCCGCTACCATGAATTCAAGACAGCGTTTGGTGATCACTGCCCCGACAATAATCCCGAGAGTAATGAGTATTGCAACGAGTCCCAGGTTCATGGAAAACTCTCCTTTACATATACAAAAAAGAGGTATACTCCGACTTCGGAGTATACCCCTTTGTACACTGTTATAAAGATGTAACTATTTTTTTTTCTGCTGCGGCCCCCCGAATGCGTTTTTCCCCCGGCGTCCGCCGGTGGATACACCAGTGCCGCAGTCTGAAATTCCTGCATCGGCAGGAATTTCAAGCAATTATTTCGTGTGCATTTTTTCCCTTGTATCGGCGAGTGCTCCATCCATGCGGGTGATGACATCTTTCATATCCTGATCGGAGATGACTGCCGTGGGCTCGAAGCGGATCGTTTTGGCGTTGACCAGTGTGCCGGCCGTGAGAACGCGGCGGGCGAACAGGCCTTTCGAGGTCTCATATCCAAGTTCGGTCGAGTGGAATTCCACAGCAAGCATAAGACCAGTGCCGCGGACCTCTTGGATGATGTCGGGATACTTGTCCGCCAAAGACTGAAGAGCTGCTTTCAGAACCTCGCCTTTCTTCCTGCAGACGCCCGGAATGTCGTTCTTCAGCATGTACCGGATGGTTGCAAGAGCGGCCGCGCAGCAGAGCGGGTTGCCGCCAAAGGTCGGAGAGCCGAGCAGCCACGGGTTGTCGATGAGCTGCTGCACCCACATCTTCGGGCGGCAGATAATGCCGGTGATCGGAAGAATGCCGCCGCCGAATGCCTTGCCGAAGCACATGATATCCGGCGTTACGCCTTCATGCTCGCATCTCCACATGGTGCCTGTGCGGCCCATACCGGTCTGGATTTCATCAAGAATCAGAGCAACTCCTGTCTCGTCGCAGATCTTCCGGACTGCCGTGAGATATCCGTCCGGCGGAATGATGACGCCTGCCTCGCCCTGAATCGGTTCAAGGATGACGGCAGCCACGGGCTCGCCTACTGCCTGGAGATTCCTGATTGCCTTCTCGATGTCTTCAGCGACACCGTACTGTACATGCTGTACCTGCTGCACCATCGGAGTATACGGCACACGGTAAGTTGACTTGCCGCCGACGGAAATCGCACCCATGGACTTGCCGTGGAATGCGCCTACGGCGGAAATGAACCATCTGCCGCCCGTGGCGATTCTTGCAAGTTTTAACGCCATCTCGACAGCTTCCGCGCCGCCGTTTGTGAAGAAGCACTGCTGCAGATCGCCCGGCGTGATATCCGCCATTGCCTTGGCAAGATATCCGCGCAGAGGATCGAGAAGCTCCTGCGAATGCAGCGCCTGATGGTTAAGCTGTGCCCTCACGACTTCCATGATCTCCGGATTGCGGTGCCCGCACGTATAAATACCGAAACCGCCGAGGCAGTCGATAAACTTCTCGTCGTTGAGGCCGTATACATAGGCGCCCTCGTCATACCACTCAAGGACTGCCCCGTTCTCGGAATCGGAGGAAACAGACTTGCGGTACTTAAGCCATCCCGGAGAAACGTAGTTGTCGAAGTAGTTCAGCGTGTCGCTGACCATCTTCTTCTTTTCTTCCTTCGTAATGTCCTTTGTGTCTTTTCCTATGAGACCGATGATCTCATCAAGATCCGATATAACCTGCTGCTTGTCTGCCATGTCGATTTCCTCCTTTTCTGTCCCCTTTGCCGTTCCATCGCTGTTGGCATCATACCCGGGTTCTCCGCCACGGGGCGTACCTCTGCGTTTTTCCTGTCATCGAACCCCTGCGTTACCGAAAACCCGTTTTGTCGAAACGCATTTTCGGAGAATATGCGTTTCAAAAAAACAAAAAGGGCATATGTTCCTGACTCTTCAAAGCCAGCACATACGCCCTTGTATACGCCAAACGATTCTGTTCATCCTGCTGCCAGGATGCCATCAAGACCTTTCATCCCGCGAAGCTTTGTTTCATTCGAATCGTGCGAAGCTTCGTTTCATCCGATGTGCGGTTTTGATTTCGATACTCTGAGAATACCGGAATGGAAAATTACAGGCAATTCCCCGTTTGCCGTATTTTTGTATACATGTGTACGATGAGATACTCTTCCGGATTGTTTTTATACTCCTGAAAGAGTATATTTGTCTTGTGAGGAGCCGCATTCGGCAAAACCGCATCCGCGGATTTTGCCTCAGCGGAGAATCAAAATGGAAAAGAATGACGTCATGGTTCTGAATGAAATCATCTACAGACTCTATGACCGCAGCAGTGCGGTGCAGGACAGGGAGCACCGGCTGCTCGCCGATCTGCGCACCTTCCTACACTGTCCCTTCGCGAGCATTCTGCATGCGGCGCCTTCCGAGGATGCCCCGGCATTCCGGGATCCAATATGCGATCCCGCCTCTTTTCTTCCCGCAGAGGAAGCATACATCCGTCTCTCGGGAGAAGATCACATGCTCTGGAGCTCCATCGCGGGGCGGCCTGCCGTCGTGCGGGAGAGCAGCATGCTATCCGACTCTGCGCGGCAGGAAACGGCCATCTACCTTGCCTGCTATCAGAAATTCGGAATTTATGACACACTTCAGACGAATCTTTTCTCAGCCGGCCGTCTGCTCGGCGTTTTGACGCTGTACCGGACGAAGAAAGAAGGCGTTTTCTCGGACGACGATGTTTTTGTGATGCAGTGCCTCTCCTGCCACCTGTCCCGCCTGCTTGAAGTTGAAAAGCAAAAGGAAAATAGGGCTGCCGGCCCGTCGGCGCTGCGCGGTGAACGGGTCAGAAAGCTCTCCGCCTCACACGGCCTTACGGACCGGGAGAGTGAAATCCTCTCTCTCCTTCTTAAGGGAAGTGCCGACAGAGACATTGCCGAATCTCTGTCCATCTCCGAAGGCACACTGAAGAAGCATATCCAGCACATCTACAGGAAACTTGGAATCAGCGCCCGGTGGGAATTGATCGTGTTTCTGAGTGAAGACCTTTATTGATCCGATTAACAGCCTGAAATCCACCCGCGGAAATAATCTTCAAAGAATATCCATACCATTCGCTGTGCGTGAGTGTGATGCTGCCTGCTTCCGCAAGCTCCCGGATCCTTGCCGGTTTTGTCGAACCGATGACAGCCTGCCCAACACCCGGAATACGGAGATTGAATGCCGCGGCAGCTGCACCGGCAGACACACCGTACTTCGCGGCGATCGATTCAAGCTTCTCATTCAGCTCCGGGTACATCTCCCTGTTGCCGAGGAACGTTCCCTCGAAAAAGCCGTACTGCAGCGTCGACCAGGACTGGATTCATATTGACATTAAAGCCTTCATCAACAAGAAGCGTATGTGCGCAGGAAAGCTGCAGCTGATCCGCGAGGAACCGGTTCTCTCCGAGCACACGGTTGTACATTTCAAGCTGACACGCGCTCATATTGCTCGCGCCGAACGCGCGCACCTTTCCGGAAGACTTCAGCTCGTCAAAGGCCTCTGCGACTTCCTCCGGTTCACCGAGGACATCCGGCCGGTGCAGGATCAGAAGATCCAGGTTGTCGATGGAGAGCCTCTTCAAAATTCCATCAACAGATGAGAGGATATGCTCCCTGCTGAAGTCATATTCTCCCTCTTTGATGCCGCACTTCGACTGAATGAACATCCTGTCGCGAAGCGAGGGATGTTCCCTCAGGACATTTCCGAATCTCCGCTCGGATTCACCGCCGCCGTAGATGTCGGCATGATCAAAAGCATTAATGCCGCTGGCAAGTGCTGCGTCGATCAGCTCATCCATGGACTTTTCATCCATTGCTCCGATGCGCATACACCCCATCACAACCCGTGAGACTCCCGGCAGCTTCCCGCCGATTGAAATATATTCCATAATTATCCTCTCTCCGTGCAGAGC
>ONGY01000031.1:6728-14251 GCA_900317475.1 uncultured Lachnospiraceae bacterium | reverse complement strand
GAAATGACCCAAAAAAGAAGAACAGCCGTAAAAAAGAACCGCAAAAAAAGCTTGACAGACCGGACTCTTCCGCATAGTATTGCTTTAAACCGTTGAAGAAGAGAAGTAACCTTTCGGAAAACCTCCAAGAGAGCCGCGGCAGATGGGAAGCGGCAGGTGATGAGGAAAGGCGAATGGACTTCGGAGGGCGGCCCCAAAAGGAATCCCGAAAGCTGCAGGGAATGAAGTGCAGCACGGAGAGATGCCTGAGTAGGCGCCGACGGGAAACCCCATCCGTTATCAATCGGGGCGCGCATACTGGTGTGCGAAGTGAGCGGACAGTCTCAGAGGAGACGTCAAATTGGGTGGTATCGCAGAAGCAGCAGCTTTTGTCCCAATAGGGATGAAAGCTGCTTTTTTTTGTGAGTTCGGCGGGCCAGTCATCAAGTGCAATGCATAGGATGACGGCGAAATCGCCGTATCGGGGCTCCGGCCCGCATGGCAGGTGCGCGGCGGACCGGAGAGCGAAGAAGCACCGTGTCCTGTTCACTTGGCGAATCGCGGTTTCAGGCCGGAGGGATTCCGGACCTTTGAAAATCGCATCCAAACATGGAGGTTATTTATTATGAAGAAGAAACTCGTCGCCATCACTCTTGCAGCAGCCACCGCACTTTCACTGGCAGCGTGCGGCAGCACCGACAGTGCATCCACGGCTTCGACCGCCGCGGCATCGGAAACCGCTTCCACAGCGGCTGCATCCGGAAAGACCTATAAGGTCGGCATCGTTCAGTACGTTGATGATGCATCGCTGAACCAGATCGAGCAGAACATCGAGGCAGAGCTCGACAAGCTCGGCGAAGAGAACGGTGTGACCTTCGACTACGCCGACTACACCAAGAACGGCCAGGCTGACGGCACCGTCCTGCAGCAGATCGCGGCGGAGCTCGTCTCCGATGAAGTCGACGTCATCATCCCGATCGCAACGCCGACCGCGCAGATCATGCAGTCCGCAACCGAAGACAACAAAATTCCGGTCGTCTTCTCCGCTGTCTCCGATCCCGTCGGTGCAAAGCTCGTCGCCAGCATGGATGCTCCCGGCGCCAATATCACCGGAACCTCCGATGCGCTCAACACCGAAGCTATCATGAATCTCATCTTCGCGGCGCAGCCCGATGCGGACAAGATCGGTCTCCTCTACTCCACCAGCGAGGATGCCTCCACGCAGCCCATCTCCGACGCCAAAGCGTATCTTGATGAGAAGGGCATCGCCTATGAAGGGAAGCCCGGCACCACGACCGAGGAAGTTTCCTCCGCAGTCGACTCCCTGATCGCGGACGGCGTCGATGCAGTTTTCACGCCGACCGACAACACCGTCATGACCGCCGAGCTTGCCATCTATGAAAAGCTCGCAGAGGCGAAGATCCCGCACTACTGCGGCGCTGACTCCTTCGCCCTGAACGGCGCATTCGCAGGCTACGGCGTCGACTACGCAAATCTCGGAGTCGAAACAGCGGATATGGCGGCTGACATTCTCCTGAACGGCTCCGATCCGGGGACGACCCCCGTCAAAACTTTTGACAACGGCATCGTCACCATCAACACCGAGACGGCTGAGACTCTCGGCCTTGATCTCTCCACAGTAGAAGAAGCATTCAAGCCTCTTGCAACCCAGATTGTAGAGACCACGACCAAACAGAGCTTCGACGACTGATCCGTGATCTTCTCATGAATCGATATTCCGGACCCGCCGGATGCTCCCAGAAAGGCTATCCGGCGGGCCTTCTTTATGGGGTATAATAGGCAGTAAAAGGGCCCGGGCCTGGGGCCCGGCCGGACAGATTCATTCTCCGGATTTCACAGATTCACTGATTGGGGGATTCTATGTTCTTAACCGCAACAATCGTTCAGACAGCGGTCGAGACCGGTCTTATCTACAGTCTCGTCGCGCTGTCACTTTTCTTAAGCTTCACAATCCTTGATGTCTGCGATCTTTCCACCGACGGCTGCTACACGCTCGGGTGCGCGGTCGGCGTCATGGTCGCGCTTACCGGACATCCGATCCTCGCGCTTCCCGCGTCGATGGCCGCCGGCGTGCTCTCCGGTTTCATCACCGGAATTCTGCAGACCACTTTCAAGGTTCCCAGCATCCTCGCCGGCATCATTGTGAATACGGGCCTCTACACCATCAACCTGATGGTCATGGGCTTTAAATCTAATGTCGCCCTGTTCGGAACGGACACCGTTTTCTCGCTGTTCCGCGGACTGAGTGAGAGCGCCTTCTGGCAGGAGTGGAGCACGCTTATCCTGCTCATCATCCTCGTCACTGCGGCCACGCTGATTCTTCACTGGTTCCTCGGGACGCGCGTCGGCCTCTCCATCCGCGCGACCGGCGATTCGCCGGCCATGGTCCGCGCCTCCTCGATCAGCCCCGGATTCATGATTGTTCTCGGCCTTTGCATCTCAAATGCTTTCACGGGGCTCGCCGGTTCCCTCATCGGCCAGTACAACAAAATGAGCGACATCAACCTCGGAACCGGCATGGTCACCATTGCGCTCGCCTCGCTCATCATCGGCACGACCTTCTCGGGCCACAGTATTCACATGCTGTGGAAGATCATTTCGGTCGTCATCGGCTCGATCCTTTACCGCTTTATCATCTCCATCGCGCTCCGTCTGAACGTCCCGACAGAGGCGTTCAAGCTTGTCTCCGCCGTCATTGTCGCCGTTGCCATCATGGCACCGCAGATCAAATCCATGGTTGCCGTCCGCTCGGGCCGCCGCGCAGAAATCCGCCAGCGCCAGAACGATATCGCGGCTGCGCGCTCTGCGGTGAAAACAGAGAACACATCCGGGAGATCCTCTGAATCTTCGGATAAAGCAGACAGCTCTCCCCAAAAGCCTTATGATTCTCTGAATAACGATGCGAATGATCAAATGAAGAAAGGGAACAGGGAAAACACCCCGAAAGGAGGGAAGAACTGATGCTCAATATCGTTTCGATCTCCAAGGTTTTCAACAAAGGAACTGTGAATGAAAAGAAAGCCCTCTCCGGGCTCTCGCTCCGGCTCGACGACGGTGATTTTGCCACCATCGTCGGCAGCAACGGCGCCGGCAAATCCACCCTGTTCAACGCCATCGCCGGGAGTTTTTACGTGGACAGCGGATACATCGAGCTGGACGGAAATGACATCACCTATGAGAAGGAGCACCGCCGGAGCCGCTATATCGGCCGCCTCTTTCAGGACCCGCTGCAGGGATCAGCGCCGCACATGACGATTGAGGAAAACCTCGCCATCGCCTATCTGCGCGCATCGCGCGACAAAAAACCGCTCTCCCGCATCACTGCGGCAGAGCGGGAGAAATTCCGCGAGCAGCTCTCCCTTCTCGGCATGGGCCTCGAAGACCGGATGAAAAACCCCGTCGGCCTGCTCTCCGGCGGCCAGCGCCAGGCGCTCACGCTGCTCATGGCGACGATGGTCACGCCGCGGATCCTGCTCCTTGACGAGCACACCGCCGCTCTTGACCCCGCAACTGCCGCGAAAGTTCTCGACCTTACGAAGGCCATCGTCGCGGAGCGCCATATCACCTGTCTTATGGTCACGCACAACATGAGCCAGGCCCTGGAGATGGGCAACCGCACCCTCATGATGGACGGCGGACGGATTGTTTTTGACGTGAAGGGCGAAGAGCGATCGAAGATGTCCGTAAATGACCTGCTTAAGAAATTTGAGCAGAACACCGGCGGGGCACTCGACAACGACCGCATCCTGCTGTCAACGGAAGAAGGCGTATAATCGGACAGCTTCGGGTCCGCTCCAGGCTAATAAGCTCCCCGTGCACGCAAGTGGCCCCTCCGAAGGCAGCATCCCTGTCCCCCCGGCAAAGGGCCTGCGCTCCGCAGACGAAGGCCACGCACCTTTTCTGCACTGCTCCTCACACCGGCTCATCGGTGGACGATTCGTGCCTTACAAGCAGGAACACAATCACATCAACCACGACGACATAGACCAGGAAGAGTACGCCTGCAGCAGCGGACTTCGACATCGCGCAGGCATCATAGAAGCCGTGGAAAAACACAGCCGAAAGGACTGCCGCCCATTGGTCCGCCACGCTCCTTTTGTGATTTCCTGCGTCCTCCCACAGCTTGGCGCGGCCATAGAAATATCCCATGAACACGGCAAAGCCAAAGTGTCCCGGAATCGCCAGCAGTGCCCTCGTGGGTGCAACCGAAAGGCCATATCCCGTCACATATTCGACGTTCTCCAGCGCCGCAAACCCCAGCGAGACAAACACAGCATAGACGATGCCGTCAAAACGATAGTCAAAATACGGCGACCGCCACGAGAATTTGCGGAGAAAGAAGAATTTGGATCCTTCCTCCGCCACAGCCACAATAAGGAATGCCAGCACCACCGAGTAAAGCGGGCTGCCCGGATCGATGAATTTCGTGAGAAGCGGCTCTCCGATCGATTCGAGGATCATCGCGGGGATCGCCGCAAGGCATCCTCCTCCGACCAGTTTCATGAGCAGCGGGAAAGGCTCATGCTCCACCTTGTCCTGATTGTAGATGACCACCATCAAGGCAATGGCCGGGCCGACCGACGCAATGAAAAAAATCCAGAAAATTGTGTCTAATACCGTTGCAAGAAACATAACCTGTCCCCTCCATTCTCAGATGAGTCCCGTGATCAGTATCACCAGAATCAGAACCGGCAGCACAAAACGATAGTACGGAAGCAGTTTTGACGACATCTTTAAGCCCCTTCCGGTGTTTGTCTCTTTCAGATAAGCGTCAAAACCCCATCCCTTCTTTGTCGTACAGAAGAGAAGGAAGATGAGCGACCCGATCGGAAGGGCAAGATTGCTCACGAGGAAGTCCTCGGTGTCAAGCACGTCCCGTCCGCCGAACGTGTGAAACCCGCTCCATATATTGTATCCGAATACGCATGGAAGACTCAGGGCAAAAACCGCGATGAGATTTACAAGAACGCTCTTCTTCCGGCTCCAGCCGAGATTATCCATGCAGCCGGCAATGAGATTCTCGAAGACCGCCGTGACCGTCGAGAAACTCGCAAATGTCATAAACAGGAAAAACAGCGTGCCCCAGAAGCGCCCGCCTGCCATGCCGGTAAAGACTTTCGGCAGCGTGATGAAAATAAGGGAAGGGCCCTGATCCGGCTTTACATTGTAGCTGTAGCAGGCCGGGAAAATGATGAGGCCGGACACAATCGCGACAAACGTGTCGAGCGCGCAGATATTGACTGCCTCGCTTGTAAGCGTGTGCTCCTTCGGCATGTAGCTGCCGAAGATTTCCATCGCCGCGACGCCGAGACTCAGGGTGAAGAAGGACTGATTCATCGCCGCCGTGATGACTTTGCCGAGGCCGCCGGACTCCTGTGCCCGCGACAGGGACGGCTGCAGATAGAACTTCAGCCCTTCCGCCGCACCCGGAAGCGTAAAGCTGTGAATTGCAAGAACAATAATGAGCAGCAGGAGCGCGATCATCATGACCTTCGTCACTCTCTCCAGCCCCTTCTGAACTCCGCCTCCGACGACAAGAAATCCAAGAACAACCGTGAGCCCCATGAAGATCGTCATCTCCGCCGGGTCTTTTAGCATGTCCGTGAAAACTGCACTGACATCCGGCATTGTTCCGCCGCTTCCGGGGGTAAACGTCCCCGTGAGGAACTTCCAGAAATAATCCAGCATCCAGCCCGAGACCGTTGTGTAGTACATCATCAGAAGATAACAGCCGGCCATGCAGAACCAGCCATGGATGTGCCATCTGCTTCCGGCAGGCTCCAGCGCCTTATAGCCGCCGACCGCGGACCTGCGGCTCGCGCGTCCCACGGCGAGCTCCATCGTCAGCACCGGAACACCCATAATAATAAGAAAAAGGATATAGAACAGAACGAAAATACCGTGCTTTGTTGAAAACTCTGCTCTCCCCACAGCCGGCACATGAGCGGCCTTCGAACGTACGGACAAACCTTCCGGTTCTGACGGACAGTACACCCATCATTCCTGCCAAAACATCCGGCCTGTACGGATCTCACAGATCTGGGAAATCATTATCAGAGCAGAGAATCCTTTCCCCCTTCATGAAATCTTCACTATTTGTCACATTAACACGGGAAAGAGCATCATGCTATAGTAAAAAAGATACTTCTTGAAGGAAATAAGATTTCCCTCGTATTCAGAAGGAAAGCAGAAATGGCCTGTGTTGATATGTGTACCTTTTCTGCATGACATCAGGAGATCTGCATACGCAGATTTCCTGATGCAGTAAGGAGAATTACCATGGATGCTGCAGAACGGAGAAGGAAAATACAAGAGTGTCTTTCGGAGAGCACTGCGCCGGTCAGCGCTACCGCACTCGCAAAGAAACTTGGCGTGAGCCGACAGATTATCGTGGGAGACGTAGCACTCCTCCGCGCATCCGGAACGGACATTCTCGCCACACCGCGCGGCTATGTGCTTCCTGCCGTCAGTACTGCAAAGAAGGTCACCCGCCGCATTGCCTGCCGTCATGACAGCAAAGCCATGAAGGATGAACTATACTGCCTTGTCGATCAGGGCTGCACAGTCGTCGACGTCATCGTCGAGCACCCCGTCTACGGTGAAATCACGGGAAGCCTCCACCTCGCAAGCCGCAGTGACGTCGACCTCTTCATCGAAAAATGCAGCGAATCCTCAGCACTCCCGCTCTCCTTCCTCACCGAGGGTGTCCACCTGCACACGATTGAAGCCCGTGACGAAGCCGCCATCGACCGGGCTATAAAAGGACTGCAAAGGTTAGGAATTCTGATCGAGAATTGAGTCCCGTCCCCGGCTAATCATTCAGGCAGATTTGATCTGTTTTTCCCATTAGGATCTCTGCTGCTTCCCGAAGTGTCGAAACATTTCCGACATTTCCCGGAAAAATCACATAAGGATTCCCCGGGAATTTACTCTCCGCTCCCGTTCTCCAGACCGGAATGCCCGGTCTGATCTGTCCCATCACAGTTGCCTTTCTCACACGCAGAGCCTTCGTTCCGATGTCGCTGGACGTGATTCCGCCTTTCGAAATAATAAATGATGGCGCCACTTTGAGTTCTCCTACCAGCCTTTGAACCCCATCGCTGATTTTGACACTTCTGATCAGAGCCTCTTCTTTTGTATCATTCGGCAGAGACAGCAGTTTTCTCTCCGTGTAGCAGACTGCCGTTTTTCCACCTTGAATAACTTTCTCTTCCTCACGGACGCAGCGTTCGATTTCTGCCGCAAACGCTTTCTCCCCATCAAGAACCTTGCCAGACCTGAATTCTATTCCCACCGTTCCGTCCATCTTAAGGAGTTCATTTAATTGAGCTGTTGTTTTGGCAGTATGACTACCCACAATGATAACTCCTCCGTTATGCTGCTGTCCGGAAATCATTTCTGCTCTGGTAAGCAGAGGCTTATCGCTGATACCACCAATGACTTTCACGATACCTGCTGCCGAGCGGATCAGAAACGTCTTTCCTGCAGCCATAGCTCGATAGAGCGCAATGCAAAATTCCTTC
>ONGY01000031.1:0-6705 GCA_900317475.1 uncultured Lachnospiraceae bacterium | reverse complement strand
GGGGAAATCCGGCTATTTTATTCACCGATCCTAAACGTCCCCGTTCATGAGAAGTTGAAAGGCGATGCCATTTTCCACAGCCCCGTTGTCGATCACGGCGTCGTAATATGGGAAGACGGCGCGTCGATTGTTCACCAGAGTTTATATATCAGTATAGTTATCCGTATGATACCGGTGCTGCCTGTTCATAGAGTAAAAAGAACGAATCCAACTTATTTATTCTCATTCGGAGTTTGGCTATTAATTCGAAGCAAAAAGTTTTGGGAGAATATCCCTGATATAAGACCTCACCGCAGTATACACATCGCTGAAGGGTGGTTTGCTTACATCGCCTGTAAGTCTGAATTTATCATAGGCGTGCTCTAATTCATCTTCCCGGTGGAGAAAACCATCAAAAGTTCCCAATGTTCTGCCATTATCTTTCAGTATTTGCCTGATATTGTCACATTGAAATGGAAACACTTGAGACAGGTAATACAAGTCCACAACATCCTTGATGCGCCTGAATACCTTATCCCCGGAAACGGCTGCGATTTTATCCGCCAGCATCTGATCAATAGAAGCGCCGCGAAAACGTATTCCGGAAATTTCGTATATCTTTGTCACTGCGGCAGGGCGATTAACATCAATATCCATCGTGAAGAGTATTTCGTCCGTGCCGCGGTCAGCTATTTCAAATCCCGCAGAACGTCCTTCGCCATACATTCTGTATAAACTTACCGTTAAATCCATGCCGCTTCTTTCAAAAGCCTTCTGCAGAGAATCGGTCATCTGTTCTGCGGTCGGTGGAACATCTGAATACCAGTTTGCATCGATATCAACCGTGTGCCGTATTTCTTCCAAAAAACCAGCTTCAAGCAGGCAGGCTTTCAAAACCATGGATCCCTTAAAATCAACGGGAATATTGCTGTCATAAATGGCTTTCATCGCACTATACATCAATTTCTCTTCTGCTGTAATCTGCACGAAATCACCTCTCAATTCTCATAATAGTTTATTGCATCATCTGCCAGCGCTGCAAATCTCTCCTGGTATTCCGGAGGCACAAAAATTCCATTAAAGCTATTGCCGTTGGTGGAGTAGTATCTGCTGAGCGCTTCCGTAATGCCCTGCATGTCTAAGATGGCTTCATTGGCGAGTGCATCGGTAACAGTACGATTAAAATCGGTAAAGCACAGCCCGTGCTTCTCCCTGACATCGTAACTGCTTATATAATTTCCAAGCAGAACAACTCCGTTAAAATCGGATGCCGAATCATCACCATAACCCCATACAACATATTCGTCGCTTCTGCCGCCAAAATTACCCTGACACATCAATGCCTCATCAAGGGCAAACACAAAGGAGCCGCCAAGGCTTTTTCTGACCACCCTGAGCCAGGAGGCAGCTCCGATATAGTCGCTTCTCTTTGGCAACTCCTTTTTGTGTTCATCATGCTTTGGCAGCACTCGCGTCTTTCGATTGCAAAGGTCGGACTGAATGCGGCTTTCCAGCAATTCTTTCACATATTCAGGCGGCTTACGCACTCCGGATTCCCAGTTCTGAATCGTGCGGAAAGGAATGTTATACCTTGCAGCAAACTCGCTTTGCGTATCGCCGAATGCTATTCTCATTTCATGAATCGTCATATCAATCACCTCGAGCATATTATGCACCCAATGAGTGTATTTGTCGAATCTGACTGATTCATGATCTTCCATACAGCCGCAATGCAGCGGTTCAATTTCCATCTCGTGCTTCGCACAAGATGATGGGTGGTCGCCAGGAGCCATGTTTTGCAGGCAAGCCTGCACCATGGCTCCTGGCTCGTCGCTTTCACAAAAAACGACTTGTAAGATTTGCTCTTACAAGTCACTGAAGTTACAGATACCAAATTAATTTATTTCAGCTTCATCGTCATGAATCCATCCAAGCTTCCTGCCGATCAGGCCTAAGAGCGGGCAGAGGATGGCGGGGAGAACAAATGAGATCATGAAGAGGCCGATCCAGTCCATGGCTGTGATAGCCGTCTTCGTGCCGGCCGCAACATCATTCACCCATCCGGTGTAGACACCGATCTGGCCTACGAGGCCGCAGGTTCCCATACCGGACGAAACTGCCGCGCCGTCCATCCGCAGCTTAAAAACACAGGTCGCTATCGGGCCCGTGACTGCCGATGTCAAAATCGGAGCAATCCAGATGCGCGGATTCTTCACAATGTTTCCCATCTGAAGCATGGAGGTTCCGATGCCCTGAGAGACCAGTCCGCCCCATTTGTTTTCCTTAAAACTCATGACCGCAAAGCCGATCATCTGCGCGCAGCAGCCTGCAACGCAGACGAAATCGGAAGCGTGAGCGCCATGCCGACAAGAACAGAAACGGCAATTCCCATAAGAAACGGCTGAAGATCCGTGGCCCACATGATAAGCGTTCCGAATTCACTGGCCGCCGCGCCGAGTGCCGGTGCCCACCAGGCAGAAAGGCCGATGCCGACGCCGATCGTGACGAGCGGTGTCACCAGAATGTCTACTTTTGTTTCCTTGGATACCGCTTTGCCGAACTCTGCGGCGAAAATAGCAATGAAAAGAACTGCCAGCGGACCGCCGGCACCGCCGAGGGCATTCGCCGCAAAACCGACGGCAACAAGTGAGAAAAGAACCAGCGGCGGGCAGTGCAGGGCATAGCCGATTGCCACTGCCATCGCCGGACCGCTCATAGCACTTGCAAGGCCTCCGACCGTATAATCCTGCCCTGCAATCGTCGCAACCGTCGCCGTCAGAAACGGGATGCGGAACTGCGTTCCGATCGTGCTGATGATCGTACCGACAAGAAGTGAGCAGAAAAGTCCCTGCGCCATGGCTCCAAGCGCATCAATGAGATAACGCTGGACGGAAATCTCGATATCCTTTCTCTTCAAAAATGCCTTGAACTTATCCATACTTATACCTCGCTGAGGCAAAATCCGCGGATACTTATACCTCGCTGAGGCAAAATCCGCGGATGCGGTTTTGCCGAATGCGGCAGCCGCTTGTCTTTACATATGTCTTGACACATATATCATGCGCTATTATACACGAAGGAGTGCTCTTGTCAATTATTTGTCAAAGTTGACAGTACCGTCTCTGGACGCCGCCTCCCGTGGGTCCTGAGGAATTGCAGGGGCCGGTCTCCCAGCCCGTCACGCACGGTTCCTGTCCCACCGGCGACAGCCACCCTGTCGGGATGATACAATGACTATGTTCAGAGCCGCTCTCCGGATGGCAAAAATCTGAAAACGTCGCAACTCTGTAAATGAAATAAACCGGTAAATGGATTGTTTCCATTTGGCTAATTGAATTTGGGGGATGAATTTTGAAAAAGAGAAAAGCACTTTTGCTTGCAGGTGTACTCACCGGTGTGATCACAGCTTCTGCCGTCCTTTCCGGCTGCGGGGCTGCCGGGGAGGAACTGTCTTCAGCAGAAGCATCCGCCGGGGAGGAATCAGATGTCTCAGCAACTGACAACGAAAACTCCGAAGCGGCCGCTTCCGCATCGGGTGAATCCGCAGAGGACAGCGGCGGGCAAGACTCTGACAGCGGGGAAGGAAATTCCGACGAGAGCGCCGATGCGGCGTTCCTTCGTCTGACTGCAGATCTTGATACAAGCGGGCTTCCACATTATGAGAAGGATGCCTGGGGAGATTTCCCGTCCATTGACGGCTCGACGGCAACACTTCCGCTTTCTTACGCGCTTTTCAGGCTGTGCACCGGTGCCACGGAGGCGGAGGCAAAGGCAAACATCTACCACACAACAACCAACAACTGCTATTACTCTCTGGTCGGTGATGGCTCGGAGAATAAACTCGATCTGGCATATGAGCCGTCGCAGGATGTCCTCGATTATCTGAATTCCCAGGAGGATCAGACCTTCACAATGACCCCGATCGGACGGGATGCACTGGTTTTCATGGAGAACCGCAGCAATCCGGTGAATAACCTCTCGGAGGAGCAGATTGTAGACATTTATTCCGGAAAAATCCGCAACTGGAGCCGGGTCGGCGGCAATGATGCCGAGATCAGGGCCTTTCAGCGCGAGCAGGGATCCGGGTCCCAGGCGATGATGGATAAGCTCGTCATGAAGGGAGAGACCATGGCAGCGGCTCCATCCTACGAGCAGATTTCCGGAATGGGCGAGCTTTTGGAGGCCGTGAGCAATTACGACAATTCCGGAAATGCCATCGGCTATTCCGTCTATTTCTACACAAGCCGCATGAATAACCTTGCGAACCTCAAGCTCATTTCTGTCGACGGCGTTTATCCGGACAATGACACGATTCAGGACGGCTCTTATCCTTACGTCAATGACTTCTATGCGACGATATCCGACAGCTGCGTGGGAACAGATGCCAGGAAAATCTATGACTGGCTCCTCACCGAGGATGGTCAGGAACTTCTTCAGCTGCTGGGATACGTCCCGGTGAAGAAAACAAATCTCACCACAGATGAGGAGGTTCCCTCCGATGTCAAAACGATCGAGGACGGCCCGGGTTCTCTTTCTCTTGGCGAAGACAATGTTCTTATCCTCGACCGGAGCAGTCTCTTTGGCGATGAAAACAGCATCATGGTCACGGACAGTGACTTTCAGGAAATCAGACGGATCCCGGATGTGACGCTTGCCGGAACCGACGGCAGCGCCGCCATCAAACTTGCAGACAGTAAGGAACCCTGTATCCTGTACGATACATCTGCGAAAGCAAGAGGTCTTATGGACCTTGAGAGCGGAGAATGGATTCTGGACCCGGAATACGACGATATTATCAGACGCTCTTCTATATAGACGGAGAAAAAACAAATATTGACGGATACGCAGATCAGGTCGGAAATCACTATATTTCGAGCGGAGACGGTTCAGGGATCTGCACGGTTTACGATCGGAATGGAGACGCTGTGACGGCGCTTTCCGGATCCTACTGGAGCATCTGCAGCGGATATATCCTGCTCTCCGATGACAACGGCGGACAGTACGTCTGTGACGAGAACGGTAATGTCCTGTTTTCATCCGGCGAGATGCCCGCGGATGTTTATTCGCTGCTGCCGGGAAATGTATCCTCGTGCACCTTCTATTTTGAATGGATCGATCCCACCGGATCACTCTTGATCGCGCAGGCGGAGACGGAGGATTATTCGGCGTCCTGCGACTTTGCCTATGATCTTGCAGATAAAAAGATTCTGACGGGCCCGGGCGAGGATGTGGAGATGTACGGGACACTGCCGGACGGAACGGCTTATTATACAGTGCATTCGGAGGACGGAACCGTGCACATCTGCCTTGGAACGGATGTGCAACCGGTGACAGACGCGGATGGAAAAGAGTACAGCTACTGCCTTGTCCAGAATGATATCGCGTACCTGGCATGGTCGGACGGAACAAACTATTACGCGGACCCGTACGATGCAGAAAGCGCCCGGACCGATTCGGATGGGCGCATTACAATGAATATTTCCGGTTATTCAGACGATGCAGCAGACAACATGAGCCTTGCGGCGAAAGGAATCTTCGTCTCCGAGTCCTATGACTCGACAGACCCGTGGGGCGCCGTCTGGGTGAACGGTGAGCTCTCGGAGCAAGGCGACTCCGCCTACTCATACGGCCAGGGGAACTACTCCGTCGTGTACTGCAGCAGCCTCTCCATTTACCAGACGGAAAGCGGTGAGAAGCTTACGGGCTTCCCGTCCGGTACAGGCCTCCTAGATGTCACGCCGCCAGTCATCATCGTAAATGAGGGCAGTTATCTCTGTGTATGTAATTCGGACGGCGAGCTCGTTCGCGCATATCTGCCGACGAAAACTCTTCCCATGTCATCTCTCCCCGGAGCAGCCGGATCTCGCGTGCATAGCCGTCATCCTCATTCGGCGTCTCCAGAATGAACGGCAGGCCTGCAAGCGCCGGGTGCTCCGTCACACGTTTTAACGCTTCAAAACCGATGCTTCCGAAGCCGATTTTCTCATGGCGGTCCTTATGCGATGCAAATGGTGTCTGTGAATCGTTGAGATGGACCGCCTTCAGCTTATCAATCCCGATGACCCGGTCAAACTCCGTCAAAACGCCGTCGAGATCGCCCGCAATGTCGTAGCCCGCGCTGTAGACATGGCAGGTGTCGAGGCATACCCCGATATGGTCCTTTCGTTCCACCCGGTCGATAATCTCCCGGAGCTCCTCGAAGGTACTTCCGACCTCCGAACCCTTGCCGGACATCGTCTCAAGGAGAATTGTGGTCGTCTGCTCCGGTTTCATGATCTTGTTCAGGAGGTCCGAAATCTGGCCGATCGCGGTCTCCGGATCCTGATCGATCCGGCTGCCCGGATGAAAGTTGTAATACTGATTCGGGACGGCCTCCATGCGGACCGCGTCATCCGACATACAGGTATAGGCAAACTCGCGGACCTCTGGTTTTGGCGAGCAGGGATTCAGCGTATACGGCGCGTGCGCAACAAGGGCTGCAAAGTGATGATCGCTTAAATATTGAACAAGCGCGTGCGCATCCGCAGGATCAATCGCTTTGGCGGCTCCGCCGCGCGGATTGCGTGTAAAAAATGCAAAGGTGTCCGCGCCGATTTTCGACGCGTGCTTTCCCATTGCGAGGAAGCCATTCGAAGATGACAGATGACAGCCGATATGCAGCATTTTGCGTATTCCTTTCCATCCGCTCCCGCGGATCTCAAAGTTCTTTTTCTTCCACTGCCGGGA
>ONGY01000044.1:4408-16539 GCA_900317475.1 uncultured Lachnospiraceae bacterium | reverse complement strand
GGTCCCGGAGTTTTCTGTGAAGGAAACGGAAGATGAGATCCAGATCATCACAGAGAAGGCGGAGCTTCATTATAACCGTCGGCCGTTTGAGAAGTGCGGACTCTGGATCCGGATTCGTGGGAACGGCGCCAATGCGACCTGGCATTACGGGGATAATGCGGACAATCTGCTCGGGACGGCACGCACGCTCGATACGGCCGATGGAGACGATCTTCTTGACGGCGGAAAACTGCCGATGGAAAAGGGGATTTTCTCCTTTTGGAGCGGATTTTCGGTGATCGACGACAGTCATTCGGTGCTTGTGCACGAGGACGGGACGGTTTCTCCCAGAACGCCCGGGAATACCGACCTTTATTTCTTCGGTTATGGGCACAATTATCGAAAAGGGCTTTCGGATTATTATCATCTGACCGGCCATCAGCCGCTGATTCCGCGGTTTGTTCTCGGCAACTGGTGGAGCCGCTATCACAAGTACACGGAACAGGAATACAAAGACCTGGTCCGGCATTTTGAGGCGGACAAGGTTCCGCTTTCGGTCGATGGACTGGCATCTCGTCGATATTGATCCGAAGTACGGAAGCGGCTGGACAGGATACACCTGGAACAAGGAATTTTTCCCGGATTATAAGGAATTTCTCGCCTGGCTTCATGAGCACGGTCTGAAGACAGCGCTCAATATTCATCCGGCAGACGGCGTGCGCGGACACGAGGTGATGTACCGCGATATGGCAGAGGCACTGGGACGCGATGCAGATGCGGAAGAGCCGGTTCCCTTTGATATTGCGGACCCCGCGTATGTTAAGGCGGCGTTTGATTATATTTACCATCCGTATGAGAAGGACGGTGTCGATTTCTGGTGGCTCGACTGGCAGCAGGGCGGCGTGACGAAGGTGCCCGGGCTTGATCCGCTCTGGATGCTTAATTATTACCATTATGAGGACAGCAGGCGCGATGGAAAGCGCGGTCTTACGTTTTCACGGTATGCGGGACCCGGCAGCCACCGGTACCCGATTGGTTTCTCGGGCGATACGATTGTCTCATGGAAATCACTCGCGTTTCAGCCGTGGTTCACGGCGACGGCGAGCAACATCGGTTATGGCTGGTGGAGCCATGACATCGGCGGCCATATGCTGGGATACAAGGACGAGGAGCTCACGACACGGTGGGTGCAGCTTGGAGTTTTCTCGCCGATCATGCGCCTGCACACCTCGGACAGCGAGTATATGCACAAAGAACCGTGGATGTTCAATGCGGTCTCGAAGGAGATCATCGAGCGGTATCTGCGGCTGCGCCACGAGCTGATTCCATATCTTTACACGATGAATCTGCGGGCGAGCAGGGATAACCGGCCGATTGTCGAGCCGCTCTACTACCGTGAACCGGAGAATCGGCTGCTCTATATGGATTACCGGAACGAGTATTATTTTGGCTCAGAGCTTCTCGTAAGCCCGATCACGCAGCCGCGCCTGAAGTCTGGCTTCGCCTCCGTCAAAACCTGGATTCCTGCGGGTGGCTGGTATGATGTTTTCACGGGGCTCCATTATACGGGCGCCAAAACGCTGACGCTCTATCGTGATCTCGACAACATTCCGGTGCTTGCGAAGGAAGGCGCGATTCTGCCGATGGAGGATTTCTCGGGCGAAGGTTACTATACTGCATCGACAGAGAATCCGGAGCACATGGCGCTGAAGGTCTTCTGCGGGCAGGACGGGGCATTTACACTTATGGAGGACAACGGCCTCGGCTCAGAGTATGAAGAAAAGAACTGGTGTGCGACAAAGATCAAGTACTGTGAGGATGAAAAGGAAGGGAAACTCACGATCGCAGCGGCTTTAGGAAATACCGCCTGCATCCCGGAGAAGCGCACCTGGAGAGTGGAATTCTATGGAGTAAAGGGCGCAGAATCCGCTGCGGAGGGCTCCGCTGACCGTGCAGAAGTTCTTGTGAATGGGGAAAAAGCACCCACAGAATATGATGCCGCGAAGAATGTCCTCTCCGTATGTGTCGGCCTTACAGATACCGATGAGAAAATCGAAATTGTAGTCCGGAAAGCGGCAACGATTCCGGAAACGAATGATTTCCGCAGGAGGCTTAACGACATCCTCATGGAGGCGGAAATGGAGAACATCCCGAAGATGCAGTTCGGCGCCATGATTGCGGGCGGGGCGGGAAAGAATGAAATCCTCTCCTCCGCACTTGCTTCGGACATGCCGGAGGAAATCAGGGGAGCTTTTGCGGAAGTATTGCTGGCGGAGTAATGGCGCCTGGCTGAAAATCAATGCAGGATACAGAGCCAGGCAGATGGTAGTGGACGGGGAAACGATACAATGAGCGGGACGAAGATCCGTGTGACAGTGTGGAACGAGTTTGTGCATGAGCGGGAGCTGCCGGAGATTGCGGCAGTGTACCCGGATGGAATTCACGGTGCGATCCGGGAATTCCTCGAAACGAATGAGGATATTGAAGTGAAGACGGCAACTCTGGACGAGCCGAATCAGGGGCTGTCGCGGGATCTTCTTGAGAACACCGATGTTCTCATCTGGTGGAGTCACGCAAAGCAGGAGGAGGTGACAGACGAGAATGTTCGCCTTGTGCAGAGCGAGGTGCAGAAGGGCATGGGGCTTATCGCCCTTCATTCCGCGCATTACAGCAAAATCATGCGCCAGATTCTGGGAACGCCGATGACACTGAAGTGGAGAGAGCATGACACGGAAAAACTCTGGTGCATCGATCCGTCTCATTTCCTCGGCTGGTTTGGCGGGGGAGAAGTATTCCGGAGCGGTGTCACTTTCCGCCGCGGATATGGGAAAATTTTCTATTTTCAGCCCGGTCACGAGGAACAGCCGATTTACAGGCGCCCGGACATCCAGAAGATCATTACAAATGCGGTCCGCTGGGCTGCACCGGTCTACAGGGTGAAGGAATTTCCGGACAATATCCATGCAGAGCATTGATGCCGGGATGCCGATCAGATTTCGCAGGCAGGTTCGATTCCATGCAGAGAAATATCAGGGAAATTCCCTGATTTTCGCAGCAGGATTTCGCAGACAGAAAGGTCACAGGGGGAAAGGGAAAGTTTCCGGAATCCACCGGGTTTATATTTGTGGATTGTGATATAATCCACGTGTTACGCGGGATAACGCTGATTGGGGGAGCGGGCCTGTCGCAGTATGCGGACAGGCCCGCTCTGTTGGTGATCAGCGAAAGAATACGGAAATGAAGGAAGACCAACCGGGCAGCGGCGGCAAGGGGTTGCCGGCACATGCGACGGGCGGCCGAAGTGGTACATGAAACATCATTTTTTTAAATGGAAATCCGCATGGGGCGTGCTTCTGCTGTCTGTTATCGTCCTGTTTGCAGTTTTTGCGGTGCGGGCAGCGGTGCTTGTGCATGCGTATCCGGAGGAACACGTTCCGGTGAGCACAGTGACCGGGAAGAATGGAGAGAACCTGAAGGATATCCGGATCGACGGGGACGGCAAGCTATACGCAGAGACGACCTCCGGCTCCATCACGGTTCCTTATGAGAGCGGTGCTCCGGTCAGCTGCGTTCGATATGATATTTCGGCGCTTTCGCGCGGCAACTGTTATTCCTACATTGTTCTGGACGGCTGTGGGATCGAAGGCAAGACGATCATTGCCGACGGGACAAACATCATCGATATCGATGGCGCGAACACGGATGAGCAGGTAAACAGCATCACCTTTTACCCCGTTCCGATCCGCGGTGTGAGTTTTCGGCTGAATGCGTTTATCGTGAATCCGTCTTCCCACATCATCGGACTCGAGATGCGCAAATTCGCAATTCTTGCATCGGTCATTCTGATGTTTGAGGCCATCGTGCTCCTGCTCCGCGGGGAGAAGCGCCGCATCGGCCATCCTTCCAGAGTGAGTGTCACGATCATGTGTGCGCTTGCGGGGCTTTTCGGCGCGTATCTCATCCATGGATATTTTACGGCGGGCTGGATCACAGCAGCGTTCGTGTATCATCTCGCGGCGTTTCTCTCGGCGGGTGCATATCTTCTTCTCGCGCATGCGCCGGCTGGCAGGCGATCCGTGCGCACGGCCGCTGCCAACGTGAAAACTGTTATATCGTCAAAACCTGAGTTTGCTGTAATTCGTATTTTTATTCTCACGGTATTTGACTTCTCCGTGATTGAAATGCTGTACGGCGATATGTTCCGGCTGGATCATATGGATTCGATCTTCATGAATCTGCTGGCCCTGGCGATTCCATATGCAGTCTGTTATCCGGTTTTCTTCGGCCGGAAACAGCATTATTCCTATTTGATTCCCACAATTTTCTGGTTTGTCGTTGCTGTTGTAAACCATTATTATTTTGAGTTTCGCTCACAGGCTCTTGAATTGTCCGATCTTTCGATGGCAGAGACTGCGAAAAATGTAATGGGATCATATCGGCTTGATGTGACAGAAGATCTGCTTTTCTGTGCGTTTGGCTTTGCACTTATTGTTTTCGCGATGGTGACAGAAGACCATACACCCATCCCGCGTCGCGGCGGCGTGCGCAGACTCAGCGCAATCGGTGCGGCCATCGCGCTGATGATTTGTGTCTGGTCCGGCGCACCGGAGGTCAACCTCTGGAATACAAACAGCGCGACACTCCATCACGGCTACATACTCACGTGGATTTCTTTTGCAAAGAGAACCCTTGAAAAGCCGACTCCGGAAGGTTACTCGGCTTCGGAAGCCGAGAGCCTGCTCAGAGAGTATGCAAATGACGGAAAGGACGCGTCCGGAGCAGATGCATCGGCAGAAAGTGAATTCGGGGCAGATTCGGCGACGGGCAGTTCAACATCGTCCGGGAAGACCTCGACGATGGGGAGTTCAACATCGTCCGGAGAGTCCTCGGCGGCGGACGGTTCTTCATCTTCCGAAACAGTCTCGACGGTTCCGGCAACCACGACCAATGATGGCTCCCCGAATATCATTGTCGTTATGGATGAAGCCTTTGCAGATCTTCCGTCTGTATATGGTTTTGACACGGATGTGGATGATCTGCCGTTCATTCATTCGCTCGAGGGTGCAAATGAGCGGAAGGGCTGGATGATGTCATCCGTCTTCGGAGGAACCACCGCAAACACGGAGTATGAGTTCCTGACTGGAAATTCGACGGCCTTCCTCAATTATTACAGCGTTCCGTACACGCAGTACATCAACAGTGACCAGGAATCCCTCGCCTGGCTCCTGAAGAGCCGCGGCTACAGCGCGACAGCCTTTCACCCGTTCTACGAATCCGGGTATAAACGATACAAAGTGTATCCGCTGATGGGTTTTGACGATTTTAAATCGCTCGAGAGCGGGCTGAAGTACAACAGCAAGATCCGGACCTATATCAGTGATGAATCGGATTTCAAGGACCTCATCGGTATTTTCGGGGACGGGCAGGAGAGCGGAAAGCCGCAGTTCATCTTCAACGTGACCATGCAGAACCACGGCGGCTACAATTCCGTTTCACCTTCGGTCGATGTGACTGTGAAGCCGACGGATGAGGACCTGCAGCTGTCGCAGATCGAGGAATACCTCTCGCTTGCACATGCGACGGATGCGGCGTTTAAAGACCTGGTTGATTATTTCTCGACGGTTGATGAGCCGACGATCATCCTGATGTTCGGCGACCACCAGCCGGGGGTCTCCGATGAGTCGCTGAAGGCCATGGGCCCGGACATGTTCGAAGAGAACGCATCCGTGGCAACGAAGGAAAAACAATATACGGTGCCATATGTCATGTGGGCAAATTTCGACCTTCCGGAGGGAGAGACACCTGAGTACATCTCGCCGAATTTTCTCCGCTCGTACCTCCTTCAGTGCGCAGGCGTTGAAGGCAGTGCCTACGACAAGTTCACGGAGACGGTCCGGGAGCAGTATCCGGCCGTGAATATCCTCGGTTACCTTGATAATGACGGAAACTGGAATGACATTGGTACGCTGGATTCTGTTGACATTCTGCTCGATTACAAGCGGATTGCGTATTACAACCTCTTCGACCATTCAAAGGTTGACATGAGTCTCTTCACGGACCCGTGAGGGAGAAAAAAACCTGGAAGGCAAAGGCAATCAAGGGTAAAAGAGTGTCTTTCCCTGACTTAAAAAGAGGCAACATAGCCGGCGGTGAAGACGAAACGGACTTTATGTGGATGTTCGGTCAGGCTGGTCTGGCCCATCGGCAAATGTAAGAAGAGATAGATAGCGCAGGAGAAAATGACATGGATCAGAAATTCTATGACGCCTCTGATATGGCGAAAATCTGCAGCCCCGCCTGCAACGGATGCGGCAAATGCTGCCATGCGATGACGGATACGATTCACCTTGATCCGTATGATATCAATGCGCTTGAGAACGGACTGCATCAGAGTTTTCCGGAGCTTCTGAATCGCGGCTCCATTGCATTTCATGAGGAGGACGGGCTGATTCTGCCGCATCTGCGCATGGAAGATACAAGGGAGGGAGAGGGCAGAGGCCGCTGTACCTTCCTGTCGGAGGATGGCCGCTGCAGCATCCACGAATTCCGGCCAGGATATTGCCGTCTTTTCCCGCTTGGAAGAAACTACGACACTTCCACACACACATTTCAATATTTCGTCGTGGGAGGCGGCTGTGATATGCCGGGCCGTTACAAGGTCCGCATCAATAAATGGCTGGGAATACCGAATTTGCCCCGCTATGAGAGCTTTGTGAGCGAATGGCATTATTACATCCGGGATATAAAAGAGAAGATTGCCGGATACAGCCAGGATGCGGCCGGACAAATTGCAGCCAGCGAGAATACAGCCAGCCACGATGCAGCCTTGCCAGACACAACAAGCCAGAATACGGCGGAGAATCCGAATGAATCTTACATCCGGCAGCTCAATCTTTTTATTCTCAAAGTTTTCTATGAAACTCCGTTTGATTCGAATCGCGATTTCTATGAGCAGTTCGATCTTCGCCTGAAGGAAGCCAGAACGGTGCTGTGAATTATCCCGGGGAGTGCAGAAGGGAATGCTGCCCCGGGAATTTTCTGTATTTAACCGGAAAGCACACCAGACCATCCTCCTTCGAATTCCGCGTGCCGTCCGAATCTTCTGATTTGCAGATTAAAATTATCGAAAAAGAATTTCCTGATGCCTTTCACGCTTTCATACACTACAATATTCTTAGTGTGATTCTTTATTCCTGAGAACCAACACGGGAAATATTCCGGACCGTTTCTTTTTTCAGAACCGCAACTTGCATCTTCAGGAGGAAAAATTATGTCCAAGCTTCCGGAAAACATTGGAATTGAAACGAAATGTGTTCAGAGCGGGTATCGTCCGGAGAACGGCGAACCGCGTGAAGTGCCGATCATCGAGAGCACGACATTCAAGTATGATACCAGCGCCGACATGGGCAGGCTGTTCGACCTGGAGGCAGAAGGCTATTTCTACAGCCGCCTTCAGAATCCGACCTGTGACTATGTTGCCGCCAAAATTGCGGCTCTTGAGGGAGGCAGTGCTGCAATGCTGACCGGTTCCGGACAGGCGGCAAATTTCTATGCCGTGTTCAATATCGCAGGCTGCGGTGATCACATCATTGCATCCAGCTCTATCTACGGCGGGACTTTTAATCTGTTAGGCGTTACAATGAAGAAGATGGGTCTCGATGTAACCTTCGTATCCCCGGACTGCAGCAACGAGGAACTGGAGGCGGCATTCCGGCCGAACACTAAGGCTGTATTCGGGGAGACCATCGCAAACCCGGCGCTCACCGTTTTTGACATCGAACGGTTTGCAAAGAAGGCCCACGAGCACGGCGTTCCGCTTATCGTGGACAACACCTTTGCCACACCCGTGAACTGCCGGCCGTTTGAGTTCGGCGCGGATATCGTCACTCACTCGACCACAAAATACATGGATGGTCACGGCAGTGCGGTCGGAGGATGCGTTGTTGATTCCGGAAATTTTGACTGGATGGCCCATGCGGACAAGTTCCCGGGACTCACGACGCCGGATGATTCGTATCACGGTATTACCTATGCGGAGAAGTTTGGGCAGAAGGGCGCATACATCACAAAGATGACGGCACAGGTCATGCGTGATCTCGGTTCTGTTCAGAGTCCGTACAATGCGTATCTCCTGAATATCGGTCTCGAGAGTCTGCATGTCCGAATGAAGCAGCACTGTGCAAATGCTCTTGCTGTCGCGGAATATCTGAAGAACAGTCCGGACGTGGAGGCAGTGAATTATCCTTCCCTGCCGGGTGACAAATATTATGCGCGTGCGCAGAAATACCTTCCGAACGGAAGCTGCGGAGTTGTTTCCTTCGTCATCAGAGGGGGAAGAGACAGAGCAGAGCGCTTCATGAAGGAACTGAAGATTTTTGCGATTGAGACACATGTCGCGGATGCGCGTTCCTGCTGTCTGCATCCGGCGAGCTCGACCCATCGCCAGCTGACGGATGAGGAGCTTGTGAATGCGGGAATTTCCTCCGGCATGATCCGTCTCTCCTGTGGCCTTGAAGATGCACGGGACCTGGTTGCAGATATCGATCAGGCGATGAAGAACAGCCGCGGCTGAGGGGAAAAAGGAAAAGGCTATTCAGGCAAAAAAATACAGGGAATGAAAGAGATCCAGGGGCTTCAAAAGGGACGGACGCCGGACACCGGCATGTAAAGGAGCAGGGTATGAATGATCAGTATTATTGGACAATCAGCGGCCTCAAGAACATCGGCGGCATGAATTCAAAACGCAATTATTGGAAGTGTGTTCTTGCAGCGCTTCTGATCACACTTTCGACCGGATCGGCTGGTTCCGGCAGCAGTTCCATCGTGAACAGCCTCTCGGAAAATGAGAATTACAGCGGCATCTTTTCGCACGGTGCAGAGATGTTTTCCTGGAGTACCGTGGGCCTTGGGGCGATTGCAGCAATATTTTTCGGAGCTTCGATCGTCGCATTAATCGTCGGAATTTTCCTGCTGTATCCGCTGGAGGTCGGTGCACGCCGCTTCTTCATCACAAACCGCGTCAGCAATGCACAGATCGATCAGGTCGGTATTGCTTTCAGCTCGAACTACCTTAACATTGTCAAAACTCAGTTTCTCCGTTATTTATTCACATACCTCTGGTCTCTGCTCTTCCTGGTGCCGGGAATAATCAAGTCATATGAATATCGGATGATTCCGTATATTCTGGCAGAGAATCCATCCATCAACTGGAGAGAGGCTTTCCGTCTTTCCAAGGCCATGATGGACGGGCAGAAGTGGAATGCGTTCGTGCTCGATCTTTCCTTCATCGGATGGCATATTCTCAGCGCATTTACCTTCGGCCTTCTCGATCTTTTCTATACGAATCCGTATCAGCAGCAGACCAATGCGGAGCTTTATGATGTGTTGAAGAGCAGACTTTTCGGAACACAGCGTCAAAACTACGGCGGAAACGGCTATGGCCCGAACGGCGGCTACTACGGCGGAAACGGCTATGGCCCGAACGGCGGTTACAACGGCGGAAACGGCTATGGTCCGAACGGCGGTTACTACGGCGGAAACGGCTATGGTCCGAACAGCGGCTACAACGGCGGAAACGGCTACGGACCGAACGGCGGCTATAATGCTGATTGGGGCCAGAGCCAGAATGATGCCGCGAATAATACCGGATATTCCAAAGGACAACCGACCGGATATAATCCGGACGCATCGGGAAGGACAGAGAGTACCGATGGACAGCCGAAGGGCTATAGACCGGATGACGGAACTGCAACGGGACAGAATAATCGGTAATAAGTAATTGGTAATTCGTAAGTTCTCTGATCAGATATCAGCATTCAGGATCCGGAGGGCGTTCCTGAGGGATGAAAGGATCACAGTAAACCTGCGTGAGCAGATTACTCCTGATAGAAAGGGGAGGTTACCTATGAAAAAGAAAGCAGTAGCGATTCTCGGAATATTGCTGGCCGCTACCGCGGGCGTCGCGGCCGGATCCGGGGCAATGTCAACCGCTGTGACGGCGGCACCGCGTGCAACAACAGCCGAAGCAGCGGAAGACATAACGGAAGACACAGCGAAAGACACAACGGAAGACACAGCGAAAGACACAACGGATGACACTGATTCTGATGATACAGAAGAAGACACAGAAGCGGTCACGGCAGCAGCCCTTGAGTCCGGCAAATCTGTGATTTCCGTCACCGGGTCCGAAACCGTGAAGGTCAGGCCGGACCGCGCACGTGTTCAGTTTTCTATCGAGACCCAGGCGGACACTGCGAAAAAGGCCCAGTCCGAGAACGATGATGAGATAAATGATCTTGTCGATACCCTGGAGGACCTTGGCGTCTCCGATGATGACATCACGACGTCGAACTATTCTCTGTATCCGAAATATGACTACTCCGATGGCGGAGACGGTACAATCGTAGGATACACACTGAACTGCACACTGCTTGTCGATGATCAGGATGCAGACGGGGTGAGCGCCATTATCGCAGGATGCTCCGATGCCGGCATCACAAGCATCAGCGGGCTTGAGTATTACTGCGATGATGATACCGATTCCTATAACGATGCACTCAAGAAGGCAATAGCAGATGCCCAGACCAAGGCAGAGGCTGTTGCAGAGGCGACCGATTCCAAACTTGGATCCATCGTATCCATCACGGAAACAACCGACGGAAATACGAGTGAACCGGACACCTATTATAATTTCGAATCGGAGGATGCCATAGCGCAATCTGTGACTATTTTCCCGGACGATGTAGATGTCACGGCAAAGGTAACCGTCGTTTATTCCGTCAGGTAATCTGAGAATATGAGAGACGTTCCGCCGGGTAAAACCGGAATCCGTCTCAGATAAATAAAATGGTAAGCTTTTATCGCCGTAAAAACCGATTCTACAATGTGGGTGCAGTGGACTGGGACCATCTTCTCTTCACTGACCAGGATCTTAAGAAGCTGCTCTGGCCTCTCATCGCCGAGCAGCTTCTTAATTCGCTTATGGGAATGATGGATACCATGATGGTATCCCGCGTGGGCAGTGCCGCTATTTCTGCGGTATCCCTTGTGGATGCCATCAACACGCTGTTCATCCAGATTTTTGCGGCGATGGCGACCGGCGGCACGATTCTCTGCTCCCAGTATCTCGGGGCAGGAGACAGAAAACAGAGTAACAGCGCTGCACAGCAGATTGCGCTCAGTTCACTTGTCATTACGGCTGCCTGTGCAGTTTTCAGCATTGCCTTCCGCCGTCCGCTGCTGCGGGTTACATTCGGATCGGTCGAGCCTCTGGTCATGCAGGATTCGCTTGATTATTTCCTGCTCACGGCGGCGTCTTATCCCTTCATCGGGATGTTCCAAGTGGGCTCGGCATTCTATCGGGCGGGCGGCAACAGCCGGTTCCCGATGACCATTTCGGTCATATCCAATATTTTAAATATCATTGGCAATGCCATCTTCATCTTCGGAATGAATATGGGCGTAACCGGAGCGGCCCTGTCGACACTCCTTTCGAGGATCTACGCGATGATTGTGGTTTTTGCGTACTTGCGTATGCCGCGGCAGGAGATTGTACTGCGCGATTATTTCCGGATCAGACCAGACTGGTCAATGATCGGACGCGTTCTCTCCGTCGGAATTCCGTCCGGAGTCGAGAACGGCATGTTCCAGTTTGGCAAGCTTGCCATTCAGTCGAGTGTTTCGACGCTCGGCACTACGGCGATTGCGGCACAGGCGATGGCAGCGATCCTCGAGGGACTCAACGGAATTGCCGGAATCGGCATCGGTATCGGACTTATGACGGTCGTCGGACAGACCATCGGTGCCGGCAGAAGAGAGGAAGCCAAATACTATATCGTCCGTCTCAGCGTGATTGGATATGCAGCGGTCGGGCTCTCATGCCTTGTCCTTTACTTCTGCGTGCGGCCGATCACCTTCCTTGCCGGAATGGAGCCGGAAGCTGCTTCCATGTGTATTTTCATGATGGGCTGGATTTCCGCCGTCAAACCGATCGTATGGGTCCTGGCCTTTATACCGGGATACGGACTTCGCGCCGCAGGAGATGTCCGATACTCCATGGTTATGGGAAGCATCGTCATGTGGGGCTGCAGGGTTGTCCTGACTACCGTTCTTATCCGTGTCTTCGGGGCAGGTCCGATTGCGGTTTGGATCGG
>ONGY01000044.1:0-4361 GCA_900317475.1 uncultured Lachnospiraceae bacterium | reverse complement strand
GCGGGGCAGGATTTCGGATTTTACTGTTCACACTTTTCAGATCCCGCAATTTGGGCCGGAATCTTGCGTATTTACGCGGGCTTGTGGTAGTATTTAGTTTGCATGTGTACGCCCGGGTTTTGGCGGATGCTGCATTGAAAAGATACTATTTAGAGATGAGGTATAAAAATGAGCGTTACAGTAGAGAAGCTTGAGAAGAGCATGGTGAAGCTGACCATTACCGAGCCTGCCGAGAAGTTTGAGGCAGCCATCGAGCATGCATACGAGAAGCAGAAGCATTCTATTTCCGCTCCCGGATTCCGCAAGGGCAAGGTCCCGCTGAAGATGGTCGAGAAGCTTTACGGCGAAGGTGTCTTCTATGAAGATGCTGCGAACGAAGTAATTAACACGACCTATCCGGAAGAGGCAAAGACGTGCGGCGAGGAGCTCACCTCCATGCCGAAGATCTCCGTTTCTCAGCTTGGTCACGGCAAGGAATTTATCTATACGGCGGAAGTAGCTGTAAAGCCTCCGGTGAAGCTTGGCGAGTATAAGGGCGTCGAGGTCACGAAGCCGGATGTCACGGCAACGGAAGAGGAAGTAAATAAGAAGATCGACGAAGAGAGAAATAAGAACGCGAAGTACAATGAGATCACGGACCGCCCGGTCAAGGACGGCGATGAGATCAAGCTCGATTTCGAGGGTTTTGTCGACGGTGAAGCATTCCAGGGCGGCAAGGGCACGGATTATCCGCTGACCATCGGTTCTCACAGCTTTATTCCTGGATTTGAGGAAGGACTTGTCGGCGCAGAGATCGGCAAGGAACTCGACGTGAATGTCACATTCCCGGAGAATTATCAGGAGAAGTCGCTTGCAGGCAAGCCGGCTGTGTTCAAGTGCACGGTGAAGAGCATCCGCGAGAAAGTTCTTCCGGAGCTGAATGATGAGTTCGCAGACGAAGTTTCTGAATTCAGCACACTCGAGGAGTACAAGGCTGACGTAAAGGCAAAGATCGAGGAGCAGAAGGCAGAAGACGCCAAAACTGCAAAGGAGAATGAGGCGATCGAAAAGATCACGAAGGATATGAAAGTCGAGATCCCGGAGGCTATGCTCGATACACAGGCAGATCAGCTTGTTGACGAGTGGGGCCAGAGATTCCAGGCACAGGGCCTTTCTCTTGACCAGTATTTCCAGTACACCGGTTCAAACCGCAAGCAGATGGCTGAACAGCTGAAGCCGGAAGCAGAGCGCCGCATCAAGACAAGACTTGCTCTCGAAGAGATTGTAAAGCTTGAGAATATCACGGCCACGGAAGAAGATTTCGAGGCTGAGATCAAGAAGATGGCGGAGCAGTACCGCATGGAGCCGGAGAAGCTCAAGGGCCTTGTCAATGACGAGGAAAAAGAGCAGATGATGAAGGATCTCGCTGTTCAGAAGGCGGTTGATTTCGTCGCTGAGAATGCTGTTGAGGTTGAGAAGCCGGCTGAGGAAAAGAAGGACGAGAAGAAGTCCGACGAAGAGGCTGCTGATAAGGTAGAAGAGAAAGCGGACGGCAAGAAGGACGCAGAATAATCCGGAAAGGATCTTCTGAACGGTTTTTATGAGGGAATATATCAGAAAGGCGGATTTTTGAATGTCGAATTATATTCCTTATGTTGTGGAGCAGACCGGCAACGGCGAGCGCTCCTATGATATTTTCTCGAGACTTCTCAAGGAGAGAATTATTTTCCTCGGCGAAGAGGTTACGGATGCCAGCGCAGAACTGATCGTTGCGCAGATGCTGTTCCTCGAGGGCGAGGATCCGGAGAAGGATATCCAGTTCTACATCAACAGCCCCGGCGGATCGGTAACTGCCGGTATGGCGATCTATGACACGATGCATTTCGTGAAGTGCGATGTTTCCACGATCTGCGTGGGCATGGCAGCTTCCATGGGTTCGTTCCTTCTTGCCGGCGGCACGAAGGGCAAGCGGTTTGCGCTTCCGAACTCCGAAATCCTGATTCATCAGCCGCTCGGGCAGACCGAGGGGCAGGCATCGGATATCGCGATTCAGGCAGCTCACATGGCACGGACCAAAGAGAAGATGAACCGGATTCTTGCTGAGAACACCGGCAGAACCTACGAAGAGCTTGTCCGTGACACAGACCGTGATAACTGGATGACAGCAGAAGAGGCGAAGGCATACGGTCTCATCGATGAGATTTATACGACCCGCAAGGAGATCAAGGCGGCGAAATAATCATCGCGGAACCGGATTGGCCTCTGAGATTCACTAATAAGGATACTATGTCAGATAATGTAAGAATGGATTCGGGACTGCGCAGATGCTCTTTCTGCGGCAGAACCGAGAACGAGGTAGGCAGACTGATTTCAGGACCGGACGGAATCTATATCTGCGAGGACTGTGTCGCGGTATGCAATCAGATCATCGAAGACGCAGACGGTGATTCCAGACGGAAAGGAACGAAGAATCCGGCGGCAAATATTCATCTTCATACGCCGGAGGAGATCAAGCAGTTTCTCGACGAATATGTCATCGGGCAGGACGAGGCGAAAAAGGTCCTTTCGGTAGCGGTCTATAATCACTACAAGAGAATCAAGGCGCCCAAGAGCCGCCGCGGCGATGATGTGGAGCTGCAGAAGAGCAATATCCTTCTGCTTGGTCCCACGGGTTCCGGCAAAACATATCTTGCTCAGACACTCGCCAAGATTATCGGAGTTCCGTTTGCGATTGCGGATGCAACGACGCTGACGGAAGCCGGCTATGTCGGCGAGGATGTCGAGAATATCCTGCTGAAGCTCATTCAGGCGGCGGATTACGATGTCCCGAAGGCAGAAATCGGTATCGTCTATATTGATGAAATCGATAAGATTGCGAAGAAGGGCGAAAATGTCTCCATTACCCGTGATGTCTCGGGTGAAGGTGTGCAGCAGGCGCTGCTGAAGATCATCGAGGGAACGAATGCTTCCGTTCCGCCGCAGGGCGGAAGAAAGCACCCGCACCAGGAGCTCATCCCGATCAATACCGAGAACATCTTGTTCATATGCGGAGGCGCTTTTGACGGTCTTGAAAAGATCATCGGAGCAAGGCTTGACCATCGGAGCATGGGCTTTAACGCGGACGTTGCGGCAAAGGACGAGAAGGACATCAGCAATATGCTGAAACAGGTGATGCCGCAGGATCTTGTGAAGTTCGGCATGATCCCGGAATTCATCGGACGTGTTCCGATCACAGTTTCGCTCGACGGACTCGACAGGCAGGCACTCATACGGATTCTGAAGGAGCCAAAGAATGCGCTTGTCAAGCAGTACCAGAAGCTGTTTGAGATGGACGGCGTGAAGCTGACGATTCAGGATGATGCGTGCGGAGCGATTGCGGATCTCGCGATCGAGCGCGGCACGGGTGCCCGCGGTCTTCGTTCGATCATGGAGAAGACGATGATGGATGTGATGTTCACAATTCCGTCGGACAAGTCGATCGAAGAAGTCATCATCACGAAGGAATGCGTCGACGGGACTGGCAAGCCGATGATTCTGCGCCGTGGAAACGATGCGCTGAAGGAGAAGCAGGAAGCGGTCCTGAAGGAAGCAAAGTAAACAGTCATTAAAACCGTCAGGCCGGAACAGGACCTGGCGGTTTTTTATTCAGGCGTCCCAATTGGCACAGGTGAGATATGGTAATCAAAAAGGTAAATCTTGAAACGGTGTGCGGCGTCACCAGTACACTTCCGCACCACACATGGCCGGAATTCGCTTTTGCGGGAAAGAGCAATGTCGGCAAATCGACGCTGATCAACGGGCTGATGAACCGGAAATCCTATGCCCGCACCAGCTCCAATCCGGGCAAAACACAGACCATCAATTTCTACAACATTAACGATCAGATGTATTTTGTCGATCTGCCCGGCTACGGCTATGCGACTGCAAATGTGAAAGCAAAGCAGGCGTGGGGCAAGATGATCGAAAACTATTTGAACAACAGTCCGACACTGGAAGCAGTGTTCCTGCTCATCGACAGCCGACATGCGCCGTCGGACGACGATGCGCAGATGTACGACTGGATCCTGCAGACTGGACGAAGGCCGATCATCATCGCGACAAAAGCAGACAAGCTCAAGCGGTCGCAGGTGAAGGGACAGCTGGATCTCATCCGCAGTACGCTTGAGGAGAAGAGTCTGATCCGCGCCGGCGGGACGGCCGACATGGAATTGATTCCGTGGGGCGCGATGGAGAAGGGCGAAAACCCGACCGGAAAGAAGGAAATCATCGAATTGATCGATAATCTCTATGAAGAGAGCAGGAAGAAAAGATAAGTGCGGTGTGATCAGATGCAGCGGTAAGAGGTCAGCACAGATAGCTTTATTCCTTTTCCTGCTTCTTAT
>ONGY01000131.1 GCA_900317475.1 uncultured Lachnospiraceae bacterium | reverse complement strand
GAAAAAGGCATCTCCTCCGGAAAAGAAAAAGGCACGCACCCTCTTCGTGCGCACCTTCCTGATCGCCTTAAGAATCCTGCGGCTTCAGCCGCGAAATTTTTAGTCTGTTTTGAGCCGCTGGCAGCTTCGCTCCACGATGCCAGATGCAATGCTGTCAATCCCCTGCCGCGCCGCATTGTCATTCCTGATCTCCTGAACCGCCTCTTTAATCAACGTTCCGATCTGATAGTTGGCGACACCGACCACCGTGTTGGCACAGTGGCGAATAGGAATCAGAATCCGACGGGCACGGCTGCTGCCAACTGCGGATGCCATCCGCGGTGTGATTTCACCATACATGGAGTCGGCAATGACAATGCCGATGGGTCCGATGATTATGTCCGCATCACGCGAGCATACAACAACCGCATTCTCGCCGGTCGCTGCATGGTCGGCTCCTGCTCTGAGCATCGCCGATGTCGCCGTCGTGTTGGTCCCGACTGCAATAATCTCTGCATCCGGAAACGCCTCCCGAATGGCGCTCACAGCCTGTTTTCCAATTCCGCCGCCCTGGGCATCAATCACCAGTATCTTCATCCGTTCCACTCTCCCGCCTTCTGGCAGGTCCCGCTGCTTCGTGCAGTTCTGAAAATTATACCATGATTTCTGACAATTTTCCAGGCTCTCGGAGGAATCTTTGTCTAAACTGCGCTGAATGCCTTCATCTTCCACCAGTAAGATCGTCCATGGAAGCACCAAAATGCTTCAGAATTTCACAGTCCTGCAGGAACACGTAATAAATTTCCCCATAATGCTCATCCGGCACAAGACGCCCCATGTCGATCACCCTCTTTACCTTCCCGGTCCTGGTAATAATCCGGTATGTAATGTAGTCCTCAAATCCGGTGGTCTTGTCCTGATTCTGCGTCCTGTCCTTCTCAATCTGTTCCCGGATGGACGTCTCCGCACGGTCTACGTCCTCCGGATGTACCATGTTCCGGAAGCTTCCTTTTGTATAATTCAGAAAATCGTCGTAATCCCTGCACTCATAGAGCTGGAACAGATAATCATTGCCAAAAAGAATCTCCTCCTTTTCATCTGCCCGATAGACCAGAAAAGCCCCCGGCATGCCCGCAGCCATCTTTCCGGCAGTAAAACCGAGACGGTCCCTCTTGATGCGGGCCATCTCCGGCTGATAGTGCCTGGCCTCGTGCTTGCCTCTTGTCTTCGCCGCGTAGAGCGCACAGTCCATAATCCGCATGAACTCTTCCCGATTGTCAGCCTGTGAGGGAAAGTTTGCATACCCGGCAGAAACGGTAAAGGACAGTTTTTTGCCATCCGCAGTGAATTCAATCCGATCCCGTAAAGCCTCCAGAATCTCCTTCTCACATACTTCCGGGCTCTGATTCCTCAGAACGACACAGAACTCATCCCCTCCCGTTCTGCCCACCAGTGCATTCGGGAAAGATTTCGTCAGATAATCAGCCAGCCGGCACAGGGCAGCGTCCCCCGCCAGATGTCCGTAAAGGTCATTGATCAGCTTGAAATCATCGAGGTCCAGAAAAACGCCGGTCATCTCCTTTGTGTCCTTATCCGTCATCCACCGGTCAAGATGCTGGATAAGCCCGCCCCGGTTGTAAGCCCCCGTCAGAGCATCCCGATACGCAATCAGCTTCAGGTCCTTGTTCTTGCCAAGAAGGATCCTGTTGTACTGCGAAGAATACAGAAGCATGGTAATCATCGTGATGACGGTCAGGGCGATCGATCCGATCACAACGATCCGGAATACCACCGGCATGAGCTCCGCGCGCTGCCGATCCTCATAGGTTTCAATGCTGATCAGGTTCTCCCCTTCACAGATAATCCAGTTATAGAAAACCGCTTCCCGTTGTCTTTGCTGTCTCAAGCTCCGTGGCATAGGGCGTGTTTCCCCGGATGTCGGCCGTCTTCGTGGACAGGAACTCACCCTCGGTCTGCGGGAACGCCGGGTGAATCAGGCGGATGGCATAATTATCTCCGCCCTCGTAATTCACGACTTCATTTACCCACATGTACTGGCTTTCGCTGAAGCGGTCTGTATGGATCTTGGAATAAAGCCAGCTCTGCACCTTCGCCCGGATTTCATCTTCCGTCAGGCCTTCCTCCCTCAGGTCCTCCCTTTGCTGATCAATATCCTTAATAATATTGTCGACAGAGGACTCGAGGTCCTGCTCCTCATTCTCCAGAAGAATTTTGAAAAACAGCTCCGAATTCCGCCGGATGACGACATTCCGCCGGATGACGACAAAAGAGCCGATCAGCAGCACCGTATTCAGCTCCAGCAGCACCACGATCAGAAACAGCGCATTGCGGAACTTTGCTTCCTTTCCCGATTTTTTCGGAGTCAGAGAATCGCTCTTTTCAGCACTCTGATTCCGAAAATGACGCGTTCTCTGTTTCTGCTCTTTCCGGCTCTCCATAGTTGTCTTCATTCTCCTCAGCGGCTGCGTCGGCATTACTGTTTTGCCCCGTTACATCTTCTGAACAGATAATCTCTTCATCAGTTGACCTCTCTTCGCTATTATATATGCGTTTTGCAAAGCAGGGTATGCGGTTTTCGCAGAACGTTTCAGTGAAACGCTGTCGTTTTTTCGTTGATCTTTCTTATTTTCTCAGGGCTGATCTTGAATTTCCG
>ONGY01000046.1:19009-22132 GCA_900317475.1 uncultured Lachnospiraceae bacterium | reverse complement strand
GTGGGGCCAAAACCCAAAGCAGTACTGCGGGAACAGTCCAGGACAGTACGCAGGAAAATTCCGGAAGTAAGTCCTATTCAAGCTGTTTTAATTAAATAGAGTCAGCATACCAAAACGGCGGAACACAGGAAACTGTGCTCCGCCATTTTGTGTGTTGTGTGCCGTTTTATTCATGGTATCCGCCATGTTTTCCGACAGACATCCTTGTTTTAATTCAGATTTCACCTTGTTCGTTGTATTATTACTTTGTCCGCTGCATAGAAAAGAGGTAAGAATTTCATCAGGAAAATGCAGCGGCGGAAAGGTAAAGATACTAATTGGAGGAAAAGGGTATGGCAAGAAAGGCAAAACTATCGGAGAGGTCGACAAGAGGATCTATGGCTCATTTATCGAGCATCTTGGAAGGGCGGTTTATACCGGGATTTATCAGCCGGATCATCCGACGGCGGATGAGATGGGGTTCCGGAAAGATGTCATCGGGCTGGTGAAGGAACTGAATGTTCCAATCGTACGGTATCCGGGCGGAAACTATGTGTCAAACTTCTACTGGGAAGATTCCGTGGGGCCGCGTGAGCAGCGAAAGCCCAGGCTTGACCTTGCCTGGCGCACCTATGAACCGAATCTCATCGGAATTAATGAATTTTCCAAATGGGCTAAGAAGGCGGATACGAGCGTCATGATGGCAGTAAACCTCGGTACGCGCGGCACATCCGATGCCCTCAATCTCCTTGAGTACTGCAATCTTGATACCGAGTCCTATTATGCTGATCTCAGAAGGAAACACGGGGATAAGGATCCATACAACATCAAGGTATGGTGCATGGGGAATGAGATGGACGGCCCCTGGCAGACCGGACACAAGGACGCGAAGGAATACGGACATCTGGCGGCTGAGACATCCAAAGCGATGAAGGCGATGGATCGTTCCATCGAGACAGTCGTCTGCGGTTCATCCAATGTCGACATGCCGACCTTCGGAAGCTGGGAGGCCGGAGTACTCGGGGAAGCTTACGATTATGTCGATTACATCTCGCTGCACCAGTATTGGAATAACAGGGCAGATGATACGGCAGACTTCTTTGCAGTGACCGATGATCTCGAGAATTTCATTCATTCGGTGATTGCAGCCTGCGATTACGTCAAAGCAGTCAGGCACAGCCATAAGAACATCAACCTTTCCTTTGATGAATGGAATGTCTGGTATCACTCGACAGACCAGGACAACGAGGACATGGAGAACAAGCCGTGGAGATCGCATCCCCATCTTCTCGAGGATATTTATAACTACGAGGATGCGATTGTGGATGCGCTGGCTCTCATCAAGTTCCTGCAGCACGCAGACCGCATCAAGATTGCCTGCCTTGCGCAGCTTGTCAACGTCATCGCCCCGATTATGACCGAGGAGAACGGACCTGCCTGGAAGCAGACTATTTTCTATCCATTCTATCTTGTCTCAAAGTATGGCCGCGGCACGGCACTTGAGCCGGTAATGACTGTCGATGACCATCCGACCAGCAGACATGATCATGTGACGGATGTGGAAGCTGTTTCCATTTATAACGAGGAGAAGGAGCAACTTACAATCTTTGCGGTGAACCGGAACACAGAAGAAAATGTGGAATTCGAGGCGGACATCCGCGGATTCGGGGGCTATACGCTTTCTGATTTCGAAGTCCTTGAGGGAACGGATATGAAAGCGGTAAATTCGGCGAAGGAAGAGAAGGTAAAACCGGTCCGCAGAGAGGATGCAAAGCTTGACGGAGGCATTCTCCGGACGGTTCTGAAGCCGGCAAGCTTTGCAGCCATTGTTCTGAAGAAATAATTTCCTGGTATGACTGTCTGGGCGCTCTTCCTGCGTCAGCAGTCAGGATACGGGATCGGGAGACGGCGGTTTTGAAAACGAAATTCTGAAAAAGATGACGGCTGCAGCAGGGACCTCTGCAGCCGTCATTTTTTTTTCCGGAAAAGCGAATGGATGATCAATGGCAGAAGGAAGACTGCTTTTACTTTAGATTTCTTTCACATTTGTTCACGGTGCTTTCATTGCTAACAGCTGTCATTTCGCCGTATACTTAAAGGCGCATGCAGGCCAAGCCGGTAAAAATTCTGCAGTTCTGTGCAGTTTTGCGGGGACAGGCGGATAAAAGCCCCTGCACGCACAAATCAGGCGGCGGAGCAGAGCACCTGGCTCCGCAGGCGCTGGAGAGGAATAATTAATCAACTTATGAGTGAAAATAATACGAATGGTTCAAACGATGACGGCCGTGAGGAGTATTGCTCCATCTGCCATCGCCCGTCGTCTGCTGCAGGTAAAATGATCGAGTTGCCGAACGGCATTCATGTCTGCACGGACTGCATGAACCGCATGATGAGTTCCATGCCGGATATGATGCAGTTTATGAATAATCCGGAGGCAGTGCGCCAGCTGAATGAACAGATGCAGCACATGATGGAGAATTATCCGGGATTATTCGGGCTTACTCCGCAGGCATCGCAGACCGTCAAAACAGATGCCGCAGAGCAGCCGGTTTCCGCGGCCAGGGACGCGGCAAATCCTGATTCCCATGTAAATATACCGGACGGAACTGCTACGGATAATGGGCAAATGCAGACAGGATCCGGCCAGAACAGTCAGAATGCCGGAAATGGACTTCACGATGGAAAGGCGGCCGGGGCAAAATCTGCCTCTGCCGATGAGAAAGGCAGCAAAGACGGCAGGGACGATTCGGAAAACAAGGATAAAGGCGGCCCGACCATCAGCTTTTTAAACCTCGGCGATATTTTCGGCAATGCTCCGCAGCGGCAGCAGCCGAAGCGCACGAAGGCACCGCGCGTGAAACCGGTGTTCTCGATCGACAACATGCCGGCTCCGCATATCATCAAGGAAAAGCTGGATGAATATGTTGTGGGGCAGGATCATGCAAAGAAAGTTCTGTCCGTTGCCGTCTATAACCATTACAAGCGTGTCAAAACCGGCCATATGGATGACATCGACATCGAGAAGTCGAATATTTTAATGATCGGCCCCACCGGCTGCGGCAAAACGTATCTGGTCCGTGTCCTTGCGCAGCTGATCGATGTGCCGCTTGCCGTCACGGATGCGACTTCTCTGACGGAGGCGGG
>ONGY01000046.1:0-18991 GCA_900317475.1 uncultured Lachnospiraceae bacterium | reverse complement strand
TCGAACGCACAGAAAAGGGTATTGTCTTCATCGATGAGATCGATAAAATCGCGAAGAAGAGCACGACCACATCCCGCGATGTGAACGGTGAGTCGGTGCAGCAGGGCATGCTTAAGCTCCTGGAAGGCGCGGAAGTGGAAGTTCCGGTCGGCGCCAGCAGCAAGAATGCCATGGTCCCGATGCAGATGATCAACACAAAAAATATCCTCTTCATCTGCGGCGGCGCATTCCCCGCGCTCACCGATATTGTGAAGGAACGTCTCACAAAACGGTCGGGTTTTGGCTATAACGCTGAGCTTCGCGATAAATATGACAACGACGAGAACATCCTCTCGCATGTGACAACGGAAGACCTGCGCACGTTTGGCTTCATTCCGGAATTCATCGGCCGTCTCCCGGTGATCTGCACTCTGAACGGTCTGACGAAGGAAGCGCTCGTGAAAATTCTGAAAGAGCCGAAGAATGCGATCATCAAGCAGTATCAGAAGCTCCTTGCAATTGACGGTGTTGATCTCGAATTTACGGACGGGGCGCTTGAGGCGATTGCGGAGAAGGCACTTGAGAGAGATACCGGAGCCCGTGCACTGCGCGCGATCATCGAGGACTGCATGCTCGATATCATGTATGAGGTTCCGAAGGACAAGAATATCGGCAAAGTGACCATTACCCGTGAATACATTGAGGGAACCGGAGTCCCGATCATTGAGACAAAGGAGATTCTTCCGAAGACGAATTCACCGCAGCTTCCCACGGATGGGATTGATACTACTGCCGCGGAAACTGTTTAAAGAGGAAATGAGTATGAAAGCGGAGAACGTGGTCTGCTGCCTCCTGACGGCAGGCGTGATCGCCGCCGATCAGGCGGCAAAGGCAAGTGTGAAGAAAAAGATCAGGCCGGGAGAGAAAAGGTATCTCTCGCCGAAGACGGGCAGGACCATCGAGATCAACCATGTGAAGAATTATGGGATGGCCGGAAATGTCGGTGAGGAATCACCGGACATGGTGAAGAAGATTTCCCTTGGAATGACGGCAGCGACGGCTGCGGCTCTGGCAGTGTCAGGGATCGGTGAGTCAGCCGCGGAAAAGCACGGAAAATCCGCCGGCGCTAAGAAGGCGAAGTACGCACTGCGCAAGGCCGGGCTCTCCCTTGCACTCGGCGGAGCGGTCAGCAACTGTATCGACCGTTTCCGCGACGGCTGTGTCACAGACTATATCACCGTCCACACGAAAGAGGGAGGAACACAGTCCGATCGGACTTCCTTCAACATCGCGGATGCCGGAATTGCGGCAGGTCTTGGCCTTACTCTGCTTTCCTGTGTGGACTCATCGAAGGCGGCAGCAGGGAAAAAGACCCGAACGAAGAAACAGAGGCGGCAGTACCGGTTTATGCCGTGATGACAGTACCGGTTTTTCCGCCCAGAGCATCGGAGACCGAATCAAGCTTGGTGATGAGGACGCGGCCTCCCGGAACTGCCTTCAGATACTCGATGGAAGCCTCAATCTTCGGCTCCATGTTGGTCTTGCCGAAGGCACCGGCTTCTATAAGTTCCTCAGCCTCGCGCACGTTCATCCGGGAGATAGCTTCTTGGTTCTCCTGACCGAAATTCCGGTAAACACACGGAACGGATGTGAGAATCATAAGCTCATCGACAGAAAGATCCGATGCAAGCTTACCGGCGATGGCATCCTTTTCAATGACCGCAGAAGCTCCGCGGAGAGCACCCTCCTGTACGATGACCGGGATGCCGCCTCCGCCGCAGGCGATGACGATTTCTCCCGCATTCACGAGTGCACGGATTGCGTCGATCTCGAGGATCTCCAGCGGTTTCGGCGCCGCAATGATGCGCTGCCAGCCCTTTCCGGGAACTTCGACGACATAATTGCCCTTCTTTATTTCATTGTCGGCGTCCTCTTTGGACATATAACGGCCGATTTTCTTGCTTGGATTATAGAATGCCTCGTCATACGGATCGACGGAAACCTGCGTAAGTATCGTCGCAACCGTGGTTGAATCGCCGCGGGAGATAAGCTCGGCGCGGAGCGAATTCTGAATATCATAGCCGACATAGCCCTGGCTCATGGCGCTGCACACGCTCATGGGAGCGGTCGTGTAGTCAATATAGAGACGGTGAAGCTCCGTCATTGCCTTGTGGATCATCGAAACCTGCGGGCCGTTGCTGTGCGTGATGACAAGCTGATAGCCGGCCTCGCAAAGATCTGCGAGAACGCGGGACGTCTTCTGAACGGCGGCGCGCTGCTTCTCCGTGGTGTAGCCGAGCGCATCATGCCCGAGAGCTACGACAATCTTCTTCTTTTCTTCCATCCCTGAACCTCCGGACTAAAGTTGAAATCGATGGATTGTAGACGTTTGTCTGCTCTCGAGTATAGCAGAAATCGAGAGGCAATTCATTATTCCGAGGGAAAGGGAAGGCGTTTTTATAAACCTTCTGAAACGGACTGCCAGAAAATATTCATTTTATTTATTGACAAATGAAGGGAAGCGGAATATTATCTAACTATGATATTCCTACATGAATAGTAGGAATTAAGAGAAACAAAGAAGCCTGATCTGCAGATAAGCAGATGTAAAAGCCCGAATCCTGTTTCCTTCGAGACGGGCTGGAAGGAATCGGAACAGCCGGCCGCGAGCGGACCGTCTTCTGTTTCAGGATTGAAAGGAGAACAACATGTCCAACGTCAAAACAAGTGCATCACAGCTGATCGGTCACACACCTCTACTTGAGGTAAAGAATTATGAAGCAAAGAATGGCATTAAGGATTCGCGCATCCTTGCCAAGCTTGAGTATTTCAATCCGGCAGGTTCTGTGAAGGACCGTATCGCTCTTGCCATGATTGAGGATGCGGAGAAGAGCGGCAAGCTGAAGCCGGGCGCTACGATCATTGAGCCGACGAGCGGCAACACCGGCATCGGCATTGCATCCGTAGCAGCAGCAAAGGGATACAAAGCAATCCTCACTCTTCCGGACACGATGAGTGTTGAGAGACGCAACATCCTCAGGGCATACGGCGCCGAACTTGTTTTGACGGAAGGCGCAAAGGGCATGAAGGGCGCCATTGCCAAGGCAGATGAGCTGAACAAGGAGATTCCGGGCTCCATCATTCTTGGCCAGTTCAGCAACCCGGCAAACCCGAAGGCTCATTATGAGACAACCGGTCCGGAGATCTGGGACGACACTGACGGAAAGGTCGATGCGTTCATCGCAGGCGTAGGAACCGGCGGAACCCTGAGCGGTGTCGGTAAGTACCTTAAGGAGAAGAATCCGAACGTAAAGATCATCGCAGTTGAGCCCGATACCTCCGCTGTTCTGTCCGGCGAGAAGCCCGGCCCGCACAAGATTCAGGGTATCGGTGCCGGATTCATCCCGGAAACACTGGACACAAAGATTTACGACGAAATTATCCGCGTTCCGAACGAGGCAGCCTTTGAAGAGGGCAGAAGCCTTGCAACCTCGGAGGGCATCCTGGTCGGCATTTCTTCCGGTGCGGCTCTTTGGGCAGCAAAGCAGCTCGCAGCCCGCGAAGAGTACAAGGGAAAGACTATCGTCGCACTCCTTCCGGATTCGGGCGACCGTTACCTCTCCACACCGCTGTTCAACCCTGAAGCATAATTGCTGTTTAGCCCATAAGCACATAAGTCCATAAGTTCATTAACCCATTAGCCCATGTCGTAGATACTCCTTAGACTGCCGCGCTCCATTCCTCTTGGTGGATCCGCGGCAGTTTTTCGTATGTTCTCGGCTATGAGAGGGCCGGGCTTCCAATGCTTGTTTTCGTCTGCCACGCCGGGGGAGCCGGGTTTTAATAGTTAGTTCGCGGGTGCGGCTTCCGAAAGCCGGCAGATCATTTCCGCGACCGCAAACCAGCTTCCGTCACCCGCCCATCCCCAAGTCACAAAACTTTAATAAAATATATTTACAAAAGTCGTTGCGAATTGCCGGGTTTGGAATTATTCTATTGGTATCAGCGCATGGTTTCAGCGGTCACCAAGGCTCCCCGGTCACCGGGGCTACAAAAGCCGCCATGGTCACCGAACCGTGCAAAGTCATATTGGGAGGGCTATAGAAATGCTGTATATCGGTGTTGATCTCGGCACTTCGGCTGTCAAGCTGCTGCTGATGGACGAGAAGGGAAACATCAGGAACATTGTTTCCAAGGAATACCCGCTGTTCTTCCCGCATCCGGGCTGGTCTGAACAGAATCCGAAGGACTGGTTCGACAAGAGCATGGAAGGACTGAAAGAGCTGGTCCCGGAGGACGAGAAGAAAAACGTCCGCGGCATCAGTTTTGGCGGGCAGATGCACGGGCTTGTGATTCTCGATGAGAACGATGAAGTCATCCGCCCGGCGATTCTGTGGAACGACGGAAGAACCACGAAGGAAACAGATTACTTAAACAACGTGATCGGAAAGGACATGGGTGAAGAACAACGAGCCGGAGAATTTCGCGCGCATCAGGAAGATCATGCTGCCGAAGGATTATCTCGCGTATCGCCTCAGCGGAGCATTCAGCACGGATCTTTCCGATGCATCCGGTATGCTGCTTCTCGACGTGAAGAACCGCCGCTGGAGCCGCGAAATGCTCGACATCTGCGGCGTGAAGGAAGAGCAGCTTCCGATGCTTCATGAGTCGTACGAGAAGATCGGAACGTTAAAACCGGTGATCGCGAAGGAGCTTGGGTTCCCGGAGGATACGCTGGTTGCGGCAGGCGCCGGTGACAATGCTGCAGCTGCGGTCGGAACCGGGACCGTCGGCGACGGGATGTGCAATCTTTCGCTCGGCACGAGCGGCACGCTGTTCATCTCCTCGAAGACCTTCCGCGTCGACAGCAACAATGCTCTGCACAGTTTTGACCATGCGGATGGAACGTATCATCTCATGGGCTGCATGTTGAGCGCGGCATCCTGCAACAAGTGGTGGATGGATGAGATTCTGAAGACGAAGGATTATGCGGGCGAGCAGAAGGGAATCGAGAAGCTCGGCGAGAATCACGTCTTCTATCTGCCGTATCTGATGGGTGAGCGTTCACCGTGGAACAATCCGAATGCCCGTGCGACGTTCACCGGGATCACAATGGACACGACGAGGGAGGATATGACGCAGGCCGTACTCGAAGGCGTAACGTTTGGCGTCCGCGACATGTATGAAGTCGCGAAGTCGCTCGGCATTAAACTGGAGCGCACGAAGATCGTCGGCGGAGGTGCAAAGAGCCCGCTCTGGAGAAAGATGTGCGCAAACATCCTGAATCTCAAGGTCGATGTTCCAGTCTGTGAGGAAGGACCATCGATGGGCGGCGCGATGCTGGCCATGGTGGCAGCAGGCGAGTACGCAACGGTCGAAGATGCCGCAAAGGCAATCGTGAAGATCGAGAAGACCGAGGAGCCGGATCCGGAGCTTGTCGCAAAGTATGAGGAGAAGTACCAGCAGTTCAGGAACATTTATCCTGCTATGAAGCCGGTATTCGACAAGATCGTCTGACCAGGCAGGCTGATCCGGGGACGGACAGAAGCTGCCCGGTGCGCGGGTCTGCTTCTTCCGGAGTTTATTGAGTCCAGTATGCGCGGTGAAGGCAGCCGCGCAGGGAAAATATTCAGAAACACAATTTCAGGAGGAAAACTATGAACAGTAACATCCCTACCGTAAAAGTTGGTATTGTGGCCGTGTCGAGAGACTGCTTCCCGGCACCTCTCGCCGTAAACCGCAGGAAGGCTGTCGTCGAGGCTTATACGAAGAAGTATGGCGCAGATGACATTTATGAGTGCCCGATTACCATTGTCGAGAGCGAAATCGACATGGTACATGCACTGGAGGATATCAAGAAGGCAGGATGCAACGCTCTCTGCGTTTACCTTGGCAATTTCGGACCGGAAATTTCCGAGACCCTGCTTGCAAAGCATTTTGACGGACCGAAGATGTTCGTCGCAGCAGCTGAGGAATCTTCGAACACGCTTGGTATTCAGGGACGCGGCGATGCATACTGCGGCATGCTGAACGCAAGCTACAACCTCGCTCTCCGCAATGTCAACGCATGGATTCCGGAGAACCCGGTCGGTGATGCAGAGGATACCGCGGACAATATCCACGACTTCCTTCCGATCGCAAGAGTTGCCCTGGGCCTCTCCAATCTGAAGATCATCTCCTTCGGCCCGAGACCGGCAAACTTCCTTGCATGCAATGCTCCGATCAAGCAGCTTTACAACCTCAACGTGGAAATTGAAGAGGAGTCTGAGCTCGATCTTTTCGAGGCTTATCAGAAGCATGAAGGCGATGAGAGAATCGCTGCTGTCCGCAAGGACATGATGGATGAGATGGGCTACACCGAGGAGAAGGCTCCCGAAATGCTGAAGAAGCTCGCGCAGTATGAGCTGACTCTTACTGACTGGGCAGACGAGCACAAGGGCTATCGTCAGTATGTGGCTCTGACCACGAAGTGCTGGCCGGCATTCCAGGATATGTTCCGTTTCGTTCCCTGCTATGTCAACAGCCGTCTGACCGGACGCGGCATCCCGGTATCCTGCGAGGTTGATATCTACGGTGCTCTTTCCGAGTACATCGGATGGTGCGTCAGCCAGCAGTCTGTCACCCTTCTCGACATCAACAACTCTGTCCCGAAGGATATGTACAGGGCGAATATCCAGGGCAAGTTCGGTTATGACTACAAGCTGACCGACTGCTTCATGGGCTTCCACTGCGGCAATACCTGCTCCTCCAGAATTCAGGGAGCACACCTCGACTATCAGAAGATCATGGCGAACACGCATCCGGCAGAATGGTGCGACGGAACCATCGAAGGCGACATCAATCCGGGCGACATCACCTTCTATCGCCTGCAGTCCACGGCAGATGCTGACCTCCGCGCATATGCAGCAGAGGGCGAGGTCCTTCCGGTGGCAACCCAGTCCTTCGGCGGTATCGGTGTTTTCGCGATCAAGGAAATGGGCAGATTCTATCGCTATGAGCTCGTAGGAAATCACTTCCCGCATCACGGCGCTGTCATGTTCGGCCACTACGGAAAGTCTCTGTATGAGGCTCTGAAGTACATCGGAGTCGCACCGGAGAAGATCGGCTACAATCATCCGGCAGGAGACCGTTACGTAGATGAGAATCCGTTTTCATAAATGAAACTGTTTTCACAACGCAAAAACTTTAATGACGGAAACCCGTTCTGACGAAGGACAATGTTTTCTGATTGAAAGCGCTGTTCTTTGCTGACTGAACGGATGCGGTCCCGCAGACGTCTTTTCATGGGACGCCTGCGGTTTTTACTGTATCGGGCAGAGTGCCGAGCCCGCCCGGGCCTGAAACCTGTAAAAGAGCAGGAGAAAAGGAGAAACAGATGGAAATGATGAAGGGCGCATTCATGCGCGGACTTGACAACATGATCATCAAGGAGATTCCGAAGCCCACCGCTCACAGGGGAACGGTTGTCGTATCCCTCGAGTATGTCGGAATCTGCGGCTCGGATGTCCACTATTTTCACAACGGACGAGTCGGAAACTATATCGTTGACACAACACAGGATTACATGCTCGGCCATGAGACAGCCGGCACGGTGACAGAGGTCGGCGAGGGCGTCACGAATCTCAAGGTCGGTGACCGTGTCTGCCTTGAGCCTGGCGTGACGGACGGAACCTGTGAGTTCTGCAAGTCCGGCAGGTACAATCTCTGCCCGGATGTTCAGTTCCTGGCTACTCCTCCGGTCCCGGGATGCAATGAGGAGTTCATCGAGTTTCCGGCGGACTATTGCTTTAAGCTTCCGGACAATGTGAGCACGAAGGAAGGCGCACTGATCGAGCCGCTATCCGTCGGTTTCCATGCGGCAAACCAGGGAGATGTTCAGGTCGGTGAGTCCGTTCTCATCCTCGGCGCCGGCACCATCGGCATGACGGCAATGCTTTCCTGCAAGGCACACGGAGCAGGGCAGATCATCGTCGCGGATCTCATCGATTCCAAACTTTCGATGGCGAAGGAGATGGGCGCCGATGTTGTCATCAACAGCGGGAAGGAAGATATCTTCGAGGCTGTGAAGAAGGCGACGAACGGACAGGGAGCCGAGAAGGTGTTCGAGACGGCAGGCTCCGCGGTCACCATCGCCCAGACGCCGTTCCTCGTAAAGCGCGGCGGAACGATTACCCTTGTCGGAATCTCCGTAAAGCCGGAGATCACGTTCAACTTCGCACAGGTGATGGACAAGGAACTCACCATCAAGTCCGTCTTCCGTTATCGCAACATCTATCCGCGCGCCATCGCAGCGGTCGCGAAGGGCGCAATCAACGTTAAGCCGCTCGTCACACACGAGTTTGACTTCGATCACATTCAGGACGCATACATGGAAGCATTGAACAACAAGACAGATGCTCTGAAGGTCATGATCAAGATCAAATAATGACAGTAGTAAACGGGGGCTGAATCCCCCGCCGTCTGCCGGCAGGGCAGAAAGGAAATCTGTATCCTGTCCTTCAGCCAATATGACACAGAGAACGGGATGTGTACCTCACTGTCAGCCGGCAAACAGAAAAACAGGTACAACAGCATAAAGAGCAGACAAGAGCATAAATGAGCGGGGCCCCGGTTCCGGGGCCCTGCCGGAAGGATGACAATGACCAGAGAAGAAGCAAGAAAGCGCGCCGAGGAGCTCGTCGGGAAGATGACCATCGAGGAGAAGGCCTCGCAGCTGCGTTTTGACGCACCCGCGATCGAGCGGCTGGGGATTCCGGCGTACAACTGGTGGAATGAGGCACTGCACGGGGTCGCGCGCGCGGGCGTTTCCACGATGTTCCCGCAGGCGATCGGCATGGCAGCGACCTTTGACGAGGAAGCGCTGAAGGAGGTCGGCAGCGTCATCGCAGACGAAGGAAGAGCAAAGTACAACTTCGAGAGCCGCCGCGGCGACCGCGACATTTATAAGGGACTTACGTTCTGGGCACCGAACGTGAATATTTTCCGCGATCCGCGCTGGGGCAGAGGCCACGAGACCTACGGCGAGGACCCATTTCTCACGTCGAGAATGGGCGTCAATTTCATCGAAGGCGTGCAGCAGGGTGGCGAATACATGGAGGCCGCCGCGTGTGCAAAGCATTTTGCGGTGCACTCGGGACCCGAGGCGGAGCGCCATCATTTCAATGCCGTCGCCTCGAAGAAGGACATGGAAGAGACCTATCTTCCGGCATTTGAGGCGGCTGTAAAAGAGGCTGAGGTTGAGGCCGTGATGGGTGCCTACAACCGCACGAACGGAGAGGTCTGCTGCGGCTCGGAAGCGCTGCAGAAAATCCTTCGCAAAAACTGGGGATTCCAGGGCCACTTCGTGTCCGACTGTTGGGCAATCCAGGATTTCCACAAGAATCACAAGATCACGAAGACTCCGGAGGAGTCCGTGGTTCTCGCTCTTGAGAACGGCACGGATGTGAACTGCGGCTGCACCTATCAGCGGATCATGAACGCGTACGAAGCCGGAATGATCGATGAGAAGTACATCACAGAGTCGGCGGTGCGCCTGTTCACGACGCGGTTCCTGCTCGGCATGTTCGACAAAACGAAATATGATTCGATCCCGGCAACGGAGGTGGAAAGCCCGGAGCACCTGACCCTCGAGGACCGCGTCGCAAAGGAGAGCTTCGTTCTCCTCAAGAACAACGGAATCCTTCCGCTCGACAAGAAGAAGCTGAAGGCAGTCGCGGTGGTCGGACCGAACGCGAACAGCCGCGCAGCACTGAAGGGCAACTATCACGGGGATGCTTCCCGCTATGTGACTGTCCTCGAAGGCATCCAGGATTATCTCGGCAGCGATGTCCGTGTTTATTATTCGGAGGGCTGCGACCTCAAGAAGGATAACTGCGAGGATCTCTCGAGCCAGACGAGTCTCGACCGGCTGGCAGAGGCGCAGGAGTGCGCGGCACTTTCGGATGTTGTCATCATCGTTCTCGGTCTCGATGAGACGATGGAGGGCGAAGAGGGAGATGCCGGAAACGCATACTTCTCCGGCGACAAGAAGGACCTCGAACTTCCGTTCCAGCAGCTTGAGCTGCTGCGCGGCATGCTGCAGACCGGAAAGCCGGTCATCCTCGTGAACATGACAGGCAGCGCCGTGAATCTGCGGACGGCCGAAGATCATGCGGATGCGGTTCTTCAGGTCTGGTATCCCGGCGGAAGAGGCGGAGCGAATGTGGCATCCGTCCTGTTCGGAGAGACCTCTCCTTCCGGTAAGCTGCCGGTCACCTTCTACGAGACCGACAAGGATCTCCCGGCGTTCACCGATTATTCGATGAAGGGACGCACCTATCGCTATTACGAGGGAACACCGCTGTATCCGTTCGGCTACGGACTTACATACGGCGATTGCTGCGTCACTGAAATCGAAGCGGACGTGGTGAAGAGAGAGGCAGCTTCCTGGACGGAATCCGGTACGGCAGACGCGGCAGGACTGGCATCGGGAGCCGCTGCGGCACCTGCCGGAACAACTGCGTTCGGCGGAAGTGATGATTTCGGCGCAGAGAAGGGTATCGACGGCGTGAATGTAAAGCTGACGGTGACCAATGCCGGAAAGTATGCAACCGATGAGACGGCACAGGTATATGTGAAGGCGGAGGACGAGTGGGATGCCGAGTTCCCGCACCTTGCCGCATTCGGGCGCGTACACCTGGGGCCCGGCGAGACAAAGGAAGTCATTCTTCATGTGCGGCCGCATGAACTGGCCACGGTCGACGAGGATGGAATCCGGAAGATCCGCGCGGGGAAGTTCCACATCTATGGAGGCTTCTCACAGCCGGATGAGAGGAGCAGAGAGCTCACAGGACATGCCTGCCTGGAAGAAGTCATAACCCTGTAAGTGCAAAGATAAGTAATGCTTTACGGAGGAACCGCATAGCGGTTCCTTTTTTTACTTTTCCCGGCCGAGAGACATCATCCGGGAAGCTTCAGCCATGGAAATCTCAGTATTCTCCCGCGGCCAGCGTCTTTCCGACTGCAGAGAGGCTGCGTGTAGTATAATTACGATATATTTTCGGACAAGACTATAAGCCGGAACGACCACGGAAGCTGACAGACAGGAGCTGTGAGGCGACGATCCGGCACAGAGAGCGGCAGAAGCCGGAGTTTTTACGGGAACGGGAGAGATGTATGTTTGATACAGCAAGGCAGAGGGTCATACGGGTCATCGGGCACAAGAATCCGGATACAGATTCAATCTGTTCGGCGATCGCGTACGCCTGGCTTAAGAATCATACGGATGAGGGAACCTATGAGCCGCGGCGCGCGGGCGACATCAGCCGCGAGACCGCGTTCGTGCTGAATCATTTCGGCGTGGACGTGCCGAGACTTTCGGTCGACATGCGTCCGAATATCAGTAACATCGACATCCGCCAGGAGCCCGGCGTCGACGGTGGAATGAGCATGCGCAAGGCATGGCAGCGCATGAATGAACGGCACATTGACACGCTGGTCATTACGGATGAGGACAATAATCTTGAAGGTCTTATCTCCGTGAAGGATATTGCGAATGCGAACATGGAGATTTTCAACACCTCCGTTCTCGGCGATGCCAGGACCAGTTACTCAAACATTCTCGAGGTGCTCGACGGAAAGATGCTGATCGGGGACCCGGACGGATTCGTCACGGGCGGGAACCTGCATGTCGGCACGAGTCCGGAGGCAATGGCAGAGCTCGTGAAGCCGGGCGATGTCGTCATGGTGTCGAACCGGTATGAGGCGCAGATGTGCGCCATCGACTACGGCGCGCAGTGCATTGTCGTCTGCATGGACGCCGCGGTTCCGGACATTCTCCTCAAACGTGCCAAGGACAGCGGATGCACGGTCATCACGACGCATTACGATACCTATGCGGCATCGCGGCTTATTACAATGGCGGCCCCGATCGGCCACTTCTGTGTATCGAAGGATCTTGTCACGTTTCATCTCAATACACCTATTGAGGAAGCAAGAAGAGTCATGGCGAGCCTCCGCCACCGGTATTTCCCGATTCTCGACGAAGAGGGCAAGTACTGCGGCGTCGTCAGCAGACGAAATTTGCTGAACATGCACCGGAAGAAGGTCATCATCGTCGACCACAACGAGATGTCGCAGGCGGTTGATGGCCTGTCCGAGGCGGAGGTGCTTGAGATCATCGACCATCACCGCATCGGAACGATGGAGACGAGCGGACCGGTCTATTTCCGCAACGAGCCGGTCGGCTGCACTTCAACCATCATCTATTCGATGTTCAGGGAGAAGAACGTGGAGATTCCGAAGAAAATCGCGGGTCTCATGCTCTCGGCAATACTGTCCGATACGATGATGTTTCATTCGCCGACCTGTACGATGTTTGATAAGGCGGCCGCGCAGGATCTTGCATCCATCGCGGGTGAGAATATCAATGAGTACGGGACGAAGATGTTCGAAGCCGGCGAGGATCTCACCGGGCGGACGGCGGAGGATGTGCTTTACACCGATTTCAAGGAATTCGCGATCGGAAAGTTTACCATCGCCGTGGGCCAGGGCTTCTACATGAGCCGGAAGGCTTATGACTGTGCGACCGGTCTCATCTCCGGCATTCTCGAAAATGAGCTGGAGCACTCCGGAAAGGACATGCTTTTCTATCTTGTGACAAGTATTCCGGACCAGAGCTCGCGGCTTCTCTACGCGGGAAAGTATGCCGGCGAGGTCATCTTTGAGGCGTTCGGGAAGAAGTCCGAGAACGGTATGGTTATTCTGGATGGCGTCGTGAGCCGCAAGAAGCAGTTCATCCCGCCGGTCCGCGAGAGACTGCTCGCCCGCACAGAACCGTAATAGGTGGTATCTTCAACCCGGACAATTGGGATATCTTAATTCTGGCCCGTCGGAGGCCATACAGTATCCGATGCATCAAGAAAGAAAACAATGAGAGAAGCAGGAATTCTGATGCCGGTTTTTTCGCTGCCGTCGCGGTACGGCATCGGGTGTCTTTCGAAGGACGCCTTTGAGTTTGTCGATTTTCTTGTGAAGTCAGGCCAGCACTGCTGGCAGATTCTTCCGGTCGGACCGACCGGTTTTGGCAATTCGCCGTATCAGCCCTTCTCCGCCTTTGCGGGGAACCCGTATTTCATCTCACCGGAAAAACTCATCGAAGAGGGACTCCTGCGGTGGGAAGAGGTGGATCAGATTGATTTCGGACAGGACCCGGAGCGCGTGGACTACGGAAAACAGTACGAGGGCCGCGCGAAAATCCTGCAGATCGCATCGGACCGCTTCACGGAGCAGGGCGGACGGAAATCGGAGGAATATCTTGCATTTCTTGAAGTAAATGCGGACTGGCTCGACGATTACTGCCTCTTTATGGCCCTCAAGGACCACTACGGGGGAAAAAGCTGGCTTGACTGGGACAGTTTAGCCCGGTGCAAGGGCGCCGGCGCGCCGCAGGATAGCGCCCGGAAGCTGTCCGGGGAAAGCCCCCGGGAAGGGCAGGATGGGGCATCGTCCGGTAAGATCTATTCCCGGACCTTGCGGAGCGGATCGGGCTTTACCGGTTCGAACAGTTCGAGTTTGAGAAAGAGTGGGATGCCCTTCACAAATATGCCACGGAGAAAGGAATCCGGATCATCGGCGATATCCCGTTCTATGTCTCGCTCGACAGTGCGGATGTATGGGCGAATCCGGATGTCTTCCGCATGACGGAGGACTTTGTGCCCGAGGTCGTCGCAGGGTGTCCTCCGGATGCGTTCTCGAAGACCGGACAGCTCTGGGGCAATCCGATTTACGACTGGAAGGCGCTGAAGAAGACCGGCTACGGCTGGTGGATGAAGCGCATCGAGAGGAACCGGAAGCTTTTCGACGTCATTCGCATTGATCACTTCCTCGGGTTCAACAGTTTTTACGCTGTGCCCTACACCGCCAGAACTGCCGAGAGCGGGACTCTCGAGAAGGGTCCGGGGATGGATTTCTTCCGTGTGATGAAAGAGACATTGGGCGATGTACCGATCATCGCAGAGGACCTCGGCGAGGTGACGGAGGAGGGAAAGAAGCTTCTTGCGGACACGGGATTTCCGGGCATGAAGGTCCTGCAGTTTGCGTTCACGAGCTGGGACAGCATCTATCTTCCGTACCGGCACACGCAGAATTCCGTCGTCTACACGGGAACGCACGACAACCCGACGACGCGGAGCTGGATTGAGCAGATCCCGGATGGGAGCCGTGATTATGTGCGCCGGTATATCCACTCCGAGAATACGGACTATGGAGCTTTCACGTGGGACTTCATCCGCGAGGCGTACCGGTCAGTTGCGGACCTTTGCATAATCCCGCTCACCGATTATCTCGTAAAGGGTGATGAGGCAAGGATCAACACGCCGGGAAGCTCCGAGGGCAACTGGGAGTGGAGACTGAGGCCGAATTTCCTCTTTTGAAGTATGAATCACGAAGATCGGCTTGAATTTCAGAAACCAAATGAATACGAACGGTACCGTTATCTCCTGAATGACGGGAGAAAGCACCGGCTTGCCATCATCATCCCGGGCGGCGGGTTTTACATCGTGGCGGATTATCTCGAGGGAAAACCCATCGCGCAGAAGATGAATGAGAACGGGATCTCGGCCGTGACCGTGCGCTACCGCGTCCGGGAGAAGGCCGCGTTTCCGGCGCCGCTGGACGATGTGGCGGCAGCCATCGACGAGGCACTGCGCAGGGCAGAGGAGTGGAATCTTGAGGAACTGCCCGCGGAGATGCCGGAACAGAGAGCCTCATGGATGAAAATGGATTTATCCGGGGAGATGTACTGGCCAGGCGGCGCGGGAAGGACGGGAATCTCTGCGGGAACGGCGATCCGGGAGATTACATGCTCATCGGCTTCTCTGCCGGGGCTTATCTTGCGGCAGCAATGGGAACCGAAGAGCTTGGATATAAGAAATACGGGTTCCGAAAGCCGGGTGCCATCACGCTGTGCTATCCGGTTCTTTCCATGAAGTCCGGAGTGACGCACGAGGGATCGCGGCAGATGCTTTTCGGGCAGAATCCGGACGAAGAGATGATGAAGCGCTGCAGCCTCGAGAGTCTTGTGACGCCCTCCTACCCGCCGACCTTTCTCTGGTGCGGCACGGAGGATACCGATGTTCCGCAGGAGAATACGAAGCGGTTCGACAGGGCGCTCACGGCAGCAGGCGTAAGCCACGTCACAAAGTTTTATCCGGATACAAAGCACGGCGTGGGACTGGGAGCCGGGACCGGCGCTGCGGGGTGGTTTGAGGAAGCTCTTTCCTTCATGCAGAAGGCGCTGGATACGTAATGGCCAGGACAGCCGGCGGGACAGGCAGCAGTAAAAACAGTACAAAACGGGGAACAGGGGTATGGACAGGACAGTGACAGCGGCGATTGCTGCAATCAGACACAATATTGAAAAGGTGATTGTCGGGCAGGATGAAACCATCCGCCTCACGGTCGCGGCGCTCATTGCAGGCGGCCACGTGCTGCTTGAGGACCTGCCGGGCACCGGCAAAACAATGCTCGCCCGGTCGCTCGCAAAGAGCATCGATGCGGACTTTGCCCGGATTCAGTTCACGCCGGACCTTCTTCCGTCCGACATCACGGGCCTCGATGTCTACCAGCAGAACACCGGAGAATTCGAATTCCGGAAGGGACCGGTTTTCACGAATATCCTGCTCGCCGACGAAATCAACCGTGCGACGCCGCGGACGCAGTCGGGACTTCTCGAGTGCATGCAGGAGCGGCAGGTGACGGTGGACGGAACGACGCGAAAACTGGACGAGCCATTCTTCGTCATCGCGACGCAGAATCCGATCGAGACAGCCGGTACGTTCCCGCTTCCGGAGGCACAGCTCGACCGATTCATGCTGCGGCTCTCAATGGGGCTGCCGGACCGAAGAGAAGAACTCGAGATCATGAAGCGGCACGTGAGCGGAGAGCTTCTCCCCGCGCTGAAGCCGGTGGCATCGAAGGAGGATATTCTCGCGGCCAGAGCCGAGGCGGCAAAGGTCCGCATTCCGGAGGAAGTCGCCGGGTACGCCGCCGATATCGTGATTGCCACGAGAAACCGGAAGGATCTGTATGCAGGGGCAAGCCCGAGAGGATCGCTTGCCCTGCTCCGCATGGCACAGGCCCTCGCCGTCATCGATGACCGCGATTACGCAGTACCGGAGGATATCAAGGAGACCGCGGTTCCCGTGCTTGCCCATCGCCTCGTGCCGCTCCACACCTATGCGGCCGTGCAGGATACGAAGGAAATCGTCGCCGACATTCTTCATTCGGCGCAGGTGCCGACGGAGCGGTTCTGAGCATGATCATCATTGTCATCCCCATCCTGATTGCTGTGCTGCTCGGCGTCGAAGAGCTGCTCTACCGGAAATACTGGGACAAAAATCTCGGCGTTTCCCTGCAGTTTGACGAGGCTCCGGTGACCGAGGGCGATAAAACGACGCTTACGGAAGTGGTCACGAACGGAAAAAGAATGCCGGTTCCGGTGCTGGAGGTCGGATTCTCTATCGACCGGGGGCTCTATATCGAGAATGCGGGAAACACCGTCGTCTCCGATCTCACGAATGCGGTCGAGGTCTTCAGCGTCGGCGGAAATGAGAAGGTGACGCGCCGCCTTTCGGTCGACTGCAGGAAGCGCGGCTATTACATCATTCAGAAGACAAGCATTGTCTCCCACGATATGCTCTCGCTTACGACCGGCTACGCGAACCTCCGGCAGTATACGCATCTGTACGTTTATCCGAGACGGATCAGCCGCAGCATGCTCGAGATTCCCATGGAGAAAATCATGGGGGAGCTCAGCACGCGGCGCTATCTTTATGAAAACATCTTCCTGCTGCGCGGTGTGCGCGACTACGTGCCGACGGACCCGGAGAACACGGTGAACTGGAAGGCAACCGCGAAAACAGGGAGTCTGAAGGTGAATCTGCACGATCATTCGGCAGGGCAGAATGTCACGATCCTCCTCAATCTCGAGGACCCCACGATCTGGTACAACGACCGGATTCTCGAGGACTCCATCTCCCTCACGGCCGGGATTGCCGGAGAGCTCACTGCGCAGGGCATTCCGGTCGGCGTTGTGACCAATGCGCATGACCGGATGAGTGCCGCGGACCGGAACTATATCCATTATGGCGAGCGCAAGGGCGGCGGAAAAGCCGTGGCCTCCAGCCTTTTCGGCGAGGAGGCGGCGATTGATGGGAAGAACGGCGATGGACAGTCGTCAAAACCCGTGGAGTCCGAGAAGATTCCGGATACCTCCGGGGACTGTCTTGCCATCGGCGAGGGTGCTTCGGCGGATCATCTTCGCGCGATCAATGAACTCCTCTCCCGTGTCGACCTCACCCGCAAGAGAGTGCCCTTTGCGGAGATCGTGCGGGACGAGTTGCGGGATGAGAGGCGCTCTGACAACTCGACCTACGTACTCATTTCTTCCTCGAGAAGGAAGGAGACGGCGGCCGCAGCAGAGGAGATCGGAAAGCGGAAGGGAAAGCTTCTCTGGATCTGCATTCTCACGAAGGATATGAAGGATGAACCGGTTCCGGGTCACGTGGATTTCGTGAGAGTCGACAGAGAGTGACAAGAAGCAGTCAGAGGATGTCGCCAGGCAGCAGAGAGCGGCAGAAATCAGCCGGAAGATATACGAATCGGCACAGAGCAGCAAAGGCAGCAGAATCTATGTCAATACCGGAAGAAGAAACAACGATAGAACCGGAAGAGCCGCGCGAGAAGGAATCCGTGCGCATGATGATTCTCCGTGTCATCCATAATGCATGGATGGCCTGGGGATTTACGTTCTTTTTCTGCCTTGTGACCTCGGAGAGGACGCCGCAGAACATAGCCCTCACGTTCCTGCTCCCCGCGTATGCGCTTCTGTGCGATTACCTTCAGAAAAAGAGTCGGAATTTCTTCCTCTTTTTCGGCCTTCTTGCAGGTGGATGGATCGGGATCGGCTTTGCCATCCCGGACACCTTCCTCCGGATCGACGCGCTTATCATCGCTTTTATGGCAATGTTCTTCACATTCTGGGCGCGCTTCTCAGAACAGTATATTTTTTATCCGAGGGGAGGCTTCCTCGCTTCGGGCATCATCATGTTCATCCTCGGGGCCCTCACGGAGCGCCCGGCGGCTTCGCGCTTCGCGTTCGTCTATGAAGTGGTTCTTTCCGTTCTCATTCTGCTCTGCCGCAGCGAGGAAAGCCTGGAGGATGCCGTCGCCCAGGTTCCGAAGGGCGGCATCATCCCGATGGACACGATCCGGGCGCAGTACCGCCGCAATCTCGCGAAATGGCTGATCGGAGGCGCCGGATGCCTTGTGCTCCTCTGGATTTTCCGCTCCGGTGATTTTATCGCAAATGCCATCGAACAGAGCGTGCGTTTTCTTCTTCTCTGGATCATCCGGTTCATCAACTGGATTATCTCCCTTTTCCCGGTGCCGGACATGGAGCAGATGCAGCAGTTTGACACCGGGTCCTTCGAGCCCGGGGCTGCCGGGACGGCCAATCCGATTCTTCAGATTTTCTTCCAGATTCTCGAATACGCAGCCTTTGTCATTTTCGCAGCTATTGCTGCGTTCCTCGTCTACAGGATTTTCCTGGCCCTCTACCGGAATTTCCGGGGCGCGCGCATCCGGGGCACTGATACCTTCGAGTACTACAAACCGGAACAGAAAAAAGAAAAGGCCGCCGCCGGAACCCGTGACACGGTGAGCTTTTTCGATCGCAGTGCCGAGGCTTCTGTGCGCAGACGCTACATCCGTCTCGTGCGGGAGGGGACGCGTTTTGACGCTGTGGAGAAGAGCGACACGCCCCATGAAATCGAGCGGAAAACTATCGCGGACGGGCAGACAGGAGAGGCTTTGGAGACGGAAGAGCCGGGGGATACAGAGCGGAGCCCCGCCGAGCGGATTCACCGCATCTATGAGAAGGCTCGCTACGACCGAAAGGCGACGGCGGAGGACCTCGCGGCTATGCGCGAGAGCGAGAAGGAACTAAAGAAAAAGACACCTCACGGCGATACGC
>ONGY01000097.1:3853-10982 GCA_900317475.1 uncultured Lachnospiraceae bacterium | reverse complement strand
CAGCAAGAGCCGTTTCCCGGCTTTACGGTGGGTGTGGCGCAGTTGGTTAGCGCGCCAGATTGTGGTTCTGGAGATCGTGGGTTCGAGTCCCACTACCCACCCTTGCAATAGGCTCCGGCAATGCCCTTTATCCGGCGGCTGCCGGCACGGATCGTATCCGTGAACATAAGCTCTTATCATTGGGCTATCGCCAAGGGGCTAAGGCACAAGATTTTGATTCTTGCATTCGCCGGTTCAAATCCGGCTAGCCCAGCATGGGACATTAGCTCAGTCGGTAGAGCACTTGACTTTTAATCAAGTTGTCGCGGGTTCGATTCCCGCATGTCTCAGTATTTTCAAACCCGTAAGTTCGCGAACAGCGTATACTTACGGGTTTTCTTATGCTCAAAAAGAAATTGGAAATGAGCCGGAAATGAACGTTTTTCCGATATAATTATTAAGACGCGGCTTTGGTGGAATTGGCAGACACGATAGATTTAGGTTCTATTCCGAAAGGGTGCAGGTTCAAGTCCTGTAAGCCGCAGCGATTTTAAAAACAATCCGGCAGTACCGAAGCCCGCAGTGGGCTCACAGTACTGCCGGATTTGTTTTGCCTGTATTTGTTATTCTATAGCAGGATCTGCTGAAAATACTCGGGTATTGAGATATCCGACAGTAAGACTGTCTGACAGTAAGACTGCCTGAATGGTTATTCTCCGCCGCCGAGGATGTCTTCCCAATCGGATTCAAGCGTGCTTATGCCTTCATCGATCGTGCATTTGCCATAGATGTACTGCGCCGAAACGTCGGAAAAGGCATCTATAATATCCGTGTTTTCCATGGCTGGGATCATGAGAGAGAGGCTGTCGAGATTGTCCAGAACATAGGTTCCGGCTGTGGCGCCATATCCTTCCATGGCGTTGTTGTCCTCGAGCACGGCCTGTGCTTTCCGGCTGACGGGAATTCCCTTCTCGGTACCCTGAAGGAGAGCCATCTGCGGATCATTTACAAGAAAATCGAGAAGTTTTGCCGAATCCTCCGGATACTGTGTGTCAACGCTGATGGCATACATGGTGGCGGGCTTGACGTACCAGCCGGTGGTGCTTGATTCTTCGCCGGAGACGGAGACAGCCGGCGGATCGGCCAGTGTGACAGTCACACCTGCATCACTGAGCGGCTCACAGTACCGATCGGCATCGCTTGCCCAGAATCCTGAGCCAAGTGTTTTCTGCGCCATGAAGTCATTGCCGTCCATCTTCTGTTCGGTATTGATAACGCCGGCACGGATCATTTTGTCATAGAAGGTCAGCATATCCCGGATCGCGTCGTCGCCGCCGACGTAGTTTCCGTTTTCGTCGAATACTTCCTTTCCTGTGGTCTGCTCGTAATGTGCGATCAGGGTCAGGAAGACATGCTTTATATTCATATAGAGAACTTTTTCATCGATTCCATTCAATTTTTCCGCTGCGGCAAACAGATCGTCCCATGTCTTCGGAACATCGAGCCCGTACTGGTCGAGCAGGTCCTGGTTGTAGAAGAAGACGACGGAATTGTAAGCAATCGGAAGTGCGTTCAGCTTTCCGTTCACGGTTCCGTAGGAGAGTTCATTCTCCGTATAGGAGGAAAGATCGATGTAGTCGGAAAGATCGTACAGGTTGTAATAACCGTTTCCATCCGGGGAATACTCGCTGATCCAGTTGTAGTTGATCTGCATGACGTCTGGTTCGCTGCCGGAGCGCATATAGATCCGGTTGCGGCGCTCATAGCCGGACCAGACGCTGTAGGTGCAGTTCACATTGATGGATGGGTTTTTCTGTTCGAAGATATCGATTCCCTGCAGGGTATAGTCATGACGCTCGTCGTTGCCCCACCAGCCGAAGTTAATGGTATTCTGGTTTCCTGTGATCTCGTTGGTCTGCGTTTCGTCTGCAAAAGCATAGTGATAGCAGAATACAAACAGAATCGCGACGATGAGTACGAAAAAGATGATTTCTGCCTGAACCGATGTTTTTTTCTTAGGATCTGCCATGTAAGCCTTTCATATTTCGATAGGAAAGGAAGATATCCGCTGCCGGTTTCCGGTGTTTTACGCATCAGAAAAGACTGCTGTCTCTGTCCTTGCCGTTTTTCTTGCTTTCGTAGAGGAACATATCGGCGCGGGTGTACATCTTCAGAAAGTCTGTATCCCCACGGTCTGCCGCGATCGTGCCGCTGCTGAAGGAAAGAGTTTCCTTTCCGAGCGTCTCTGCGAGTTTTGACGTCTGAAAGTTTTCACGGACTTCCGAAATCTTAGGGCGGATGATGCCCGCGGCATCCGCCGTGTCTCCTGTGTCGAATACGCCGAATATGCCGAATTCATCGCCTCCGAGTCGGCCGATGAAGAATCTCTCATCGCCAAAACTCCTGCGGAGGTCTTCTGCAAATTCCTGAAGAACGAGGTCTCCGTTCAGATGACCGAACCGGTCGTTGACGCCCTTGAAATTGTCAATGTCCATAATGGTAAAGATCAGCGTCTGGCCGAAATGGGCGTTCTGCAGTTTTCGGTCGGCCATATCCTGAAACCGGATTTTGTTATACAGTCCAGTCAGCTGGTCGTGATCGGCTTCGGTCTGAAGAGAGTCGACAATGTCACCGGCCGAGGAACTCATTCTGCGGGTCTCGTAGATGCCGATGAAGAGGAAGAGGGCGACGATGATGAGAACGACGATGAGTGTCTGGCCGAGTACATGGTAATTGTCTTTCAGGACGGCCTCGGCAGGAAGCGTACAGACGACTTTCCAGCCATTCAGGCATTCATTTGTTGTGTAGAGTGTGTCGCGGGTCATGACAGAACCGTTCTCGATGGAAGAAAGCTGCGAAACGGTTTTCTCCGGAAGCGTCTGGCCGATCTGATCGGGGATATTGGAATAAAGAATGGAATTATCCTCATCGATAAGGAGAACATTCATTCCGGTCAGCTGCTCCGGAATCTGGAAGACTTTCTTTAATTCGTTTGAATAAAAAGAGACCACAATGATGCTGATGTCGTTGTAGCGCTTGAAGTAATAGATGCGGTCGATGTTGCCGTTCAGTCCGAAGATCCAGGCAGAGTCGCTGTCTGCTTTTTCCAGGATCGAGTTGTAATCATCGTAGATGCCGCCGTCGATGTACATGGCGCGCGTGGTTTTCGAGAGCCAGCCAATTACATCGTCGTTCTTGTAAACTACGCCGAAATCGGTGTAATTATCCATGAGGCCGAGATCGGTGATGTAATTGGACATGCGGTTGCTGATCTGCAGCTGCTTGTATTGATCGGCCGTTTCATCCGTCGGGTCATATTTCCAGAACGTATCGTCCGAAAACAGAAGGGAGGAGGCTTTCTCTACATTTTTCAGATAGGAGTTGATGTTCAGTTCCATCTGGCGGTTATTGCCGGCGATGAGATTGGACGCATTCTTCCGGAGAGCATAATTGGACCGCCCCACAAGGAGCATGACGAGAAGGCCGGACACAACGATGACGAGCGTGACGAAAAAAACAAGCATCCGGATATGAATTTTTCGGAATTCTTTTTCCATTGATTACTCCTGAAGAGCAGGTCACATCCGGCCGGATGTACAGGCTTCCCACCGGAAAAATACTCACCAGTCTCATCAGAATCCTGGCCGGATGAGATGACCGGATATGTCGGCTGCCGACAGAGTTATAGATGCGTAAAAACTGGCTCTGACAGCGCAGTTATCTACAAATTATCATCATGGAAAGAGGGTGTCAACGTTCGTAAAATAGTAAACGGATGTGTATCGTAATTTCGTGATCATGCCGCCGGAATCGGAATTGCGGCACTGCACTTCAGCCTGCCTGAAAAACGGCACAGGGATGAAAAACAGGACGCCGGAGGACGGGGCATGCAGATTGTGCGATAATGCCATAGTAAGTAAACCGATCAGAGCAAAGAGGAAAACAGACGGCCAATCAACCGGAAAAACGGAGGTCTCATGCTTCTGGAAATAAAGGACGGAACTGTCCTTCAGAATGGAATACCGGTCCTGTCGCATTTCGACTTTTGGATACGCGGAAATGAGAGGGCTGCCATTGTAGGCCGGAACGGTGCCGGTAAGACGACTCTGCTGGAAGTCATCACAGGCGCAAAAGAGCTCGAGCCGAATCCGAAAAACCCGGCTTCCGGGCTTACAAAGGCGCGCCGCTTTACGATCGGCACCCTGCGGCAGCAGGCGGTGGAAAATCCGGACATCACCGTTGAGGAATTCGGAAACAGAGAATATACCGGAAGAGAACATTTCTCTTCTGTATTCGAAAGAGCGTTTTGACTTCGAGCAGCGGTACGATCGTATCTTTACCGGTTTTGGCTTTGCACTGGAGGACCGGAAAAAGAGGCTCGGAGATTTCTCCGGCGGCGAGCAGACGAAAATCATGATGATCCGGCTTCTTCTGATGCAGCCGGATGTTCTCGTCCTCGATGAGCCGACGAATCATCTGGATCTTGATTCCATTGAATGGCTTGAGAATTATCTTTTGAGCTATCCCGGAGCGGTACTGATGGTCTCGCACGACCGTTTCTTCCTTGACCGCATCGCTGAGGTCGTCTGGGAGGTGTCGAACGGCCGTGTGGTGCGCTACGCCGGCAATTACTCAGCGTACCGGGAGGAGAAGCGCAAAAACGAGGTGAAGCAGCGCAGGGCATATGAGGAGCAGCAGGCGGAGATTGCCCGGCTGAATGCACTGATCACAAAATTTAAAAACAAGCCGAGAAAAGCGGCTTTTGCGAGGTCGCGGCAGAAGATACTGGAGCGCATGGGACATATTGGCATGCCGGACCCGGATGATGCGGTGATTCACACGGGTGATATCCTGCCGGAGCGCCTCGGGAACAAGTGGGTTTTTGAGTGTGAGGATCTGACGATCGGATATGATAAGAAGAAACCCATACGGAAGCTCTCCTTCCGGCTCCGCCGGGGGCAGAAGATCGGTGTTCTCGGACCGAACGGAACGGGAAAATCAACGTTTCTCAAAACCGTGGCCGGATTACTGCCTCCGCTTGGAGGAAAAGCGCAGATCGGCGAAAATGTCGATCTTGCCTATTATGACCAGATGACGGCAGGAATCTCCTCGGATCAGAGCGTTGCAGGCTGGTTTTCGGAGCAGTTCCCGTTCATGAAACCGGAGGACGTCCGGGGGTACCTCGCGGGATTCCTCTTCAGGGGCGAAGATTTTTTAAAGGCGGTCGGAAGCCTTTCCGGAGGCGAAAAGGCACGTCTCCGGCTTGCCGCGATCCTTGCCGGGAAACCCAATTTTCTTGTACTGGATGAACCGACGAACAACATGGATATTCCGGCGAAAGAGACGCTTGAGTCTGTTTTCCGATCCTATAAAGGAACGATTCTCTTCGTGTCACACGACCGGTATTTTCTCGACAGGGTGGCGGATGCACTCCTTCTCTTCGAACCGGGGCGTACGGATGTCCTTTATTATCCTTCGGATTACAGTCACTATGCGGAGAGAAAGAGAAAACTTTCGGAAAATGACGGGTATATGCGGACTGCCGAGGATCAGCGCCTTATCGAGGAACTGCGCGCCGTGCCGAAGGCTGAGAAAGGCATGCTCCGGACGATTCCGGACGCGGATCTTGAACTGGACTGGCGTTTTGAGCTGAACCATCGGGAGAGAGCCGCCGCTGAGCAGAAATTCGCAGCTGCCCTCTCGGAAATGGAAAATCTCCCCGTTCCGGACACGGAAGAAGAGTATGAGAAATATCTTGAAACGGAGGAAAAACTCAGGCAGGCAGCGGAAGAAGACAGGGATGCCTGGACGAAAACACTGCTTGACTGGTTCGATATCTGGCAGGATGCGCAGGACAGAAGGAGAGCAGAGTAAATTCTTCAGCAGGGCAATACAGGACAGAAGGAAAGCAGATTGAATTCATCAAAGATCGATGAGATACGGATGCAGATCCTTCGTCCGGTCATCGATGTTCAGGATGATGAATGTCGGCCGGAAGCCGCGCTGACGGGGAAATGTAAGGCTTCCCGGATTGAGCACGAGTATACCGCCGTCCTGCCGGATTTCCGGCACGTGCGTGTGGCCGTAGACGAGGATGTCTGCCCCGTTTTCACGTGCAGCCTCCACGGCATCCTCATCGCCGTAACGGACGCTGTAGCGGTGCCCGTGCGTGAGAAAAAAGGTATGGCCGCAAAGGGTGAAAACAAGTTCTTTCGGGAGAGACCGGGAGAAGTCATTGTTGCCTGCGACCATGAATGTCGGGCAGCCAATGTAGTTTTCGTAATATTGTTCTGTTCCGTCAAAATCCCCGGCGTGTATAAGCGCGTCGGGGGTTCCGTATAAAGTGCCGATCTTTTTTATCTTTGAATTGTCACCGTGTGTATCGGATATAATGAAAATTTTCATTCTGTTCTGAACCTGTATTTTTAAAGCTCCTTCAATTTCCGGAACATGGCACGAAGGGCCTTTCCACGGTGGCTGATGGCGTTTTTCTCTTCAGGCGCAATCTCTGCGCTTGTTTTTCCGTATTCCGGAAGATAGAAGAACGGGTCATAGCCAAAACCATTGCTGCCGGCAATTTTCCAGGCGATCCGGCCGGGCATCTCGCCCCGCACGATGTACTCTCTGCCGTCCGGGAGAACGGCAGCTATGGCGGCGGCGAACTTTGCACCGCGCCGTTCGTCCGGAACGTCTTTCATTCGTTCCAGGATGGCATTCATCTTGTCTGTATAGGAAGTATCGTGTCCCATGTAGCGGGCGGAATAGATACCGGGTTCGCCGTTCAGTGCGTCGATGCACAGTCCGGAGTCGTCGGAGAGAACGACAATCGGAATATCCGGGTCAAAACCGTGCCGCACGGCAAATTCCCTCCGCTCCTGATCTTTCTTTGGCAGCAGGGCTGCAAGCGCCCTTGCCTTGATGAGGGCATTTTCTTCAAAGGATTTTCCGGTTTCCTCCGGATCGGAGGAAAGCCCGACCTCCTTCATGGTTTTGACGAGCGTGCCGCCGAAAAAGGGCGTTTCGTCCAAAATTTCCCTCGCCTCGCGGACTTTGTTTTGATTTCCTGTGGCAAATATGATCTGAAATTTCATATATTATATGTTCCCGATAACTTCATTTCTGAATTTCTTATTATTTCATTCCCGAAATC
>ONGY01000097.1:0-3824 GCA_900317475.1 uncultured Lachnospiraceae bacterium | reverse complement strand
CCCGGGAACATGTAGAAGTAGGTCCGCAGCATGCCGTTATAAATCTTGCGGTTTTTCGCGGCGCGGATTCCGAGGTCCTTTTCGCATCCGTCATAGGATGTGATGAGATACATACTCCAGGAGTCAAGTGCGCGGTAGCGCTCGCCGAGTGTGTGGTAGACGGCAGCGATTTCCTTCGGGTCCGGAGGTGCATCGACAGGATTCTGGGATGCAGCGGCAGCTGCCTCGATGCGGCCGGGATGGCCGAGAGCTGCTGCCCTTTCGCTTTCTCTTCTTTCCCTTGCTTCCCGCACACTGATCGGTGCGTTGCTTCCCGGTGTGAATGAGGAGAGCCGCTCTCCGTACGGCGGATTTGTGATGATGAATCCGTATTTCTTCGGATGGGAGAGTTCGCTCACCGGGCGCACCTGCAGGTGAATGAGCTTTTCGACGCCGGCCTCCCGCGCATTCGCTCTGGCGGCCGCGATGGCCTCCGGGTCGATGTCATAGCCCTGGATGTCCGTATCAACGTCCATGCAGATGTCGTTTTTTGCGTCTTCGCGGCATTCGCGGAAGAGGGATGAATCCATGAGATTCGTCCATGCCTCGGAAGTGAAATGCCGTTGCAGTCCCGGCGCGATATTTGCTGCCATGAGAGCGGCTTCGATTGGAATTGTTCCGCTCCCGCAGAAGGGGTCAACCAGAATCCGGTCCGCCTTCCATGGAGTCAGCATGATCAGACCGGCCGCGAGATTTTCGGCGATCGGAGCTTTCACGGCCATCTTTCGGTATCCGCGTTTGTGGAGCGACTCACCGGTCGTGTCGAGACAGATTGTGACCTCATCCTTCATGAGGAAGACGCGGACAGGATAAGCGCTTCCGTCCTCCGGGAAAATCTCCACTTGATAACGCCTTTTCATCTTCTCGACCATCGCCTTCTTGCAGATGCTCTGGATGTCGGAAGGGGAGAAGAGCTTCGACCGGACGGAAGAAGCCTTTGTGACCCAGAATTTCGCGTCGCGGGGCAGCAATTCGTCCCACGGGAGCGCATACGTGCCCTCGAAGAGATCGTCAAAACTCTCCGCGTGGAAGGACCCGACCTTGAGGAGAACGCGCTCTGCCGAGCGGAGACAGATATTGGCACGGGCGATGGCTTCTGCGTCGCCGATGAAGCTGACCCGACCGTCGCTCACCTCGGAAATTTCATAGCCGAGATCATAGATTTCATTTTTCAGGACGCTCTCGAGACCGAAATGGCAGGGAGCAATCAATTCATAAGTTTTAGTATGCATGAACTTATATTAAAGCGCGGAGGAATTCTGCGCAATCGTGCTTATATGTTTTCCGATAGTACCGACTATGTTTTCCGAACGTACCGGCTTTTTCTGACTTTGCCTGTACGGCTGTAATAATAACGCTGTAATAATAATAACCTTGTATGTCTCTGCTCTCTTGATTTTTTTGATGCTGCCGGAATTTCCGCACAGGCCTTCCAGGCGGGCAGAACATGGAACTGGTTCAGCGTGCAGAAAATCTTGAGAGATACAGCGGACAGAAGAAAAATGGATGGCTTCTGTACACACAGCTGTCAGGAGATAAATAATACCTGTATACAAGAATGCTTGTACAAACTTTACACAAAAACGTATTAACTTGTGTTAATTTACTGGTAAATGTACCGTTTACCATAAGTTTTGACGGTGTTAAAATTTCTACAGCTTACAAAAATTTCCAAAGGAGGAAATTATCATGTCTTATGTAGATGAAGTCCTGGAGCGGGTAATCGCCCAGAACCCGGCTCAGCCCGAGTTTCATCAGGCAGTCAGGGAGTTCCTTTCCACTGTTCGCCCGGTTATCGAGGAGAATGAGGAAGAGTACAGGAGGGATGCACTGCTGGAGCGTCTGACCACCCCGGAACGGCAGATTCTTTTCCGTGTTCCGTGGATCGACGACAATGGTCAGGTGCAGGTCAATAATGGCTATCGTGTACAGTTCAACAGTGCCATCGGACCGTATAAAGGAGGACTTCGTTTCCATCCTTCGGTTAACATTTCCATCATCAAATTCCTTGGCTTCGAGCAGATTTTCAAGAACAGCCTGACCGGTCTTCCGATCGGCGGCGGCAAGGGCGGCGCTGACTTCGACCCGAAGGGAAAGAGCGACCGCGAAGTAATGCGTTTCTGCCAGGCATTCATGCAGGAGCTGTACCGCCACATCGGACCGGATGTCGATGTGCCGGCCGGCGATATCGGTGTCGGCGGACGTGAGATCGGATATCTGTTCGGCGAATACAAGAAGCTGACAGGTCATTATGAAGGCGTTCTCACCGGCAAGGGACTTTCCTACGGCGGCTCGCTTGCAAGAACCCAGGCAACCGGTTACGGACTGGTTTACTTTGCAGATGAGATGCTCAAGGCAAACGGCATTGACATCAAGGGCAAGACGATTGATGTTTCCGGCGCCGGCAACGTCGCTACCTATGCAATCGAGAAGGCAGAGCAACTCGGTGCGAACGTTGTCACCTGCTCTGACTCCACGGGCTGGATTTATGATCCGGACGGAATCGACGTCGCGCTCCTTAAGGATGTCAAGGAAGTCCGCAGAGCCCGCTTGACTGAGTACAAGGCTGCAAAGCCGAACGCTGTTTATCACGAGGGCAGAGGTGTCTGGACGCAGAAGTGCGACATCGCAATGCCGTGCGCTACGCAGAACGAGCTCAACCTCGATGACGCAAAGACCCTGAAGGGGAATGGCTGCATTGCGGTCTGCGAAGGCGCTAATATGCCTACAACACTTGAAGCGACTAAATTTATCCAGGAGAACGGCATTTTCTTCACTCCCGGCAAGGCTTCCAACGCTGGCGGCGTAGCTACATCCGCTCTGGAAATGAGCCAGAACTCCGAGAGACTGTCCTGGAGCTTCGAAGAAGTAGACAACAAGCTGCATGATATCATGGTCAACATCTTCCACAACGTTGATGCGGCTGCAAAGAAGTACGGCGAGGAAGGCAACTACATTGCCGGCGCAAACATTGCAGGCTTCCTGAAGGTTGCGGATGCCATGAAGGCACAGGGGATTGTCTGATTCCGGGAAATAACGGGAAGGCCCGGTGACAGGACCCGCTGGCCGGGCCGGAACTGTCTGCTGATCAGGGGAGAATCTCTTCTGACACGGAAGGCAGCCGGAGAGGCCTGCGGGTCCTTTTACAGGAAATAAAAAGACCCGGATTCGGGGGAATCCGGGGTTTAAAAGGGGGAGGGTATGAATGATTGAATCTGCAGAGGGGGCTGCAGTTCAAGGCTGTGGAATTAAGCTACGACCGCATTTCCTTCAAGGAACTGCTCAAAACCCTGATCGTAACCGTTGTAACTGACCTTCAGCGGTGTGCTGAGGTCCAGACCTAGTACGCCGAGCATGGACTTCGCGTCTACCGTATAGGTGCTGACATTCGCGTTCGCCACGTCGATATCAAAATCACAATGGGAAGCGGTGCGAACAAATTCAACTGCGCTTTCCTTTGTGAGCCTTACCAGTCTGTGAGTCATCATGAGAATCACCTCCATGATTTCGTTGGTGAATAGTCATCCTGTTCACGCGTCTTGGTTTACTATATCGCTCACATATCATAACAGCAGTATTGAAATCAGAAATCGTTTTCCATCCGCTGTTATCTTCATTATAAACAAGTAATCCGGTTTGTAAAGTACCTGAATGAAAAAATTTGAAAATGTTTTCAAAGGCGGCACAGCTGAGAAATAGCGGAAATGCGCGAATTATTAGAATTTCATATATATTTGGGAAATAGATTTTGAAAATCATTGAATCCATTTTGAAATTGTTTTCAA
>ONGY01000071.1 GCA_900317475.1 uncultured Lachnospiraceae bacterium | reverse complement strand
TTTTTGATCTCAAGGGAATTCTCTGTCCGATTTCAGAAAATGTTTTTATTATTTCAAGTACGCTATCTTGCGATAAAGAAAACAGGAGAGTAAAGGAGCGGTTCATGAAAAAATTGGATTTGGCAACATACCGTAATAAAGTCAATGGATGCTGGGCCGGGAAGAACATCGGCGGGGTATTGGGCGCACCATTTGAAGCTAAGCGCGGTGTAATTACAGCGGGACTGCCGCATAGATTCGTGGAATTGTTCAGCTGAAAAGAGGGAAAAATGCAAATGGAAAATGAAAATTATGAGTCGCTGCCAGTGTATTATCAGCCGTTTCTGCCTTATCGGAAGACAGCGAAAGAGCGGATTTTTATGGGCGGACGGGAGACAGAGCCTTTAAACGGACTTTGGCATTATGCAGTCGATCAGTATCATACGTGCCTTCGCAGCCAGTGGTATCTCGACCGGCGCGAGGATGAGAACGGAAGCCGTCTTCCGCTCGATTACTCATTCGATGAATGGCCGGAGATACAGCTTCCCTGCTGCTGGAATGTGGCAAAGCCGGAGCTTTTCCTTTATGAATCGGCGATGATTTTCACGCGCACATTCCTTTATCAGAGAAGAAAGTCAGAGCGCACATATCTGCGGATTGGCGCCGCGAATTACCTCTGTGTTGTCTTTATCAACGGAAAAGCCGCAGGGCTTCACGAGGGTGGCTCGACCCCGTTTTTCATGGATGTGACCGATCTTCTTGTGGACGGCGATAACAGAATTATCCTCAGTGTCGATGCATCGCGCGCGCCGGAATACGTTCCGATGGATAACACAGATTGGTTCAACTATGGAGGTGTTTATCGCGATATTGAGCTCATCCGGGTGCCGGTGCATGCCGTAAAAGACTTCCGGGTAAGCCTGGTGCCCGGATCGGATTTTGGCGAAATCGAGGTGTCTGCGGAGCTCACGGATACAAAAGACGCTGAAGCAGTATTTGAAATTCCGGACCTTGGTATTGTGTCAAAATTCTCTCTTTCGCAGGGCAGGGGTTCCATTCGGATCAAGGCGAAGCCGGAACTTTGGAATCCCGGGGACCCGAAGCTTTATGATGTGAAGCTCACGGTATTTCGGACGGAAGATAAAGATGAGATAAAGCACCAGACAGCAGGTGCTGCGGCACAAAGTGCAGTGGATAGCTGCGTGGAGGATGGGAACGCTCTCAATACGGATCAGGTACTCGATGAGGTCAGCGACCGCGTCGGATTCCGCGAGTTTGCCATCAAGGGCCGCGATTTCTATCTCAATGGGAAGAAGATTTTCCTCAAGGGAATTTCATGTCATGAGGATACGGACGATCACGGAAAAGCACTCACGCGTGAGGATCGTGTACAGGTGATCAAGACCGCAAAAGAGCTCGGGTGCAACTATATGCGTCTTGCGCATTATCCGCATAATGAAGAAATGGCGAAGCTTGCCGATGAGATGGGACTCATGCTTTGGGAAGAAATTCCGGTATATTGGACGATCGCATTTTCCAACGAGGACACGTACCGAAATGCAGAAAATCAGTTGGACGAACTCATTTCCCGCGACTACAACCGGGCATCGGTCATCATCTGGTCGGTCGGGAATGAAAATCCGGATTCAGATGAGAGGTATTCCTTCATGAGCAGGCTCGCTGAGCATGCGAGACAGGCAGACAAGACACGCAAAATTTCTGCAGCATGTCTTGTCTCTCCTGATTTCACAATCAAGGATCGTCTCGCGAAGAGCCTTGACATCATTGGCATCAATGAGTACTACGGCTGGTATGTGCCGGATTTTGATTACCTCACGAAACTGTTTCGAAGCAGCCGTCCGGACAGGCCGGTCATCGTCTCCGAGTTCGGCGGCGGTGCGCTGTATGGGCATCACGGCTCTTCCACCGAGAAATTCACCGAGGAATGCCAGGCAGAAATTTATCGGAAGCAGGTCGAGGTGCTCGGAGGCACGGACTACGTGAAGGGGATGTCGCCGTGGATTCTTTTCGACTTCCGCTGCCCGAGAAGAACGTCGCACATTCAGGGGTACTATAACCGGAAAGGCCTCGTCACGAGCGACCGAAAGCACAGAAAAGAAGCATTCTATGTGCTGCAGGAATTTTATAGGAGTAAGTGATCGCATCCGGGACGGATACGTGTTGCTGACGGTGTGAAAGAAGGATTTATTTCACTGCCGGAGAAAGCCTCCTGTCAGGCCTCTTCGGTAAATACGCATACAGAAAAAAGGGGCAATATGAGCTGTAAAGAAGATAGAAGTACTCCCTTCTGGGACACATCTTTAAGTGAGAATGAGCGGCTGGACTGGCTTTTGGAGAACATGACGCTGGACGAGAAGCTTCACAGCGTGAGCTCCGGAGGTTACGATCTGGAGAGGCTTGGAATACCCGGCCACAATCTTGGCGGAGAAGCGGCGCACGGAGTCGAGGCAAGGAATGACCAGAACGGATTCGGAAAACCGGATATTTCAACCTCCTTTCCGCAGCCGATCGGGATGAGTGCATCCTGGGATACGGAGTTAATTGAGGAAGCCGGAAGGGTGACGGGAACAGAGGCCAGAGTAATTGCGGGCCGTCATAACGGACAGGGCCTGTCAAGGTGGGCACCGACCGTTGACCTCGAGAGAGATCCACGATGGGGAAGAAATGAGGAAGATTACGGGGAAGATCCATTTCTTACCGGCGAGATGGCTTCTGCCTATGTAAAAGGGATGCAGGGAGACGACCCGAATTATATCTGCTGCGCTGCAACGCTCAAGCACTTTTATGGAAATAATACGGAGGACGGCAGAGGATGGAAGAATTCGAGCATTGATCCCCGCAACCGGAATGAACTTTATCTCGAGCCTTTCCGGAGAGTTATCACGAAAGGCGGTGCATCCGGTGTGATGACGGCTTACAACCGGATCAACGGTGTGCCGGGCATCCTTAACCCGGAGGTGCAGACAATTCTGAAGGATCAATACGGCCTTCTTCATGCGGTAGGAGACGGCGGCGCAATGGCGCTGGTTGCCAATGTGCATCATTATTTCGGAATGAATGCGGAAACCGTCAGTGCTGCCCTGAAGGCCGGAGTTGACGGAATGAGCGACCGGCCGGACCAGGTCTACAGTGCGGCCAGAGAAGCGTATGAACTGGGACTCCTGAAGGAGGAAGATCTGGACCGGTCGATCCGGAATACGTACCGTCTGAAGATTCGTCTGGGACTTTACGACCGAAAGAGCCGCAGTCCCTATGACCGGCTTACAGAGAAGGATCTGTGCTCGGATCACAATCGGATGATATCCGTCAAAACGGCGGAAGAATCGATCGTTCTTCTGAGAAATGATGATCATCTCCTGCCGTTCTCTGCAAATGAAATTTCAGATGCCGCCGATGACGACGGGAAGCTTGCGATCGTCGGCCCTCTTTCCGATGTGTGGTATCAGGACTGGTACGGAGGCATACCGTCCTATCGGAAGACGCTTCGCCAGGGACTTGAGGAAGTGACCGGGAAATCAATCCCCTGCGCAGAGGGGTATGACCGTGTGATTTTCCGCGCGGACGGGCAGCCCGTCGCAGTGGACGATGACGGAAGCCTCATCGTCGGGAAGGAGCCGGATGAGTTTTATCGGATGGACTGGGGGTCCGGAAATTATACTTTCCGCAGTGTAAGGACAGGGAAATTCCTGACAAGCGGGCTGTATGATGCTTCCGAACATCCGGAACGGCTTGGAAAAATCAGTGCCGCGGCGGATTCTCCGTTTGACTGGTTCGTAATGGAAATCTTTCATCTGGAAAAGAACGGGTGCGGCACTTCCGGCAGCGGCAGTTCTCATAAGGAGAATGAGGGCGGCACCTTCACTATTTCGGATCGGTTCCGCCGTCCGCTTGCTGTCCGGCCGGATCACACGATTTATGCGCAGCAGAAGGACGGCAGGGCCTCGGTCTTTACCATGGAGGTTACTGCAGATGGAACAAAAGAAGCGGTAAACCTCGCAAGAACGCATAAGAAAGTGATTCTCGCCCTCGGATCCTGTCCGATGATCGGCGCCAAGGAGGAGATCGACCGGAAGACGATCATGCTGCCGTCTTCACAGCAAAAACTCATCGACCAGGTGACAGAAGTCAATGAGAATGTCCTGATTGTTTTCATTACAAATTATCCGTACAGTTTCATGGAGGGAGGAAAAACCGCATCCGGACTTCCTGGGGATCTGCTTCAGGAAGGAGTCAGACGCGCAAAGGCAATCCTGTGGAGTGCTTCCGGGAGCCAGGATATGGGAACAGCCCTGGCCAGAACCATTTTCGGGCTTTCTGCTCCCGCCGGCAGGACGAATGAAACGTGGTACAAAAGAGACGATCAGCTGCCGGATATCAATGACTACGACATCATCAAGGGCAGACGGACGTATCGGTATTTTGACGGGGAGGTTATCTGGCCGTTTGGCTTCGGGCTGACGTATACGGATTTTACGTACAGGAATCTGTCTCTTGCAATGGCAGGGCCGTCACTTGTCGAGGCTTCTTTCGAAGTCACAAATACGGGCTCTGCGGTCAGCGATGAGGTGGCTGAGCTGTATGCGGTGATGCCCCGGACGAGAGTCCCGAGACCTTTAAGGCAGCTCGTCGGATTCCGAAGGCTTCATGATGTCAGACCGGGAGAGACAGTGCAGGTCCGTTTCCGGATCCCGACGGCAGAACTTTCTTATTACGATACGATCAGCGGTTCAATGATGACAGAGGAGGGAGATTATCTTTTCTTTGCAGGAAGATCGAGCGCGGACCGGCAGACACAGAAAGTGCTGCATATTCCGGGCGCGGTGCCGGGAAAGCGGGATACAGCATGCAGAATCCGGGCAGATCATTATGATGATTATGAGAATATCGAGCTGACGGAAGGCAGATTTGGGATGACGGCAGTTTCGCTGCGTGATGAGAATAAAAAGGGAGAAATTGTATTCCGCGACTGTGTGCTGGGAGACGAGGCGACACACGGAAAGCTCCTTCTGAAGAGCAAAAGAGGATGCCGGATTCAGTTCCTTGTCGGCGATAAGGAAGTTCTGGCCTTCCGCGGGGACACAGCATCCTATGTCGCCAGCGCTTCCTTCCGCGAAAACTCCCTGAACGAGGGTGACCGGGCGCCGGAACGGTGGCCGGCCGTCTGGGATGAGATCGAGTTTTCGCTGCCGGATGTGAAAGAGGAAGACCGAAAGAATGCGACGATAACAATCCGGATGGAAGGCGATGTAAAGCTTCTGAGTTTCCGGCTTTTCAGGCCGGATCCGGATGCGCATCGGTTCTGACGGGAACGAGACAAAAAACAAAATATCAAACGCACAAAGAGGCTTGGAATGACAAAACTAAAGGTGGCAATTGCAGGATGCGGGCGCATCAGCGTAAGTTACGCGGATGCTTTCAAAAAACTGGCGGATGAGATCGAAGTCGTTTATGCGGTCGATAAGGTTCCGGAGAAGGCGCGGGAATTTGCGGCGCAGTTCGGGTGTTCTTACGGCACGGATATTGCGGAAATATACGGGAAAGGGGTCGATGTCGTTCACCTGTGTCTTCCGCACGATCTTCATGCCCCGATGGCCATCGACGCGATGGAGCATGGAATCAATGTTTTGACGGAGAAGCCGATGGCTCTCACGCTGCAGGACGCAGACCGCATGATCGAAACGTCGGAGCGGACCGGAATGAAGCTTGGCTGCATATTTCAGACGCGCTACAACGAGACTGTGCAGGATTTGAAAAAGCGATATGAAGCCGGTGAGTTTGGCCTTGTCCGCTCGGCAAGGTCGTATCTTTCCTGGTACCGACCGGATTCCTATTATGATGCAAGCGACTGGAAGGGAACCTGGGAGCATGAGGGCGGCGGAACGCTGATTGATCAGGCAATTCACAGTATGGACCGCGTCCGGTATATTCTCGGCTCGGACATCGACTGGGTCGAGGGATCGATTCACAATCACATGCATCCGACGAGGGCGGTAGAGGATTCGGCCGAGGCAGCGGTACGGTTTAAGAATGGCTGCATTTATAATCTTTATTCCTGCAATTACTATGGGTTTGACTCGCCGATCAACATTGAGTTCTGCGGCGAAAAGGGGCGGTTCGGCCTGATTCAGGACGTTGGGTA
>ONGY01000011.1:20596-22848 GCA_900317475.1 uncultured Lachnospiraceae bacterium | reverse complement strand
CGGATGAGCCCTGCATCATGGTCTGCCGTTTTCCCGTCCCCAAGGATCCCTGCCATCCCCATGAGGAGCCAGCCTGCCGCTCTCCCCCAGCCGAGAATTCCAAAGTACTGCCCGGAAGATAAATCATATGCATGATAGGGAAGGCCTGTGCGGTCATCAATCCCGTGTTTCAGGAAGTTTGTAATCTGTAAAGCCGCAAGATCGCCGGCTTCCCGGTTTCCGAATACTCTCGCGTATTCAGAGAGAAAAAGCGCCGTCTGCCCCGCTCCGTCCGCGTAGATATATTCATTGCCTCTTGCCGGATTATAGATGATGCTGCCCTCGCTGTTCTTCGGCGTTTCCCGGAGGAATGAAAAGACGGCATCGCAGGCCTTTTTCATTTCTTCTTTTTCCTCTCCGTCCCCCAAAGAAGAATAAAGGCGAAGCGCCGCATAGCCCGCAAGTGCATCATCGGGGAAGAGGACCCTGCATCTGTCCTTCACCCATTCCGACAGATACTTTTCCGCCGCGGCTCTCCCGGCCGGTGCCGGGCTCTCGGCAAGCCCCATGAGTAAAATGCCCGCAGGCCAGAAAACAGGATCATCCGGACGTACGCCGCGCCCCGCGGCCTTCTTAAGCAGGTCCTTTGCTTTTTCTTTCGGGCTTTTTCTCAGAAGGTCATTCAGTTCACAGGCGGCCTCCGCCGTCAAAGCTTCCATTTCTTCACTGTTCATGGAAAATCCCCCGGATACGAAAAAACGGTTCCCCGGCCGGCACCAAGTCCGGCAGCAGGGAACCGCGGCAGATTCTGATTATTCTCTTACAAGCAGACTCTTTCCGGTCATTTCCGGCGGCTGCTTCTCGCCCATAATCTCAATCAGGGTCGGGATAATATCTGCAAGGACGCCATTCTCACGCAGTCCCACGCCCTTCTCATAATTCACGAGAATGAACGGAACCGGGTTTGTGGTGTGTGCCGTGTAGGGAGCACCGGTCTCATAATCGACCAGCTTCTCGCAGTTGCCGTGATCCGCGCAGACAAACATCGTTCCGCCGACTTCCTTTACTGCATCGACCGCATTGCCGAGGCACTCGTCAACGACCTCGACCGCTTTGATTGCAGCTGCCTCGACGCCTGTGTGGCCGACCATATCAGGATTTGCAAAATTGCAGATGATGACATCATACTTGCCGCCCCTATGCGGTCCTCATTCTTGTTCGGCTTTTCCTGGCCGCAGTTGAAGAAGAATGTGACATGCGCGTACTTCTCGGTCTCCGCAAGACGAAGCTGTGTGTATCCCTTGTCTGCAAGCCACTGGCCGAAGGTATTGGTGACCTTGACTTCCTTGAACGCTACTTCCTTGTTCGGGATGGTCTTGTCATAATCCTTGAAGCAGACATACTTCACATCGAGGCGCTTTCCGCGCGGGCCTCTCTCCAGTTTGTCAAACTTGTCGAAATCATCATCACAGAAGCAGTGCGTGATCTCACGTGCTCTGTCGGGACGGAAATTGAAGAAAATGACAGAGTCTCCATCCTTGATGGTGGATACCGGTGTTCCGTCCTCTTTGAGGATAACCGTCGGGCGGACGAACTCATCCGTTTCGTTCTTGTCATAGGACTGCGTGATCGCCTCGTGCGCAGAGTGAGCAGTGATGCCCTTGCCCTGCGTGAGCGCATCATACGCATAGGCGACACGGTCGTAGTTATTGTCCCGGTCCATTGCGTAATAACGTCCGGAGATCATCGCGATCTTTCCGACGCCGAGTTCCTTCATCTTATCCTCGAGCTGCTGAATGTAATTGACACCGCTCTTCGGGGGTGTATCACGTCCGTCGAGGAAGCAGTCTACATAGACATTCGAAAGTCCCTCTTTCTTTGCCATCTCGAGCAGCGCATAAAGGTGTGTGATATGGCTGTGGACACCGCCGTCAGAGAGAAGGCCGTACAGATGCAGGTCTCCTCCGGTCTTCTTTACATTCTCCATTGCGTCAAGGAGCTCCGGATTCTTGAAGAACTCGCCGTCCTTGATTTCCTTGGTGATGCGGGTAAGATCCTGATAAATGATGCGGCCGGCGCCCATATTCATGTGACCGACCTCCGAGTTGCCCATCTGGCCGTCCGGAAGACCGACCGCAAGACCGCTCGCGTATCCTTTGACGAAGGGATATTCCTTCATCAGCTTGTCCATGACGGGCGTTTTTGCCTCGGCGACCGCATTGTGAAGCGGGTTGTCGGAAAGGCCATAGCCGTCAAGAATGAGTAAAACAACA
>ONGY01000011.1:0-20493 GCA_900317475.1 uncultured Lachnospiraceae bacterium | reverse complement strand
GAGGGAGCGGCTGCGTGCCGCATCTTTCTTTGCTCACGTCATTTCATTCTACAACAATCGAAAATATCGGGCAATTGCAATCGGTCACGAAAGAAGCAGCGAAGAGGGCTGCTTTTTGGGCAATTTAATATTCCCTTGTCTTTTTCTCAACTTCATACGTGAAGATACCGAGCGCGAAACCTTCACGGATGGAAATCGACGCGGCAGCCGCGTCCTTTGCCTTCTTCTCCTCTGCCGTCTCTGCGGACACCGGATCCTCTGCGGCAGTTCCAAAGGTATACGCCTCGGTTCCGGCAGCGGCGCCGTTGTGAAGAAAACGGTCCTCCCCCGCTGCGCGCACATTTATGGCCTTCGCACTCCCGCGAAGAAACTGCGGTCCGATCTCATTTCCCTCCCCGAGAGGAAAATCATTCGTCAGCGTTCCGTTTTCAAGGTTGTAGTGCATTCCACAGATATCGACGCCTTTACAGCGCTCACCCAGCGGGAAAACGGAAAACATGCCGGACGCCTCAGGATGAAACGTCTTTGTATCCCCGGGTCCGATGAGAAACATCATGTAGTCTGCATTAATAAAATAACAGTCAGCACCGTGTTTTTTCGCCCAGAGTCCGGATGCAATATTGGCACACATATGATCCATGCGGCCGCCGCAGGCACCATAGAGAACAATTTTCCGGAAACCGAGCATCACACAGAGACGGACCGCCGCCATCGTGTCGGTATCATCCTTCATCACGGGAAGATGCAGCACCCTCTCCGGGGTTATTCTTTCAAAATCCGACAGCAGCCTCTCGGCATCCGGCGAAAGAGAGTCAAAATCACCGGTCAGAAGATCCGGCAGCATTCCGAGATTTTCAAGATAAGAAAGACCGTTGTCGACTGCGATAAGAACATCTCCCTTTTCTCTGTCGCAGTCGATTTCCATCGGCACGAATTCACCGGCGCACATCAGAATCGCGCGGCCCTTCAGAATTCCGTCCGGACTTTCCCCGGTCCCGGAGGTCAGTGCGGGAATCCCGCAGGATTTCTTCCACGCCTCCGCCCTGACAGGGTCTCCCAGCAGTTCATACAGGTCCAGCATAGATTATTCCGCCTTCCTGCGGAAAACAACCAGTTTGCTTATAATATAGTTCAGGACGATGACAACCACCTGCGCAATGAGTTTGATCAGCATTTCGTTGTAATGAAGCGAAGTGATGAAAACAAAGATCATCAGTTCTTCCACCGCGAGCGTAAACAGACGCCCACCCCAAAAAGAGATGAACTGACGGACGAAATCACCCTTTCCGCTCGTCCTTCCGTCAAAAACCCAGGTCTTATTCGTATAGTACTGGAATGCAACGCACAGTATCCAGCAGAAGATGTTGCCGATCAGTGCATTGATGTTTAATACAACAACGAAAAGCCAATAAAGGAAAAGGTTAAGGAAGAATGCAAGTCCTCCAAAGAAAAGATACATGAGGACTTCCTTGTATTTCCGGTAAAAAGGCTCGAACCAGCGGAATATCCGAAGATGCACCAGCCGATCCCAGATGTCAGGTTTCTGATCCGGCGCGATCGGATTATAGAGCTTTGGCGAGTGAAGATCGATCTGCGGCCTCTCCTCCGCGCTTCCCGCTCCAGTTTTCTCTTTGTTTTTCTTATTATTCGCGGTATTCATAGTATCCATTCCGCTGTTCTTCCTTCCTGCTTTTAAAATTTATTCTTCCACGAGCCTTTCACAGAGATCCCGGAGTGCAGCATCGGATGCCTGCTCTCGGATTTCTTCGCGGTTTCCCTCAAAATGATATTCCCGGACAGACGTCTTCCCGTGAATGCAGACGCCGATATAGACAAGGCCGACCGCCTTCCCTTCCTGTGCATCCGGCCCCGCGTTTCCGGTCGCCGATACAGCGCAGTCCGTTCCGGCCTTCCCGGAACAGCACCTGCACATCTCCTCCGCCGTCTCCATTGAAATTGCCCCATGAGCTGACAGCGTTTCCTTCCGCACGCCGAGCATTGAATTCTTCTCTCGGTCGCAGTAGGTCACAAAGCCGCCTGCATAGACCGCGGAGATACCAGGCACAGAGCCGAGCTTTTCCGCGATCATGCCGCATGTAAGTGACTCAGCTGTGGAAAGGGTATATTCTTTTTCCTTTAAAAGCACAAAAGCCTCCCGCTGCGGAGAGGCTTCCTGCATGTGTTCTTGTGTCATTTAATATCGCTGATGACGCTCCTGTTTTTATAAATATAATCGATCAGTGAGATGACTGTGAGTGCAAGTGCAGCCCACATTACAATCTGCGTGAGGACAGAAAGTGCCGGAATATCCGCGATCATCAGGATGACCATGATCATCTGGAAGACCGTTTTGAACTTGCCCCAGTAGCTCGCCGCGATGACGACGCCCTTGTCCGCAGCTATGAGACGGAAGCCGCTGATTGTGAACTCACGCGCCACAATGATGATGACAACCCAGGCCGGAATCCGGCCAAGAGAAACAAGGCAGATCATCGCCGAGACGACCAGCATCTTATCGGCAAGCGGATCCATAAACTTTCCGAAATCCGTAATGAGATTATACTTGCGCGCGATGTGCCCGTCGAGTGAATCCGTGATGCTCGCCGCAATGAAGATAATCAGTGCGATGACGAACCGGTACTTGCCCGCCGCCGGACACAGCATGAAGAAAACGAAAAACGGAATCATGAAGATGCGGAGCATTGTGAGTTTATTCGGTAAATTCATTTTTATACCTCGCTGAGGCAAAGTCCTGCACCGGCAGGACTTCCAGACTTATACCCTGTGCCGCGTTTTTTTGCGGCACCCGCGGGAGAAACGCCCGAATGGGCCTTCTCCCGGATCGGGGCATTTCGCAAAAACGTATTATTACGCTCTTCCCGTTACCTCTCCGATCAGATCATATCCCCTTGAGCCGGTAATTTTCACGTTCACGAAATCGCCGCTCATGAGTTCATAATCAGATGGGAGAAACAGCATCCCGTCGACTTCCGGCGCATCCATGTATGTGCGGGCGACGTATACATTCCTGCCGTCGAAATCCGAGCTGTCCATTGCCTCTTCCGTGAGCCTGCCTTCAATGAGAGCCGTAAGGTTTCTTCCCTTCATGCGGCGGGCTTTTGCAAACGCAATTTTCTGCTGTGCTTCCATGATCTCGGCGCGGCGGCGCTTCTTCTCGGAAGCCTTTACCTGCGGCTTCATTTTCGCTGCAGGCGTTCCGTCCTCTTTCGAGTAGGTGAAGTCGCCGAGACGGTCGAACTTCTCTTTCCGCACGAAAGCAAGAAGATGTCTGTGATCTGTCTCTGTCTCGGTCGGAAAACCGCTGATCAGCGTCGTCCGGAGACATACATCCGGAATCTTCGCCCGGATTGCGGCGATCCTCTCCTCGAGCTCCTTTCGGTTCGTCTTTCGGCCCATCTTCCTCAGAATGTCATCGGATGCATGCTGAATCGGCATGTCGATGTAATGAAGAATCTTCGGCTCAGAGGCCATCACGTCGATCAGTTCATCCGTTATCTCTTCCGGATAGCAGTAAAGAATCCGGATCCAGCGGAATCCGTCGATCCTGCAGAGTTTCCTCAGAAGTTCCGGCAGCATCTTCTTTCCGTAGAGATCGATGCCGTACAGCGTCGTTTCCTGGGCCACAAGAATGAGCTCCTTCACGCCCTGGGAAGCAAGTGTCCTTGCTTCCTCCAGGAGTTCGTCCATGGGAACGGAGCGATACGGACCGCGCACATCGGGGATGACGCAGTACGTGCATCGCTTGCTGCACCCTTCCGCGATCTTGAGGTATTCCGTGCAGGTGCCGGTCGAAAGAACGCGCTTTTCGCCGCCGTGTACCGGTCGGCTCAGAGGCGTAAGACTTACGATTCCTGCGGTGCCGTCCGACGTGCCCGCGGCTTTAGCAGCTGCGGGAGAAGGAGCACTGTCCGGGGAGGATTTCCCGGTTTTTCCGTCCTTTTCCAGAATTTTCGTAACCACATCTGCGATTTCCGGAAGGGACGTTGTTCCCAGCACAGCATCAACCTCGGGCACTTCCTTCAGAATGTCCTCACGGTACCGCTGCGCAAGGCACCCGGTCACAATAAGGGCTTTCAGCTTTCCGTCTTTCTTCCGGTCCGCAAGGTCCAGAATGCTCCCCACGCTTTCCTTCTGCGCATCTTTAATAAAGCAGCAGGTATTGACTACCGCAATATCTGCTGCTTCGAGGTCTTCTGTAAAATTGTACCCGCGCTGCGAGAGAATACCCAGCATTTTCTCCGAATCCACCAGGTTCTTGTCGCAGCCGAGGGTCACAAAGTAAATATTCATACTTCAGTTCTCGGAATCATCGGCAGATCCATCGGATTCCTCTGACTCTTCCCGACTCTTCTCTTCCTCTTCCGCCTCTTCATCGCCGGCAGCATCCGCATCAAGGTTCTCATCGAGATCGTCCTCCGAAATCGACTGAATCTTGTGGCTTCCCTGCAGCTTTGCGATAGCCTCTTCCTCATCGATATTGTCATCTTCGTCATCACCGATGATCTGAAGCTGACCCTTCCAAAGTTCATCGACCGCAATGGAAAGCGGCTTCTCATGCGGCGTCGTCGGGACAAGCGGCTTTGCGCCCGCAATAATCTGGCGTGCTCTCTTGGCCGTCGCCATGACAACACTGTAGCGGCTGCTGATTACGGGCTCTTCGCCTTCCTCGACATCCTTGTTTACAACCTTCATCAGTTCAACATAGTTGGGATGTAACATGTACTTTGAAAACCTCCGGTCTTCCGTCCATAGCGGTGCATACTCCGCGATAGTAATAAACTCTATAATGCACGATGGCATTATATTCCACCGTACACCGTTCGTCAAAACTTTTTAAATAAGTTCATGCAGGCCCCTGTCAAGACTCTCGATCAGTTCCCGGTTGGAGCCGGTGCGGAAATGGGATGCACGGATGATATCCTCGAGCCGGTCTGTGCACGCGTCCAGATCTCCTTCCTCATTCACGAGCACGTAATCGTAATCCGGAATGATCCTGGACTCATCCGCCGCCCGCGCGATCCGTGAATGTATGACGTCCTCACTCTCCGAACCGCGTCCGCGGAGTCTCTCAAGCAGAGTCTTTGCATCCGGCGTGACAATAAAAACAAGAACCGTCTCCGGAAAAATCTTCTTGATCTGCCGCCCGCCCTGGACATCGATCTCGAGGAGAACATCCTTTCCTTCCGCCATCCTGCTTAAAACCGCCTGCTTCGGCGTACCGTAATAATGATCACAATATTTTGCGTATTCGAGAAGGCCGCCCGCTTTGATCGTCTCTTCAAATTTTTCCGTGGAGACAAAATAATAATCCTTCCCGTCAGCCTCACCCGGTCTCGGACTCCGCGTCGTCATGGAAACTGAAAGCGCATACCGGTCTCCCCGCCGGAGGAGATTCTTCATCAGTGTTCCCTTTCCCGCACCGGAAAAACCCGAGACAACAATTAAGCTTCCCTGTTCCTTCATGTATCTACCTGGCCTCACTTACTGTAAAAGTCTGTTTCCTATCACGTACATACTTTTTGTTTCAGACAGCTCCCGCACAGTCTGCTCACATCTTCCGGCTGTCCGGGGCCACACATTGTTTTTCCTATATTACTCCAGATTCTGGATCTGCTCGCGGATCTTTTCAATGTTCGTCTTGAGAACGATTCCCTGCGCGCTCACGCCGACATCGTCTGTCTTGGACAGAATCGTGTTCGACTCCCGGTTCATCTCCTGCGCAAGGAAATCGAGCTTGCGGCCGACGCCTTCCGAGCCGGCCGGCGCTTTCTCCGCTTCGAGAAGCGTATCGCGCATCGCCCGGATATGGCTCCGCAGACGCACGAGCTCCTCATCGACGCAGATCTTATCGGCGTAGATCGTGACCTCTTCTGCGATCCGGTTCTCGTCGACACCGGCATCCCCCAGGAGATCATGAATTTTTGCGGTGAGTTTTTCCTGATAAGAGCGCACAATTTCCGGCGAGCGCTCGGTGATGTAGTCGACACATCCCGTCATCACATCGAGTTTTTTCTGAATATCCGCGGAGAGAAACATGCCCTCGCGGGTTCTCGCCTCAGCGATGGCCTCTCCCGCTTCGTCGACCGCATTCTTCAGAAGCGGCCAGAGCTCGCTTACATCCCCCTCGTCCAGGTCTTCGACCGTAAAAACATCTGCCATCCTGGCAAGATCGGTAACCCGGATGTCGTCCTTAAGACCGAACTCCGCGCTCATATCCTTCATATACCGGATATATTCCTGTGCAAGCGCATGATTATATTTTACCTTCTCGTCCGAATCGGAGAGATCTTCCAATGTGATGAAAAGATCCACCTTGCCGCGCTGAATGTATATTTTTATCTCATCGCGGATCTTCGACTCCAGCGGATTCAGTTTCCGCGGCATTTTGACGGTAAGATCAAGAAAACGGTTATTCACCGACTTGATCTCTGCGACGATTTTCTTATCTTCTTTGGATACTTCGCTCCGGCCATAGCCGGTCATGCTTCTCACCATTTAGAGACACCCTCTCTTTATCCGTAAATCCGGGCTGAAAGTCCGGTAAAATCAGTATATCATGAATCCCGGAGAACATATGTGTGTGCTACAATAAAGTTTCCTGCAGGAACCGGCCTGCGCGCGAGGTTTTTGCATCTTTACACACCTGGAGGTAATCAGCATGGCATTCAACGGAATCACAATCGCCTGCCTTCGGCACGAGATCGAAGAGAAAATTCTCGGCGGACGCATCAGCCGCATCGCCCAGACCGACAAGGATGAGATCATCCTGACCATAAAGCCGGAAATGCAGCGCGGCGGAGGTCAGGTGCGACTTCTCCTCTGCGCCGATGCATCCCTTCCGCTTTGTTGCTTCATTGCGGAAAACCGCCCTTCCCCGGTGCAGGCACCGGCTTTCTGCATGCTTCTGAGGAAGTATCTGCAGGGCGGGAAGATCACTTCCGTTGTGCAGCCGGGTCTTGAGCGAGTGATCCGCATCGAGGTGGAACATCTCGATGAGATGGGGGACCTGTGCCGTCACACACTGGTCCTCGAACTCATGGGAAAGTACAGCAACCTCATTTTCATCGACCAGAACGGCGTCATCGTCGACAGCATCCGCCGTGTTTCCGCGGTGATGAGCTCCGTACGCGAGGTTCTGCCGGGAAGACCTTATTTTCTTCCGGAGACTCAGGACAAAAGGGATGCCCTCTCGGAGACCGGGGCAGGCTTTATTTCTCTTCTCAACACGAGTCCCCTTCCTGTATCCTCGCTTCTTCCGAAAAGCTACACCGGCTTTTCGTCCGTAACCGGCTTCGAGCTCTGTGCCCGGGCCGGGATCGACCCCGACAGGCAGGCGTCTGCCCTCTCACACGACGAGAAATATGCGCTTCAGGGTGCATTTGCTTCCCTTGTTTCAGACATCCGGAATGCTCACTTCTCTCCGTCCGTCTATTCCCGCGTGAAGGAGGACTCACGTCCGGTTCCGAAGGAATATTCGGCATTCCGTCTTGTCTCGTACAGAGACCTTGTACTCACGGAATATGACTCCATGTCCTCGCTTCTTGATGCCTACTATGCCGAGAAGAGCCGCGACACGCGCATCCGTCAAAAGACAACAAATCTCCGCCATACGGTGCAGGTCCTGCTCGAACGTGATATTCATAAATACGATCTGCAGATGAAACAGCTCAAGGACACGGAGAAAAGGGATAAGTACCGCATCTACGGCGAACTTCTGCACGCCTATGGCTATTCCGTCCCGGAAGGAGCTTCTTGTGCCGTGCTTGACAATTACTACACCGGTGAGAAAACATCCGTTCCGCTCGACAAAACAAAGACCGCCGCACAGAATGCGCAGAAATACTTCGACAAATACAACAAAATGAAACGGACCGCTGAGGCTCTGTCAGAGCTCACGGAAGAGACAAAAGCAGAAATCGATCAGCTCCAGAATATCGAGATGAGCCTTTCTCTCTCCGCCGATGAGAGCGACATCGCCCAGATCCGGGAGGAACTCGAAAAGAGCGGCCTTATACATCGCTCCGCCGGGAATGAGAATGCCCACGGCGCAAGGAAGCCGCGTTTTCCGAAGAGCGCACCGTTTCACTTTATCAGTTCCAGCGGATACGACATCTATGTGGGAAAAAACAACCTGCAGAACGATGAAATCACTTTTCATGTCGCCAACGGAGGTGATCTGTGGTTCCACGCGAAGAAGATTCCGGGTTCCCATGTCGTGCTCCGCTCCGCGCCGGCAAAAATGGAAGATATTCCGGATAAGGACTTCGAGGAGGCCGCTTCTCTTGCAGCTTATTATTCCTCCGGCCGCAGCCAGTCCAAGGTGGAAATTGATTACCTCTATCGCCGCGACGTAAAAAAGCCCGGCGGAAGCAGACCGGGCTTTGTCGTTTATTATACCAATTACTCGATGATGGGTGTTCCGGATATCTCCGGGATACAGAAAGCAGACTGACAGGGTGCAGAATTGCCGCATTCCGGCTTTGTCACTCCTCCACTCTCACGCTTTCCTTTCCGTAATACTGCGAAAACGCCTTGTTTGTCCAGTCCTCCGGATCCTGCGTGATATCCGAATGGAAAAGAAGATACGGACTTACCGTGAGCTTTGGCAGACTGACATCGACTTCTTTCCCGTCATTTAACAGTGCAGTTCTTTCCTGCTGTTCTTCGGCATACCGCTGTGCACTTCCGTCAAGGATCTCGGCAGCGGCAGAAGAACCGGTCACACAATCCGGTTCGGAGGCAATCCGCAGAGAAAGAGAAACAACAAAGAAAAGCAGAATTCCGGCAAGCAGCCGGTTCGCGGCTGCCATACCTGCGCCTTCCTGCCTGCTGCTCTCTTCTTCGGATTCATTCTTCCTGGCAGTCCGGACAGCCCAGCCGCTCAGATAAAAGATAAGGAGTGCAAGGCAGAGGATCGTCCCGATGAAGAAAACCGCACGGATCCTTCCGGCGGCAATATCTCCCTGCGCATAGAGAGACGGGACTGCCGGCACTGCCGCAAAAGACAGCGCAGCGACTGCAGCAAGAAAAGGAAAACGGAATCTCCAGGCGGCCTTCTTTGCCGCTTCATGGAGAAGAATCGCCAGAATGAGCAAGAGGCACACTTCGATAAAACTCAGCCACTCTCCCAGCGGATAATCAAATACATAAAGATATGCCACTGCAATGGATTTTAAGGCTCCCATTCCGCTGAAGTTTTCTGCACGCACGCTGTTTCCCGGCGCGATCGCGGAAACAGCAAAGCCGGCGGCGAGTACGAGGACCGGTATCCCGATCAGAAGTCCGCCCCTCTTCTGCACGTACGTAAGCTCCTTCCCGCCGTAGGGAATCTTCCGGAAATAGTATAGGAGAAAGAGTATATATCCGCAGGCACCGGCAAGAAGGTACGTCAGTGAGGTCTGGTACGCCGCGCCTCCCAGAATCAGTGCAAGCAGAAGGGACAGGATAAAATGATATATTCTCCACCCGGTCTTCCTGTCGGTGACAAGATGCAGCAGTACACCGAGGAAAACAAGTCCCAGGCTGTGGAGAAACACGTAATAGATACCCCCGTTATACCAGTAAAAAGCCTCGTTTCTTGCCTCTTGCGGCATGCAGTGCACGAGAATCAGAAGGACAACCGATGAAATACCGGCCGCAAGTGTTTTGTCGGTTCCGAGGAAGCGCACGAAAAGAGCATGGGAAAAATAATAGACTGCAAACGTGAGAGTTCCGATGAGAATGAAGGGCGTAAGATAGTAGTACTCCGTTCCGAAAATCATCGGTGACAGCGACATGAAGAAAACGCCGGAAAAATTGCCCTGCCATGTCATGTAAAGGCGGGGAACCGCGCTGAATGCCTCCGCGGCCGCAGCTCCGCCGGAGAGAAACGCCCTGTACCCTCTCCAGCTGAAACTGTAGTCATCCGCAGCCGGAAAGTCATAGAAGGAAAGCCCCAGAATCGGGACGATGCTCACAAAATATAAAACCGTGAGAAGAATGCAGAAAAAATACAGCACCTTCCGCTGCTTTCCCGCCGTAAAAACTTCCTTCTCTTCCCTTCTCATCAGACCATGTCTTCTCATGATACTCCCCCGCCCGGACTGACCGGCCTGCATTCCCCGCAGGTATTCCTACTTTATCCACCTCAGCTTTTTTGCAAACCGAACCAGTACTTTTCCCTTCGGCATTGCAAGAAGATCACTCTCTGTAACACTCTTCAGCGCGAAAAGAAGAGACGCGTAAATCAGAACAGCCGCGATAAAAGCTGGTATAAAGGCAATGAGATTTGCGAAATACTGTGTGTGAATCGGATCCGTCTCTGTTCCGAATCCGGCCATGGAGAACACAAAACGGATGATCCGGTAGACGGCCGCGCTGCCGATTCCCATGGCAAGAGAGGCAAGAACAGGACCAAGGTATTTTCGTCCCGGACTTACGCCTCTTCCAAGATACTTCCGGAGAAAATATTCGTTTGCTGCATAGATCATCACGGAATAGACAATACTTGCCGCAACGAGGGCATAATTTCCAAGATCCGTTTTCCTGAGCAGCAGCACCAGAACCGCCGTCTGTACAGCAAGAGCTGCTCCAGCATTGACGAGCGGCAGATTCATGTGTTCGGTTGACTGGAGGATCGCCGTCGTAATAGTTGAAATGGAATAAAAGAAAACGGTGACCGCAAGGAGCGCCAGGAGGAGCGATGCTTCTTTCAGAGATGACCGCTGCGGGAACAGAATCATCGTGACCGGCTCTGCAAGAAAAATCAGTCCTGCCGTGCAGGGAAGTGCGATCAGTGCTGTGAGCCAGACTGCCTGGCAGCAGCGGCGTTTCGTCTCCGCACGGTCTCCGGTCGCATAGGCTGAAGAAATGTGCGGTATCACCGCCGCGGATGTTGCTGTGGCAATGGAAATCGGAATGTTCGTGATAACCGTTGCCTTGCGCGAGAAAATGCCGTAATGCATCGTGACCGATGCCTCTTCAAAGCCCCGTGCATTCATGAGAATCTTTGTATAAATGGTCTGATTGAGCGAGGTTGTGAGATTAAGGACAAAACTGCTCAGGATGAACGGCGTCACGACGCGAATCACTTCCCGGGCGATCGATCGATACGAATCGGTCCCGGCAGTTGTATCTCCTCCGACCATCGACCGGATCCTCTTCCGGTTCAGAAAATAGACGGCCGCCATGAAGATGAGCGCTGCGAGCACTCCCGATCCGGTTCCGAGAGCGCTGCCCATGGCACCGTAAACCGCCTCTGCCGTGGTGCCCTGACCGCGCACGGAGCGCATCAGGAGCCACGCAAAGAACAGCGACATCGCCGCATTGAAGATCTGTTCGAGAATCTGCGAAAGAGAGGTCTGCAGCATGGAAGAATGTGCCTGGAAATAGCCGCGCAGAGACCCGAGAATTCCAAAGCAGAAAATAGTCGGTGCAAATACCCGAAGCACCGGCACTGAGTTCGGCCCTACCAGGAAACCGGCTCCGAAGTAAAGCAGTGCGGCACCGAGCAGTCCTGCCGCCAGGCAGTACCCGAGGCAGACGCGGAAGATCCGCTGTGCATTCCGGTACTCTCCGACCGCGATCTTCGCGCTCATCAGCTTCGAGATCGCCGAAGGGATGCTGTAAGAAGAAATGAGAAGTACGATCGTGTAAATGTTGTAGGCAAGACTATAGTAGCCGTTTCCTTCATCGCCGATGATGGCGGTCAGGGGCGACTGATAAAGAAGGCCGATGATTCTCACAATGATGCTCGCGGCTGCAAGAATCCCGGCCTGAACGACAATTTCATTTCTGCCTCTGTTCCTGTCATCGGCAAGAAGCAGGGCATCCTTCATTTTCATCTTCTTCATACAATAAAAATCAGGGCTTCACGAATCACGCGGAGCCCTTTTCGCCGCTGCCGGAAGGTTTTCAGCCTCCGATCAGCCAGTCATACATCTCCTGATATTTTTCCGCAGAGCGCTTCCATGAGAAATCGACAGCCATCGCGCGGTCGATCATCTTGTTCCACTCTCTCCTGCGGTCGTAATAAATCTGTTCCGCATACCGGATGGTGCGCAGCATTTCATGCGCATTGTAGTTTGCGAACGAAAATCCGGTTCCGGTCCCTTCGTACTCATTGTACGGCTCAACCGTATCTTTGAGACCGCCGGTCTCACGCACAATCGGAAGTGTTCCGTAGCGGAGCGCCATCAGCTGGGAGAGTCCGCACGGCTCAAACAGCGAAGGCATGAGGAAAGCATCCGAGGCTGCATAAATCTTGTGCGACAGTTCATCGGAATAACAAATCTGAGCAGAAACCTTATTGCCGTATTTCCACGCAAAATACCGGAACATGTTCTCGTACCGCTCTTCTCCGGTACCGAGAACGACGATCTGCACTGCATCCTGGCAGAGCTCATCCATCACATAGGCGATGAGATCAAAGCCCTTCTGATCCGTCAGCCTCGAGACAATGCCGATCATCATGCATTTTTCATCCTTCTCGAGCCCGAACTGCTGCTGCAGCGCGGTCTTGTTCTTTACCTTCTCCTTGCGGAAATTGATCGCATTGTACGGAGACGGAATATACTTGTCGATATCCGGACTGAAGACATCATAGTCGATGCCGTTGAGTATGCCGCGAAGATCCCCCGAGCGGGCACGGAGCAGGCCATCCAAACCCTCCCCGTAGAAAGGAGTCTTGATCTCCTCAGCATACGTCGGACTCACGGTCGTCACAGCATCCGCATAGACGATGCCTCCCTTCAGAAGGTCCGCATCCTTGTTGAATTCCAGCTTGTCCGGAGTGAAATAATAATCAGAAAGTCCGGTGATCTGCTGCACATCCTTTACGTTCCAGCGTCCCTGGAACTTCAGGTTGTGAATTGTCATGACGGTCTTGATGCCGCGGAAGAATTCATTGCCCTGGAAACGTTCTTTGAGATAAACCGGAATGAGACCCGTCTGCCAGTCGTGGCAGTGGATGAGGTCCGGGCGGAATCCGAGAACCGGCAGCGCCGACAGCACTGCCTTCGAGAAATAGCCGAAGCGTTCGATCTCCCAGATCGGATCATCGGTATAAGGTCTGAAACTTGTGAAGTAAAACTCGTTGTCGATGAAGTAATAGGTGATGCCGTCCTGCTCCGCCTTGAAGAGACCGACATACTGGCTCTTCCAGTTGTAGTCCATGTAAAAATTCGTGATGTATTCAAGTTTATCCTTCATTTCCTGCTTCATGCAGGAATATTTCGGAAGGATCACCCGCACGTCGTAATAATTCCGGTCAAGATTCTTCGGAAGAGAACCGACGACATCGGCAAGTCCTCCGGTCTTGATGAAGGGAACTCCTTCCGACGCCGCAAAAAGTATATTCTTCATATCAAAAGAGACCTCCTTGACTTATCCCGCCGGGAGACGAGATGCGAAATTATATAAAACGGCAGTACGTATGCTTCTCCATCGTGCCGTCGAACAGGCTGCCGCACTATTTCACCGCATCGAAACGGTCAGAGGATTTTCCTGACAATTCTCATTCTACCACACACAGTCCTGTTTAGGGACATTCACCCCGATTCACACCGTGGCATGACTGAATTACGACTTTCCAAACGGTTTTATCAAAGCCGGGACATTCATTCCCTTTTCTGCAGCTGATTTGCGTAGGCAAGAATTCCCGAAACCGTTTTTGCGTCCTGGATCCGGCACTGAAAAATCAGGTTCAGTGCTTCCCGAAGAGGCATGGATACGACCTTCAGCGATTCGTCCGGGTCGAGATGCTGTTCTCCGGGAATAAGGTCCTCTGCAAGAAAAACTGCGATCTCTTCATTGCCGTAGGCAGGTGTCGTCCGGATGTCGATCAGCTTCGAGAACTTTCCCGCCGTGTACCCGGTCTCTTCCTGCAGTTCCCGTCTCGCGGCGTCTTCCATCGGTTCCTCCCGGCTCTCCCGCCCGCCGCAGGGAAGCTCCAGCGTATCCCTCTCCAGCGCATTGCGGTACTGACGCACGAGAAGAATCTGACCATCCTCTTTCACCGCAACGACTGCAGCTGCTCCGGTATGGTGATCGATGAAATCATACTCCTCGATCTGTCCGTTCGGCGCCAGCATTGTATCGGCGTATTCATCGAGAATGACACCTTTCCTGATCAGTTTTCGCGATAATCGTTCCGGACGTTTCAATGTTTTTCCCCTTATCAATGAAAAAAATACGGCAAAGACTCTAAAGCCTTGCCGTATTTTTTATATCCGTTACTTTGCGTAATCCGTCACTCTTGACTCACGGATTACATTGACCTTGATTTGTCCAGGATATTCCATCTCGTTTTCGATGCGCTTGGAAATATCATGGGCGAGCAGAACCATATCAGTATCACTGATCTGCTCAGGAACCACCATAACACGAACTTCTCTGCCTGCCTGAATGGCGTAAGAATTTGCTACTCCCTTAAAACTGTTGGTTATATCTTCAAGTTGTTTCAGTCTGGTTGTATAGGTCTCGATTGTCTCTCTTCTTGCACCCGGACGGGCTGCGGAAATTGTATCCGCTGCCTGTACAAGGCAGGAGATAAGGCTGGTCGGCTCCACGTCTCCATGATGGGATTCGACGGCATTGATGACGATCGGTGATTCCTTGTACTTGCGGCACAGATCAGCGCCAAGCTGTACATGGGATCCTTCCATCTCGTGATCTACCGCCTTGCCGATATCATGCAGCAGGCCGGCACGCTTTGCCATCCGCACATCCAGACCAAGTTCTCCGGCAAGGAGTCCGGAGAGCTGAGCTACTTCGATAGAATGCTTCAGAACATTCTGTCCGTAGCTTGTGCGGTAATGCAGCTTGCCGAGAAGCTTCACAAGTTCCGGGTGAATGCCGTGCACACCGACTTCCAGTGTGGCAGCTTCGCCTTCTTCCTTGATCTTCGCGTCGACTTCTTTCTTCGCCTTCTCGACCATCTCTTCGATTCTGGCCGGGTGAATTCGTCCGTCGACGATGAGCTTCTCAAGGGCAATCCGAGCGACTTCACGGCGAATCGGATCAAATCCGGAAATAACGACGGCCTCCGGTGTATCGTCGATGATGAGATCGACACCGGTCATCGTCTCGAGCGTGCGGATATTGCGGCCCTCACGTCCGATGATTCTCCCCTTCATTTCATCGTTCGGAAGCTGGACAACGGAAATCGTTGCCTCAGAAACATTGTCGGCTGCACAGCGCTGAATAGCACCCACAACCAGTTCCTTGGCTCTCTTGTCCGCTTCTTCCTTTGCTTCCGCCTCAGCTTCCTTGATCATGACAGCGGAATCGTGTTTAACATCTTCTTCAACAGTTTTTAAGAGAAGTTCTTTCGCCTGTTCGGAGGTAAGACCGGAAATTCGTTCCAGTTCCTGTACTTTCTGCTCTTCCAGCCTGGTAATCTCGTCACTCTTTTTCTGCAGTGATTCTTCCTTTGCCTGAAGACTCTGCTCTCTCTTCTCAAGAGCATCGGACTTGCGGTCAACGGCCTCCTCACGCTGCTGGACTCTGCGTTCATTGCGCTGGACCTCATTCCTGCGGTCCTTGATCTCTCTGTCAAGATCATTTCTCGTCTTGATGGATTCTTCCTTCACCTCAAGAAGAGATTCACGCTTCTTTGTCTCTGCAGTCGTAAGTGCTTCGTCGATAATCGCTCTTGCCTTCTCTTCAGCGCTTCCCATTTTGCTCTCGTAATCTTTCTTTACGATTTTCTTTGCAAGCACATAAGAGAGGATAAAAGCGACTGCAAAGGTAATTATCACAGCAATAATTACCTGTTGGGTCATGCAGGAGCACCTCCTTATTTAGTTTTCATTGTGCGAAATCACAACACTATTATTATATGTTTCAGCCGTGCAATGTGCAACCGAAAAATTAACGCATCACCTGTCGGATCAGGTCCGCCGGAAACCCCTTCCTGTAAAGAAATGCCATGGTCTTCTGCTTCTCGTTAAAATCCGCTGTCTCCGGGTCATAATGCCGTTTTGTGAGAAGCATTTGGATCTGCTCGGTCTCTTTCTTCAGCAGAGCATCTTCTCCGCCCTCTTCCTCGAGGACTTCTGCAAGCGCCTCCCCGGATGTCTCCTCCGAAATTCCCTTTTTCATGAGATCATTCAGGATCCGCGCTCTGCTTTTATCTGACAGATGGCAGCGGACATAGGAGACCGCAAGGCGAAGATCATCAACGTAATGGGCATCCTCCAGCGAACGGACGGTCTCCTCTGCGACAGAGGAAGGGAAACCTGCAAGGATCAGCTTCTCCATGAGCTTCTTTCTGGAATAATCCTGATTTTTCAGAAGGTCTCCGCTTTTGGCAAGGGCTCTTTTCCGGAGGGAAGCATAGATTTCCTGCCGGGTTTCCTCCGGAACTTCCAGTGCGGAGATCTCTGATCTGTCCCGCTCAGAAAGAGGCGCGGTTTCATGCAGTCCGAAGCGATACAGTTCCTCCGCCGTGAGAACAAAAGATTCCCCGTCGGTCTTCACTTCATACATCCGTTTTGACTTTGCCGTAATGGACAATATAACCATTTGCAGTGAATTCCTTTCCCGCCGCGGGTGAAACGGTATACATTCTTACTTGTGGAGATGCATAAAAAGGCGGACGCTTCGGTCCGCCTTCTGATAACTGTCTTATCTGTCCCTGCTTTCCGGTGACGGTCAGTTTATTCTTCCGTCTCTGCCGGCTCTGTTCTGCCGGAATCCGCAGCTTTGGAAGCCGCAGAGTCTTCATTCGGAGCTGCAGCCGCGTTCTGTGTGCCGATTCCATAGTGTTCGCGCACCAGCTCATCAATCTCTGCGCAGACGTCCGGATGATCCACAAGGTACTGTTTTGCGTTCTCACGTCCCTGGCCGATCTTCTCACCCCTGTAGTTGTACCAGGCACCGGATTTATTGACGATATCGACCTTTGCCGCAAGGTCAAGCACATCGCCCTCATAGGAGATTCCCTTGCCGAACATGATGTCAAACTCTGCTTCCTTGAACGGCGGTGCGATCTTGTTCTTGACAACCTTTACTCTCGTGCGGTTTCCGATGACTTCTCCTGCCTGCTTGATCGATTCGATACGGCGCACATCCAGGCGGACAGAGGAATAGAATTTCAGAGCACGGCCGCCTGTGGTGGTCTCCGGATTGCCGAACATGACACCGACCTTCTCGCGAAGCTGATTGATAAAGACAACTGTGCAATTTGATTTGCTGATCACAGCCGTGAGCTTGCGGAGTGCCTGACTCATCAGACGGGCCTGCAGACCGACATGCGAATCTCCCATCTCACCGTCAATCTCGGCCTTGGGCACTAGAGCCGCAACAGAGTCGATGACCACGATATCAATTGCCCCGGAACGCACCATGGTTTCCGCGATTTCCAGCGCCTGCTCACCGCTGTCCGGCTGTGAAATATACAGATTGTCGATATCGACACCGATATTTTTCGCATAAACCGGATCCAGGGCATGCTCGGCATCAATGAAGCCGGCGATTCCGCCTCTCTTCTGAACCTGCGCAATCATATGAAGCGTCAGGGTCGTCTTGCCGGAAGATTCCGGTCCGTAGACCTCTACGATTCTTCCCTTCGGGATACCGCCGAGACCCAGTGCGATATCAAGAGAAAGAGATCCGGTCGGGATTGTCTCCACATTCATTTTATTGGCGGGATCGCCGAGTCTCATAATGGATCCCTTGCCGTATGCCTTCTCAATCTGCAGGACGGCTGCGTCCAGCGCCTTCTTCTTCTCTTCCTGATTCATGTTGTCTGCACTCATTTACTGCTTCCCCCGGGGCGCACTGCGGCGCCATGAATTTAGGAACACCGTTTCCTTCGTTCGAACGTGTGTTCTGTTACAATGATACGTACCTCCCCTGTTTTCGTCAAGGGGCAAAACAAAAGGATGACAGTCAGCGGAAGAATTCCGCTGACGGCAGCCGGAACAGCTGCCGCGCCGGACAGAACGTCCGATACAGGAAACGTACCATATCCCCAGAACGTTTGCAACGAGATTTGCATTATACCGTAAAACGCATGAGCCCCATCTTCGAAATCTGAATCTCGCCGATGACAATCCCCTGCTTCTTTTTCTCTTCGGACGGAATCTTTGCAAAGTCCGAGACGGGCATAATGCTCTCCTTGTAGATTCTCTCTTTTCCTCCAAAAAGCTTTCTCCGATATACCGGAATATTGATGCGCACTTTGGTCCTCAGTTCCCGGAACACCTCGTAAGCATCACTGTCAGGTTCCATGTAGTAGAAAAGACTTTCCAGGGTTGTGTCCGGAGAATAATCCTTCATCAGATACGATTTGACAATGCTGCGGAACTTCATGCTGCCGTTCAGATCGTCCACGATTTCCCGGAGCGTATACTTCGCGCCGTAATACAGAACGGTCAGATCGTTCATCTCATATTTAAAATCGGTGTTGTCTGCCTGGTTGATATTTAAGCTCAAATCTTATTCCTCTGTCTTCTGTTCTGGTGCATCAGCCTGCATTCCTATGCGAAATGCCGGCAGAACTCCCCGGCCGCGGCCTTCTCTTCACTGCGGCTGTTTATAATCGATGTCTTCGATTTTGTTTGCCGTGATCCGGATGGCGTCCATGACCTCATCCATCGTGAACTGTCCCTCTCCGACAAGCTCCATTACCGTCACCTTGCGGCCGAGTTCCTGTGCGAGTGCATGCGCGGCATCCGCAACCCGGTTTATCCTGTCCGCAACACTCTGATTATTGTCGGAAGTGTCCGCATCCTCGCGGATGAGCTTTTCCATCGCCTTCATAATCCGCTCGGTGAGCGCCCCCTCGACATCCTGCGGCCCCTCCAGCGGTGCCAGAAGCTTTACGCCGATCATCAGCGCTTCGTTGCCGGCGCCGATGAGATCCTCGATATAAACTCCCTGTCCCGCATACATTTTGGCAAGGTCTACAACCTTCTGGAGCATATACTCCGCCAGTTCCTTCTGTGCGTCTGCATCCCCTGCCATCGCATTCAGCTTCACTGCGTCGAGAACGCTGTCCTCCGGAATTTCAATTGCGGAGAGTTCTTCCTGATAATCATCAAGATATTTCTGCTCTTCCTCCGTGAGAAGTTCGGAAATTCCGATCCGCTTTCCCACGCCGATATTGTTGCTTTCAAGATATTTCCGGATGACTTCCATCTGATCGTCGGAGAGCTCCTGTGTGAAAGAGTCTCGCACTTCCGCCTCCGTCAGGCTCCCTCCGTTGCGTTTTCCCTTTTCGAGAAGTCCTTTCAGATCCTCAAGAAATCTTTCTTCATTATTCGATGCAGAAAATTCTGTGCTCATAAATACCTGCCTGTACGATCAGGCTGTTGGCCTGAAAAATATAAGGTAACATCTCCGATTATGACCGGCTGTTATCCTGCTTATTCATTCCCGGGATCATTTTTACATGACCGTTCGCGTCAAAACAAGAGGGGTCCCCTGCGCGCACGTGCACATGCATGAAAATGTGATCCGTGCAGTATTCGTAGTTTCCCTCGCACTTACTGCAGTACCGGAATTCAAGATTCGGGTCATCGAATTCCGTTCTGCCACAGACTGCGCATCGATGGATCGGCTTCCGGAAATTGCCGCGGAGAATATTGTCGCGATCCGTCCTTGAAGTCTGTGCACGGCCGCTTAACGTATCTGCGTTTTTCTCTCCGGAGTTTTGCGCATGCATCCAGCCGTCCTGCCCGCGCGACCATGTTTTCCCGTCCCTTTCGGATTTGCCGGTTGCCCTGCGCCAGTCAGCTTTCCGCTTCATCTCGCGCGGACTTATACGGCTCATGTTCCTCGAGCGCAGGAAAAAAATTAGAAAATTGAGAAGGGAGGCAAACAGAGCGATCCGTGTGATGTAATTGCCTGAAAATGCATCGATCACAAGGAAGACGGCATAGACAACACCGAGGTATTTCACGCGGACCGGAATAAAGAACATGAGGAGAACCTGCATATCCGGAAATGCAGCGGCATACGCAAGAAAAATCGACATGTTCACATAGTAGGTGCTGAAATAAAGTGCAGCCGCTGCAAAATACGCAGAAGCGCCCATACTCGCAATGGCTTCCCCATGAAACGCATAAGCCCAGCCCATCATGACAAAGGAGCCGATGACGGTGAACAGAAAGCCCATGAACATATATACATTGTAATGCCAGGTGCCCCAGACACGCTCCAGAGCTACGCCGATGCTGTAATAAAAAAGCATCATGATGAGCACGAAGAAAAGATTCTCCTGCTCCGGCGGCATGATGATCCAGGTGAAGATGCGCCAGATCTGGCCATGCACAATCGCGTACGGATTGAGCGTGAGAAATTTAAGAAAAGCCGGATTCACATAGCTGATGAGATATCCGAAAAAGTAGCAGATAATCAGGGCAAGAGACAGATTCCGGACCGCAAATCGTCCGAACCTGCGCTCCATTTTACGGTCAAAATTGTCAAGTGACATTCCTTTTCCTCTCAGAACTGAATAATGGCTGTCTTACAGGATTTCACCGGACG
>ONGY01000086.1 GCA_900317475.1 uncultured Lachnospiraceae bacterium | reverse complement strand
TTGTTGCAGCCGAGTTTTTGCGCTTCCTTGTAGAGATAGCCGCGGCGCATGCGCGCGCAGAGATAGCAGGGCGACTGGTCGATTTTATAGACGGAATCGAAAATCTGCGTCTCGAAGATCGTGATCGGGATGCCGAGGAGAGCAGCATTGCTCTCGATGACCCGGCGGTTATACTCATTGTAGCCCGGGTCCATGACAAGGAAGACGAGCTCGAACGGAAACTTGTTGTGGCGTTTCACTTCCTGAAACAGTTTTGCCATGCACATCGAATCTTTGCCGCCGGAGATGCAGACTGCGATTTTATCCCCGGGCTGTACGAGATCGTATTCGCAGATCGCATGACAGAAACGTCCATAGAGGTCCTTCTTGAAGCGTCCCCGGATGGACTTTTCGATGTCCTCGCGCCGCTTTTCATCCTCTGCCGCCCGGCGGGCATTCTCATAGACATAGCGGCCGTAGCCGCCCTCGAGATTATAAGCGCTGTAGCCGCGCTGGGATAGGGCAATGGCGGCGTCCTCGCTCAGTCTGCCGTAGCGGCAGACCAGAACAAGCTTCAGGCTGCCGCGGCCGGCCTCGATCTCCGCGGGCAGTTTCGCCGAACCGTTCAGAATCCCATCGAGCGGGAGATGAATGGAGCCGGGGATGGAATCCTTCTCATAATCCGCATCCTCCCGGACATCAATGATCCGATAGCTGTCCTTATCCCAGTTTTCCAGTTCCTCCGGCGTCACAGAGGAAAATGCATTGTCATAGGTATTGTTTGCATTGCTGTTCATGTTGTTCATCTCTATTTCCATATATCTGTGTGAAACTCCTGCTGCCGGATTGTTTTATGATCGGATTGGAATCCTGTGCCGGCCTGCAGTAATTGGCCTGCGGATACCAAAACACAGCTCCAGGCGGCTTTGCATGCGGGGTTGGAACTTCAATCCGGGCAGGGTGTCTTTGAATGCTCCATTCTGACGACAGTACTGCATTATATATGAGCTCAAGGCCCTGAGGCACCGTTACGAGTTTATTTTGTTTGCGGATGTTTTGCAATGGTCTGCCGGGGCCATTGCCTTTGTGTCCGCAAAAGGACTTTCGGGCCTTCACCTTCAATGGTAAGATAAAGGCATCAATACGAAAAAATGCGTCAGCCCGGGTCCGGATGGACTCCGGAGATGTGCATTAATAGGAATTCCCCGGAAATCAGTTGAAGTTGGGCTTAGGCGGATTCTTACCTGGGATTCTTTAAATGGGTCCTGAAAACGAGTTATGGAAGAAATCATTCATGTTATAAAAGAATATGCAGGTACAGGCTGGCTGCTTGTGCTGTATCTGATCGCGCTTGTCTATCTGCTCATCCGCGAGAAGGACCGCCGTGCGAGAATTATGCTTGTGTATCTGCCGCTCGCCGTGATCGTTGTTTTCCTGCTTCCGCCGGTTTACAGACTCTATTCGGCGCTCGAACAGACCGACACCTACTATCGTTTCCTGTGGCTCATCCCGATGAGCGTGACGACGATTTACGCGGGTCTCAAGGCGGCAGTCCGTCTGAAGGGCGGCCTCCGGTATGCAGGCTACGCAGTTCTCTGCGCCGTCATCATCCTCGGCGGTTCCTGTGTCTACAACAATGAGAACGTCCTTGCGGCCGAGAACCGGCAGCATGTGCCGCACGAAGTCATCGACATCTGTGACTACCTCCTTGCGGAAAACGACGGAAACCAGATCAAGGTGGCATTTCCGTCCAATCTTGTTCAGTTCGTCCGCCAGTACACTACAAAGATCGATATGCCCTACGGCCGCGATATGCTGGTCGCACAGTGGGATTACTGGAATGAAGTCTACGATGTGATGGAGAAGCCGGAAGTCATCTGTGCGAAGGATCTTGCCAAAGCCATCAAGGACACGTATTGCAATTATGTCGTTTTGGATCCCACCCATGAAATCGACGGAGATCTTGCAGATTACGGCCTCGAAAAGGTCGGCACGGTTGACGGCTTCCCGATCTACCGCAATCCGGATATGTACAAGGATAAATAACCGTTAAAACTCTGCCGTCACCGCAGTTTTATATGTATCGCCTGCCGATGCCGCATCTTCGGATGCGGCGTTTTGCTTATTCTGAAGTTCCTGCCTCCGCAGCCGCGGAAGCAGAATCGGCATCTGCTCCCTGCTCCGTTTTGAAGTCGTACTCGCTCGTGTCACCTTCGATGATCTTGTTCACGAAGTGCTTTGCGATTGCCGTGCGCCCCGCATTGTTCAGATGGACGCCGTCGGTCATGAACTGTTCGTAATTGGTCCCGTTTATGGAACCGTAATAGTTGTCGATGAATGAAACCTGTTCGGCGACACAGACATCGACGGCCTTGAGCCAGTAAGTGCTCATTTCGCCGTTTCCGATATTGGTGGTATCTCCGTTCTCGAGAGTTCCGTTCTGCTCGACTCTCGTGTAGGTCGGAGACATGAAAACGATCCGGATGAAGGGATATGCCTCATGGATCCGTCGGATGCCGAGGCGGAGAGCACCGGTATAGGTCACGAGGTCGACATCATTTCCATCGTTCCAGACAGCCGATCCGTTCAGATAATCGGCCGCATCATAGGCAATGACGAGGATATCCACGCTGTCCCAGTCGATGCCCGCAAGGGTATCAGCCGTCTGCGCGAAGCGCTCATCGTCGGTGTGATAGGCGGCAACGTTCTTCTGGCCGGAAAAATCATCGATACTGATCGAGTTTGCGACATAGAAGAAATTGAAGATGTCGTCCATATCATGCTGACTGTCGGTCTTGTACTCCATGTTGTAGCAGGCAATCTGTGAAGATGGAAAGCCGGCAGCAATGCAGTCGGCGCCGGAGAGAGAGGCCACCTGTCCTGCGATGCCTGTCTCAGTGGTATCGTCTGTGATGAGGTCATTTCCGAGGAAGACAATCGTCGTCTTTCCGTCGTCTGTGTGCCCCTCGAGGTCGTCCGGGTTCTGCGCCAGGATGACATCCTGCACCTCGACATCATACTGATCTGTTTTTTTCGACGGGTCATAAGTTGACTTCTCGCCGATGTTCCAAATATAGAGACGGACGGCGACAAAAACGAGGATGCCTGCAATCACGATGGCGAAAAGAGCATGGATGCCGATCTTTCGTCTGCGCGGCTGTCTGATGCCCGTACTCCCCGCGGTGTGCCTGTCTTCCGGACTTTGGTCCGGAAGATCCGGGAGCTCCCGATGGTGTCTGTCTGAATGGCTGCGGGATGATTTGTGTGTTTTCCTGCCGCGCTCATCCTCCGCGAGTTTTTCCTTCAGCGTCCTGCGGCGCCTGTTCTCCATATCCACCACTTCATCAATATCAATAAAAGGAACGCTGTCTTCCTTCTGCTCTTCGCTGTTTTTTAAATTTCTGTCATCTCTAGAGTCGCTGCTCATCGGCCGGCGTCCCCTTCCTTTCTGCATTCTGCCATGCAGGTCAATCGCATTATGCTGTTCACGCTTTATCAAGACAGCCCGGGCACACATGTTTTCGCGCACAGGTCATCTTTTGTCAAAACACAGGCCTTTATATATGTTAGAATTCGAACGTACCCGTTTCGTCCGTGGTTTCCCATTATAGCAAAACGGGCGCATTTTTGAAAAACCCGCGGAGCAGGGCACGGTCTCCCGGGGAAAACCCTGAAGGGGTCGCCGACAGAGCTCAGGAGGTATATTTCATTTTATGAAGAAACAGATCAAGGTGAAGGATATCCTGTATCTGCAGCTTATCGTCATGATTTTTTCTCTCTCGTCGGTCACGGCGAAGTTCGCCTCCGGGCAGAAATTCATGACCAGGGGATTTATCCTTTTCTACGGGCTGGAAGTAGTTATCCTCGCTGTCTATGCGCTTCTGTGGCAGCAGGCCATCAAAAAATTCGATATTTCCATTGCCTATGCAAACAAGGCAATGGTACTGCTTTGGGGGCTTTTGTGGAGCGTTGTTATTTTTCATGACAGTATTACGGTCCGAAAAGTTTTTGGAGTCGCTCTTGTTATCTGCGGGGTCATCATTCTGAACCGCGGGCAGGAAGCTGGACAGAGCGGTGGGAAAGATGCGGCCGGAGCCGGAGAAAAAGAGCCTGCCCCCGCCGATGCGGGCGGCACCCCGGAAGAAAAGAAGGAGGCAGACGTACGATGACGAAGTTTCAGATATTTCTCCTCATTATGATCTGCTCGGAGCTTGTCGCCTCTTCATCGCAGATGCTTCTCAAGAAAAGCGCCACGCTTCATTACAGCAGCTGGATCCGTGAATACCTGAACAAATGGGTCATTACGGGTTATTTCATGCTGTTCGTGTCGATGCTTCTCACAATCCGCGGCTATGCGTATGCGGATTCATATATGAATGTACCTGTCTGTGAGACGCTCGGGTATATTTTTGTCATGATTTTCGGCCGGATTTTCTTTGGGGAAAAGATCACCCGGAACAAGATCATCGGCATGATTTTCATTCTCGCCGGTATCCTCGTGTTCTATACGTGAGTTCTTGTGCAGGGGGTCTGGAAATTGCTATAATTCCGGTGCTGTGACTCGAATAGTCTATGCACGGAAAAATACGTTGTGTTGGGGAACATGGTAAATATGACCGGGGACAGAGAGAATTTCGACGAGACAAAAGAATATACCATTGAGACCGCATTGGACGAGACACAGGCCTTCGAAGAGGAACAGGAACGCCTGCGCGCGCTGGAGGAGAAGAAACTTCTGGAAGAAGAGCGCGCCGAAGCACTGGAATATGACGATTTGCCGGACGGGGATTACCTTGATGACGATGACCCGGATACGGTGGATTATCTGGATGATGACTGATGACGATGACCCGGATACGGTGGATTATCTGGATGATGACGATGAGACGGCGGATCCGGCTGCCGGGAGTGATGACAGTGAGACGGCAGATCATCCAGACGGAGATGCGGAGGACACTCCGGAATCCCGTGTGAAAGCGGCCAAAAGCTCATCGACTGATGGAGTCAACGGCACGTCCGTACAGGCCGTCAGTCCGAAAGAGACCGCCGGGGAGATATCTTCGGCCGGGGAAACGGAGCCGGAAGAATCTTTGCCTGACAGCACTGCTGACGAGATGGACGAGGACGACTCCGCCTATGAAGACAGAGTTCTGTCTGCACCGGGAAGCCATAAATCCCGTATTCTTGATTTTGCTGTCATTCTGGCCGGCGCAGCCGTCGCTGCTGCACTGGTTTTTGCGGGAAGAACCTATTTCGAGA
>ONGY01000001.1:23854-126647 GCA_900317475.1 uncultured Lachnospiraceae bacterium | reverse complement strand
TCAGCCCTGCGCCTTCATCCGCTTCAGGACACATCCGGAAAACCGCCGCTTGTCATCATCGCAGGTCCCACGGCGACCGGCAAAAGCGATGCGGCCGTCGATCTTGCCCTGTCCCTTGGTGGGCGCGTCATCTCCGCCGATTCCATGCAGGTTTACCGCGGCTGTGACATCGGGAGCGCCAAAATCCGTCCGGAAGAGCAGAAGGGTGTCCGCCATTACCTCATCGACGCCGTAGATCCGACCGAGGAATGGAACGTCGTCCGTTTTCAGAAGGAGGCAAAAAAAGCGATCGCCGAAACCTATGCCGACGGCTGTCTTCCGATCCTCTGCGGCGGCACGGGTTTTTACATTCAGGCGCTTCTCTACGATATCGACTTTGCCAGGACGGCAAAGGATGACAGTTTTCGCAGCGAAATGGAGGAGTACGCGAGAAAAGAAGGACCGCAGAAGCTCCATCAGCTTCTTGAAAAGGCCGATCCGGCCGCGGCCGCCCGCATCCATCCGAACGACACGAAGCGGATCATCCGTGCCCTCGAGTATAAGAGAGAGACCGGCGGGAGAATCTCCGACCACAATGACGAAGAACGTGAGAGGCCTGCCGCATACAACGCGGCGTTCTTTGTTTTCACGATGGACCGGCAGGAGCTGAACAGACGCATCGAGGTCCGTGTCGATAAAATGTTTGAGGAAGGCCTTGTGGACGAGGTGAAGCGCCTGCAGGCAATGGGGCTTACCGAAAAAAACGTCTCCATGCAGGGACTTGGCTACAAGGAAGTGCTCCGCGCCCTTGAAGGAGAGACGACCATGGACGAGGCGCGCGAACAGATCAAAATTGCGACCCGCCAGTTTGCAAAGCGCCAGCTCACCTGGTTTAGGCGCGAGAAGGGCATCATCTGGATCGACCGCGATGAATTCAGTACTCCGCAAAAACTCGATGCGGCTCTTCTTTCAAAAACAAAGGAAACCCTGTTTAATCCGAAAAAACAGGAGTAAGATAGGAACCGCTGCAGGAAAGCGAAAGGAAATTCAGAATACTATGTCTTTGGAATCACAATATGAATCGATGGGGGTATCCGGAAAGGTTCTCGACTTTGCAGAGCCGGTACTGGAAATACTAAGGCCCCGTTTTGACGAAATTGACAGAAACGCCGAAATCTGCCAGATGAAGGTGGTCGGCGCCATGCAGAAGGCGCATGTCGGAGAGGCATGCCTCACCGGGACGACGGGATACGGATACGACGATATCGGAAGAGAGGGTCTCGAGAACACCTATGCGAACTACTTCCACACACAGTGCGCACTGGTCCGCCCGCAGATCACCTGCGGAACACACGCCCTGGCCCTTGCGCTGTCCGCAAATCTGCGCCCGGGTGATGAGCTTCTCTCCGCGTCCGGTAAACCGTACGACACGCTCGAGGAAGTCATCGGCATCCGTCCGTCGAGAGGTTCTCTTTCCGAATACGGCGTATCGTACCGTGAGGCTGCGCTGAACCCGGACGGGAGTTTTAACGAAGAAAATATACGCCGGGGCATCAATGAGAAGACGAAGATCGTAGAAATCCAGCGCTCCCGCGGATATCTTACCCGTCCCACTTTCTCGGTGGAGCAGATCGGGAAGGCCATCGAAATCATCCGCAGCGTACGAAAAGACGTCATCATCATGGTCGACAACTGCTACGGCGAGTTTACCGAAGAGATCGAGCCTTCGGATGTCGGGGCGGACATGGTCGTCGGTTCCCTCATTAAAAATCCGGGCGGCGGTCTTGCGCCGACGGGCGGATATATCGCAGGAACAGAAGAATGCGTCGAGAATGCCGCAGTGCGTCTGACGGCGCCGGGACTCGGAAAGGAAGTCGGAGCCACTCTGAACGTCCTTCCGCAGATGTATCAGGGATTCTTTCTAGGGCCGACCGTAACTGCCAGCGCTGTCAAAGGAGCGATTCTCGCGGCGGCTCTCTACGAGAAGCTCGGTTTCGAGACAAATCCGAAATCGACAGACCGCAGATATGATACGGTTCAGGCGGTCACCTTCCACAATCCGGATGCCATGGTTGCCTTCTGCCAGGGCATTCAGGCAGCGGCTCCGATAGACAGTTTTGTGACACCGTATCCGGATGATATGCCGGGATACGACAGCAAGGTCGTCATGGCAGCCGGTGCATTTGTGTCCGGTTCCACCATGGAGCTGTCCGCGGACGGACCGATCCGTGAGCCCTATACTATTTATTTCCAGGGCGGCCTTACCTGGCCGCATGCAAAATACGGCGTGCTGCGCTCGGTACAGGCACTCGCCGACAAAGGGCTCATCACTCTGTAAAAACTTTATAAAAAACGATGCATGCATGGCACCCCGGCTTCATTGCACTCATCTTTCGAATAAAGTAAAATAAAAAGGCCCTTCTTCTGCCCGGAGAGACAAGAAGGAGGACTTATGAATACAACAAAGACAGCAGAGGAGCTCCCTTATGAGCGGTTCCGCAGGTACGGAGCCGACTCCCTCACGGACACAGAACTCGTGGCGATCATTCTCAGGACCGGAACGAAAAATGTTCCGGCGGTCGAGCTCGCGAGGAAAATTCTCACGGAGAACGGAAAGCATGATCCGGATTACTCGGTTCTGTACCGCTGCCGGTATGATGACCTCGTGGGCATTCCGGGAATCGGAGAGGTGAAGGCCGTAAAGCTCCTGTGTATCGCAGAGCTTTCAAAGCGTCTGTCGAGAGTGCGCGTGAAGAACCGTCCTGTATTTGACAGTCCGGAAACTGTCTTTGAATATTACGGTGAAATGCTCCGGCATGAAACGCAGGAGAAACTGCTGCTGATCATGCTTGACACAAGACTGCATCTCATCGGTGACTGCATTCTCTCGATCGGCACCGTGAACTGCACACTTGTGGACACCCGTGAGATAATGAAGACAGCACTTGTCGGGAATGCGGTCTCAATCCTGCTCGCTCACAATCATCCGAGCGGAGACGTGACGCCAAGCAGTGACGATGTGAAGATGACACTCAAAGTCCTTGCCGCCGCTGAATTTCTGGGGATTCAGCTTGTCGATCACATTATTATCGGCGACGGCTTCTGCAGCATGAAATCCCTCGGCGTCTTTGAGAAAAGACAGCAGTCGAACGGAGGAACATCTTGATAAACAATACGTTTGCCGTTGATCTCGGCACGGCCAACATCAAAATCTACAATGCGGCGACTGACAAGATTCTTGTTCAGAAGAACATGATTGCGGTCGAAAACAAGAAGAACATGATAGCCTACGGTGATTCCGCCTATGAGATGTATGAGAAATCACCCTCCAACATCCGCGTCTCCGGACCGATTGTAAACGGTGTCATTGCCGACATCGGCAATATGGAGCGCCTGATGCGCAGCTTTGTCATGTACGAAAACAAGGGAGCGATCCGATCTGCGGATTATTTCATCGCGGTTCCGACCGATGTCACGGAGGTGGAGCGGCGTTCCTTTTACGACCTCATCCGCGATGCCGGCATCAAAGCAAAAAAAATCAAGGCGGTTGAAAAAGCCATCGCAGACGGACTTGGCATGGGCATCGATGTAAAGAACTCCCAGGGTGTCCTCGTCGTGGACGTCGGGTATGATACAACCGAAATCTCGATTCTCTCTCTTGGCGGCATTGTCCTTTCCAAACTCATCAAAACCGGGGGACATGTATTCGACAATTCGATTGTGAATGCCGTCCGCCGCGAGTATAATCTCGTCATCGGCCAGAAGACGGCCGAGGCTGTTCGAATCAGTTTTGGCGATATCAGCCAGAACGAAGGAAGAGCCACAGTCTACGGCCGCGATATCGTAACCGGTCTTCCGGTGGAGCGGACACTCACGCACGATTTCGTCAGTTCGACGCTGTCGGAAAACTTTCATACGATTGTGGATAATATCAAGGTCATTCTCGAGCGGACACCGCCGGAACTCTCGGCGGATATTTACCGGCACGGACTGTTCCTGACCGGCGGTGCCTGCCAGGAGGAAGGGCTTGCGGATGCGATTGCAGAGGATGTGCGCCTGCGCGTGAACATGGCAGAAAGCCCTGTTAATTCCTGCGTGCTCGGACTTTCGCAGGTCATCAAGAAGTCGAATTATCGTTCGCTTGCCTATACGCTTGAAGGATTGGGTAAATGAGTCCGGTTATACGGAAGAAGAAAAAGAAATTTCATCTGCCCCCGAAATACTGGCTCCTTATAGTCTCCGCGATGTGCGTGGCGATCATGGTCCTGAGTCTGACGACGACCGTTATCTCCACGCCTCTTTATGCCATTGCGAACTATGCGGTGGTGCCGCTGGAGAATGGCATCAGTCACGTCGGCTCCTTTTTTGTGACCCGGGCGGAGATGATGTCGAAGATTCAGGATCTCCTGGCGGAGAACAAGGATCTCCAGGGACAGGTCGATGATCTCATAGAGGAAAATACAAATCTCCAGCAGGAGAGGTATGAGCTCACGCGTCTTCGCGAACTGTACAATCTGGATGAACAGTACGCCTCTTATCAGAAGACAGGGGCGCGTGTCATCGCAAAGGATGCCGGAAACTGGTATCACAGTTTCATCATCGACAAGGGTTCAAAGGACGGAATTACCACAGACATGAACGTCCTCTCCGGAAGCGGTCTTGTCGGACGCGTAACGGACGTCGGGCCGGACTGGGCGAAAGTTGTCAGCATCATCGATGACGATTCCAATGTCAGTGCTTCGGTGCTCTCGACATCGGACAGCCTCATTGTCTCCGGAAGTCTCCAGGAATATGCGGGCGGGGTCATTGATTTTTCGATGCTGCAGGATACAGCCGATCAGGTCGTGGAAGGAGATAAGATCGTCACCTCGAATATCTCGGACAAATATCTGCCGGGTATTCTCATCGGTTATATCTCATCCATTGAAAAGGATTCGAACAACCTGACGAAGTCGGGCACAATCACACCGGCTGTCGATTTCGCACATATTGACACGGTACTTGTCATTCTGGACACCAAACAGACGGTCTCTGATGAGGATATCGCAGCCGCAGAGGCTGCCATGTCCGCATCCGCGGCTGCCGCCGCTTCATCCGATGCGGCAGAGGAGAGTACCGCTTCCGGCGGATCCACAGATAATACCGCTGATACCGCAGAGCAGACGCCTGCCGACAATACTGCAGACGGAACAGCCGCAGGTGATGCGGCTGCTGAAAACGCTGCAGCAGGAACGCCCGCAGGCACAGCGGATCAGACCCCTGCGGACGGAAACGCCAACTGACACGCCGGCTGTGCATGCCGCGGCGGAAGAATGAATAAGAAAGACAGAGCCAGATATCTACGCAATTTAAGAACCATACTCATCATCGCAGGACTGATCATCGGATTCTATGTCCTGCAGAGCACACTGTTCCGCGCACTTACATTCGGCGGCATAGGCCCAAATCTGATGATTGTCCTCACGTGCTCCCTCGGACTTATGTTCGGGGATGTGCGCGGGCTTTTCATTGGTTTTTTCTGCGGGCTGCTGATGGACATCTTCGGAAGCGGAGTCATCGGTTTCTACAGTCTTGTCTATGCCTTTATCGGTTATCTTGCCGGAAAATTCGAGAAAATCGTTTTTCCGGACAACCTTCGTATCCCGCTTCTAACCGTCCTGACGGGCGATTTTGTCTACGGATTTCTCTGTTACGTTTTCCAGTTTCTTATAAGAGGGAGACTTTTCATCGGTTACTTTATTGTCCATTTCCTGCTGCCGGAAATGCTGTATACATTTCTGACGGCAGTATTCCTGTACCCTATGATTCTTCTTCTGTACCGGAAATTCATGCGTCCGATTCCTGAAAGTGAAGAAAACTATGCCCGGAAAAAAACTCAGACTTAAAAAAATCATAGGAAAATTCTTCCGCAAGATCGATATCCGCGTCGTTCTGGTCGGAGCGGTCCTCAGCGCTGTTGCGTGTTTTCTCATCTACCGGCTTTTTGTCCTGCAGATCATTAACGGACAGGACTATCTGGACAGCTTTCAGCTCCGGATCCGCCGTCAGATCCCGATCGAGGCATCGAGAGGCAACATTTACGACCGGAACGGAAACATTCTTGCCTATAACGACCTTGCCTATTCCGTTGTCATACGGGACACCTATGAAGACACAGACAAGGACAAAAATCTCAACACCACCATCAGCCGTGTCTATGATATTGTTGAATCCAACGGGGATACGATCAGCCTTGATTTCGACATTGTCGTGAACAGCGACAATGACTTTGTTTTCTCCGTCGAAGGAACACAGCTTCTGCGTTTTCTCGCCGATATATACGGGCACTCCTCGGTCGATGACCTGAAGTATGAAGAGCAGACAAAATCCGCGCCGGAAATCATGGATTACCTCTGTGAGCGGTACGGCATCGGTGAAACGCAGACTGCTGAGGACGGCACCAAGACATCTGTGCCCGGCGAAGGGTATACCGATGATCCGCACAAGCTCCTCGCAATGGTCGCGATCCGGTATGAGCTCAGTCTCAACAGCTACCAGCGTTACCTCTCGACCAGCATCGCGACGGATGTGAGCACCCAGACCGTCGCCGAAATCAAGGAAAACTCATCCGAGCTCGAAGGCGTTGATATCGAAGAGGACACCGTGCGCCGCTACACCGACGGTCAGTATTTCTCTCATATCATCGGCTACACCGGCAAGATTTCGACGGATGAGCTTGCAGAACTGAAGCAGACCAATCCGGATTACAGTTCGAACGATATCGTCGGAAAGGCGGGAATCGAGAAGTCCCTCGAATCCGAGCTGCAGGGAACCAAGGGCTCGGAGACGGTCTATGTGGACAATCTCGGAAATCTCATCGAGGTTACGGACCGCACCGAGGCGAAGGCCGGAAACGATGTCTATCTGACAATCGACAAGGATCTGCAGGAGGCTGCGACGGACATTCTGGAGAAGCACCTGGCGCAGATCATTCTCGCAAAACTCCGGAATGTGAAGGAAAATACCGACACGGAATCTGCCTCGAGCATCATCATTCCGGTCTATGACGTATACTATTCGGTCTTTAACAACAATATCATTGACATCAGCCATCTTTCTGCCAGCGATGCTTCCGAGACGGAGAAGAAGGTTTACGACGCATACAGCAATTACCTTTCCGGCGTCATGAGCAGTCTCGACACGGAAATGCGTCAGAACCGTACGCCGTACAAGGATCTTCCGAAGGAATACGAGAATTACGAGACCATAATCATCCAGTATCTCTACGAGCAGAACATCCTTCTCCGGGATGAGGTCGATACGGATGATGCCACCTACAAGAGCTGGGCAGAGGATGAGACAATCTCCATGTCCGAATACATCGAATACTGCATCCGGCAGAACTGGATTGATACGTCAAAACTCGACCTTGATGAAGAGTACACGGACTCCTCCAGCGTGTTCAATGCCATCGTGGATTACCTTGAAAAACAGCTTCCCAAGGACAGCGGTTTTAGGCGCAAGGTTTATAAGTATGTTCTTCTGAATGATTCCATTTCCGGTGAGGATGTCTGCCAGCTGCTTATCGATCAGGGTATTGTGACCCTCCCTGCTGCCGAAGAGGCACAGTGGGAGTCCGGGGCAGAAGATGCCTATACCTTTATGATCAACCGGATTCAGAATCTCGATCTCACCCCGGCCGAGCTCGCACTCGACCCTCATTCCGGTTCCATGGTCATCACGGATGTAAACACCGGCGATGTGCTCGCGATGGTTTCTTATCCGAGCTATGACAATAACCGCATGAGCAACGGCGTCGACGCAGAATACTATGCAAAACTGCAGGATGATCTGTCCTCGCCGCTCCTCAACTATGCGACGCAGCAGCGCACGGCTCCCGGTTCCACCTTCAAGATGGTTTCGGCAACAGCGGGTCTTTGCGAAGGCGTAATTGACACTACCACCGAGATCAACTGCACCGGAACATTCACGAAAATCGGCGAACCCTATCCGCACTGCTGGATTTATCCGGGCGCCCATGGACTTCTGAATGTGACCGGCGGCATCACAAATTCGTGCAACGACTTTTTCTACGAGGTAGGCTACCGGCTGGGAAGTGAAAACGGCGAGTACGATTCGGATACCGGAACAGACCTTTTGCAGAAATACGCGTCCGAGTACGGACTGAATGAAAAGTCCGGCGTCGAGATCGAAGAGTACGATCCTCAGATGTCCGATATGGACGCAGTCCGTTCTGCTATCGGACAGGGCGACAGCGGCTATACAACGACGCAGCTTTCCCGCTACGTAACAGCTGTCGCGAACAGCGGCACTGTCTATAATCTGACTCTGGTCGATAAAATAGCCGGGGCGGACGGAACCGTTCTCGAGCAGAACAGTCCGACTGTCGCGAACAGTATCTCGATGGACCAGAGTTATTGGGATGCTATCCATGAAGGCATGCGGGGTGTCATCGAGGACAAGAGTTATTTCCAGGATTTTGGCGTAAATGTAGCCGGAAAGACCGGTACCGCTCAGGAATCCACGTCAAAACCCAATCACGCTCTCTTTGTCTGCTACGCTCCGTACGAAAAGCCGGAGATCGCAATTGCCACACGCATCGCAAACGGCTATACCTCGGATTATGCAGCGCAGACAGCAAAGGATGTCCTCTCGTACTATTTCGGTCTTCAGTCCAAAGACGAAATTCTTTCGAACAATGAACAGCTTACCGGCGTTATCGGCGGCGACTGACTTTTAACTGGAGCAATATAATTTGAGCGATTTCAGTATATTCAATCCGAAAAAATCCGAAAAAAGTGATGAAAACCAGGATGCAGGCGGTCTTCAGTTTCATGTTGACCATCCCGATCCCGGAATCCGGCGCGTCCGGAGAAGGGGAGCCAGACTTTTCCGCACGTTTTCGCTGCGGTATTTTGACTTTCTCCTCGTCTTCCTGATCGTGACACTGAATATCATCGGCATCCTTGCCATCGGGAGTGCAGAACCGGAGTATCAGTCCCGCCAGATCACCGGAATGATCGCCTCGCTTGTCGTGATGGTGCTGGCTGCCGGAATGGACTACCGGAGAATCCTGCACTTCGGCTGGTTTTACTATTTTGTAGCCATCGCGGCGCTGCTCGCTGTCCGCTTCATGGGTGATACCGGAGGCGGAGCACAGCGCTGGGTCACCATCGGACCGCTGCGTTTCCAGCCCTCGGAAATGGCCAAGGTTCTCCTCATCCTTTTCTATGCTTTTTTCATCAACAAATACAAGGAAAGAGTCCGCACGGCGCCGGTCACGCTCATGGGAATTGCGCTCATTGTTCCGCCTCTTATTCTTGTCATTTCGCAGCCCGATCTTTCAACCACAATTATGATTTTCATCATATTTTGTGTTATCATGTTTGTAGGCGGCATTAACTGGAAACTGGTCGTCGGGGTGCTGGTAGTATCGGTTCCTTCCGCTGCCGTTCTGTTCAATATGATTCTGCAGGACACGGAAGGAAAAATCCTTGATACATACCAGCGCAACCGTATTCTCGCCTGGATTTATCCGGATCAGTATCAGGACTCCTACGCATACCAGACTATCAATTCTGTCATGGCTATTGGTTCGGGAAGACTCCTGGGCAAGGGATACAATACAAATGAAATCAGTTCTCTGCTGAACAGCGGTTACATTTCAGAATCTCAGACGGATTTTATTTTTGCAGTCATCGGTGAGGAATTTGGTTTTCTCGGCACCTGTATTGTTGTGCTCCTGGTTTTTCTGATTGCACTTCGGATTCTCCGGATTGCAATGAAGGCATCGGATGTGTCCGGAAGAGTTATCGCTGCCGGAATGGCTGCCTGGATCGGTTTTCAGGGATTCATGAATATTGCTGTGGCAGTCGGACTCATTCCGAATACGGGAATCCCTCTGCCGTTTGTAAGTTATGGATTGACGAGTCTTCTGTCGCTCTACCTCGGAGTCGGTTTTGTGCTGAACGTTTATATGCAGGGCAGAAAGCGATAGAACTATTCTTATGACGAGAGGAGCCTGCTTACTATGAATATTGCTTTAATTGCTCACGACGCCAAGAAGAAACTGATGCAGAATTTCTGCATTGCCTATCGGGGCATTTTGTGCAAAAACGAGCTTTACGCGACAGGCACGACCGGCCGGCTCATTGAGGAGGCCACCAATCTGAATGTCCACAAATACCTGGCGGGCCATCTCGGAGGAGAGCAGCAGATCGGTGCGCAGATTGAGCAGAATGAAATCGATCTGGTGATATTCCTGCGCGACCCGCTCACGCCGAAGTCTCATGAGCCCGATGTCAACAATGTCATCCGTCTGTGCGATATTCACAACATTCCGCTGGCGACCAATCTGGCAACAGCAGAACTTCTGATCAAATCACTTGACCGCGGAGACTTTGAGTGGCGTGAGATTTATAAGTAATCCAGTCAATTTCATGAAGAAAAATGCATTACGCAGGATCGGTGCCGTATCCTGCGTAATTTTTATGCTCCCGCTGCTGGCAGGGTGCGGAAGCCGCTTCTCCGAACCGTTTTCCGACAATTATGCCGACTCCACATTCGGCATCATCGAGACGGCACAGGACACTGCCGGGAGGGCGGATTCGTTTGCCGAAAATCTCTGTGTCACAGAGGGAGATGTGAATGCTGATGCGATCGACCTTCCCAGTACAGTGGCAGCCGGCCTGTTTGACTGCACAAATAAAGAAACACTCTATGCAAAGAATGTTTTTGCGCAGCTGTATCCTGCATCCATGACCAAGGTCATGACCGCAATCGTCGCGCTTGATAATTCGTCGACGGATCAGGTCCTGACAGCCGGAGATGATGTCACCCAGCTTGAAGCCGGAGCTCAGGTTGCCGGTATTGAGCCGGGCGATACGCTGACCATGGATCAGGCACTGCATCTGCTTCTTATTTATTCCGCAAATGACGCGGCGGTTGTCATTGCCGACAGTGTCGCCGGCAATTCCGAGGCTTTCGTCGGTATGATGAATGATAAGGCGAAGGAACTCGGTGCCACCGGCACCAACTTTGTAAATTCCAACGGCCTTACGGACGAGAACCATTACACGACGCCGTACGACATGTACCTCATTTTCAACGAGGCAATGAATTATGAGCTCTTCCGCGAGATCATCTCGCAACAGTCCTACAGCACTGTTATTCACGATTCCTCAGGCGGAGACCGCACGATCAATGTAAGCGCGACAAATCAGTATCTGGCAGGCAATATCCAGGCTCCCACCAGCATCACGGTCGTTGGAGGAAAGACCGGAACGACCTCTGCGGCCGGTCACTGCCTCATTCTCTACGCGCGCGACTCATCCGGCAATCCCTATATCGCAGTCGTCATGCGCACTGAGAGTGCCGATGCAATGTACAGCACAATGAACTCTCTTTTGGGGCTTATAAAGAATCCATGACGGCCGGCTGAACAACGGAACCGGGTCTTAATCAGGATGTGAACAAAGGCGCAACAATGGCTCCTGAGTGTTGTTTTTTAAGGGGTCTTTTATTATAATTATTTTATGATTCCGAGCCGCAGGGCGGTGTTTTCAGCAAAGGTGCACACAACTGTCACGGACCCGGAGTACGACACAATTCAAGGAGGGCACGTCCAATGGTTCAGCTCATCGTAGGCAAAAAAGGTAAAGGAAAGACCAAGTGCTTATTGGATAAGGTCAACACAGAAGTTAAGAATATTCTCGGCAACATTGTTTATCTCGACAAGAGCACTGCTCACATGTATGAGCTTAACAACAAGATCCGTCTTATCTCGGTACCGGACTCCGGTGTGAAGACGACGGAAGAGTTCATCGGTTTCGTCCTCGGCATCATTTCTCAGGACCATGACCTCGAGCAGATGTATTTCGACAGCTTTCTCATCATCTCCGATCAGGTCGGCAAAGATATCACAGCCTCCATTGAACGTCTGCAGAAAATCAGTGAACAGTACGGCGTCGATTTCGTGCTGAGTGTATCAATGGATGAATCCGAAGTGCCGGACGCTGTAAAGCCTCTGATCGCAATTTCCCTTTAATTGCCTTTGATGTTGTTTGATCATTAAGCCTCGGGAGCATAGGCTGCCCGGGGCTTTTTTCCGCACGGAGGCTGCGCCTACGAACGAAGAATACCGGCGTCCAACTTCATATAAGACAAAGAACAGGAACGATTCCGGCCGCAGCAGAAGAGATGATCCTTCCTATGATCCGTACGGTCAGGGACAGCGGCGCAGAAACACTTCCGGGAACGGACAGGACAGGAGCCGCCGCCCTGCACAGAAACGCCGCCGGCACCATGCTCCTCACTTCAGCACGGTCATTTTCATTGTGCTTCTTGTCTATATCCTCATTGAGATAATTCAGTATTCGACCTCCGATTCCATAGCAGGGTACGAGGTGAGAACCGGTTCCCTGTCCTCGAATCAGATCTATACCGGCATCATTGTCCGCACGGAGGAAGTTGTCGACAGTGAGTATCCGGGATATGTCAACTATTATACGAAGGAAGCGGACCGCATCGGAGTGGGGCAGCTTGCCTATACCATCGACGAATCCGGACAGATCATGGATTATCTGGAATCGCAGAATTCCGGTGAAAGCATTCTCTCAGACACGGATTACGACACTCTTCAGAAATCGATCATCGATTTTGAGATGGATTTTGACCCGCATTCTTTTAATTCCGTGTATGATTTCCGGGAATCCATCAAGAGCGAAGTCCAGAAGATGTCTAGCAGCTATATTCTCGATGATATCAATTCGCTGTCCAATGCAGGCCTTTCCGGATCCATTCATCAGTGCTATGCATCGGATACCGGAATCATATCCTACTCGACGGATTCTCTTGACGGCGCGACCTTTGAAAGCCTGACGGCTGATGATTTCAGCGATAAAGCCCAGGCATCCTGCGTCAAAACTACTCTCGAGAGCAATCAGCTTGTCGACACGGGGGATCCGGTTTACCGTCTGTGTACCGATGAAAACTGGTCGATCGTCATCATGACCGATGCGGATACGGCAAAACAGCTGACGGATGACGGCTATATACAGGTCCGCTTCGTCAAGAACCGTGAGACTCTCTGGGCATCCGTCTCAAGCAGAACCGATGAAAGCGGGAATGTGTTTGTTGACCTTTCCTTCACCAACTCAATGATTGACTTCTGCAGTGACCGCTACGAGAAGATCGAGCTGATCACAGAGCAGGAGAAGGGCCTGAAGGTTCCGAATTCGGCCATCGTAAAGTCCGAGTTCTTCCTGGTCCCGAAGGATTATGTGACAACCGGAACGAGCGGCAATCAGGGCGTCCTCCTGGAGACGTACGACGAAAACGGGACAAAAAGTGTACGGTTCACAACCGCTGTTCCCTACAGTGAGAAAGATGATTATTACTACCTTGATCAGTCAGTTCTGAAGGCGGGTGATGTCATCGACAAGCCGGACTCGACGGACACCTATACCATCAGCGATATGGATGAGCTGATCGGCGTATACAACATCAACCGTGGATATGCGGATTTCCGGGAGGTCAAAATTCTGTACCAGAACGACGAATACTCCATTGTAGAACCGAACACGCTGTACGGGCTTTCGGAATACGATCACATTGTTCTGAACGCCTCAGAGGTTACGCCGGACACAATCATCTACAATTAGCCTGATCACTTAAATCAGTCAGAACGGTGATCGGCCATGCGCACAGATGCATCAGCGGAGCACCGCAGGCAGAATGATTCCGGGTGCTTTCGCTGTATTTCACTACAGTTGTACAATTATTTAAAGGTTGACATAAGCTTCAAAAAAAAGATAATATTACAATGAGTTTTTGAGTACAGGTATTGATTCCGGGTGTATGGAAGAGCTTCCTGAATCATAAGGAGAGGTAAATAAAACAGCGATGAGCAGTAATCCTTTTAAGAGTTTCGCGAATATTTTTAAGCCTGGCGATGATGTAGACGAAGAAGACGATTATACACCGGATGAAATGTATGATGAGGAGCCGAGACGCCGCCGCGGCCAGCGCGGTCAGGGCAGCTATGACGACGAAGATGAGGATGACTACGACGAGGACGAACCCCGGAAACCCAAGGCATCTGTCTTCGGACGTCCCTCTCAGCCACAGGGCAGAGACCGGGACCAGCAGCAGTCTCATCCAGACGTCAAACCAAGTTCTCTTGTTGATGCAGGGCAGGAGGTGCGGGTATTTAAACCCACCAATCTGGTTGAGGCAAGAAAAGTGACGGACACACTGCTTTCCGAACAGTCCGCAATTCTCAATCTGGAAGGCCTCGACATCGCGATGGCACAGAGAATCATCGATTTTGTCGGCGGTTCTAATTATGCAATTCACGGACACTTCACCCGCATCTCGAATTACATCTTCCTGTTCACTCCAAAGGATGTGAATATCGCAGGTGATATCGTCGAGGGAGCGGAAAACTCCGAGGTACAGAATGCAGGAGGACGGCCGGCCGCAGCACAGGCACCGGCTCAGAATCTGCAGTATTATTGATCTGCACCGGATAAAGGGATCTCATCTATACGCACCAGACGGAAATCTTCTGGTGCGTATTTTTTTAGTAAGTCCTACTGCATCCATGGATGCAGTTTTGCCCGACCGGCTGTCTTATTCTCCGGTCTCCTCCGGCAGTACGGCTGACTATTGACTATACTTCTTTACTCACAGCTATTTCAGAAAGGAATCAACATGCAGCAGTTTCAGGATCGTCTCCCCGTGAACCGGGACCGGAAGTTCTGTTACGACATTGTGTTCAGGAAGGATTTCGACACGCTCTTCGAAGAAAGCTGCCGGATTACACCGGATTTTGCAGCAGGAGCTTCTGCAGCAACATCTGCCTCCGGAAAGGACAGCGCCGGTAAAACTTCCGGCGGCCATACTGGTGATGACGGAAAGGATGCCTTTCCGTATACAAAGGTCATGATCGTTACCGATTCGGCTGTAGCACCGCTGTATCTCGAAGAGGTCCGGTCGAAGTTCACGGAGCACGGCATCATGCCGGTTTCCATCGTCATTGAGGAAGGGGAGACGCAGAAAACGCTCGATACCGTCCGCTCAATCTATAAGAACCTTATCGAGCAGAAATTCGACCGCCGCTCGGTGCTGATCGCACTCGGCGGAGGCGTTGTCGGCGACATCACTGGTTTTACCGCTGCCACATACCTGCGCGGCATCGACTATATACAGATTCCGACAACACTTCTTGCGCAGTCGGACAGCAGCATCGGCGGCAAGACCGGCGTCGATTTCGATGGCTACAAGAATATGGTCGGTGCATTTAAAATGCCGAAACTCGTGTATGAAAACATTTCCACGCTGAAAACCCTCGACGGGCGGCAATTTGCAAGCGGGTTTGCGGAGGTCATGAAATCGGCGCTTATCCGCGATGAGGAGTTCTATGTCTGGCTCCTCAATAATTTGTACGAAATTCGCGGCCGCGATGTAAACACGCTGCAGGAGATGGTCTACAACAGCGACCTCATCAAGAAACTGATCGTCGAAAAGGATCCGTATGAGAAATCCGAGCGCCGTCTTCTGAATTTTGGCCACACTCTCGGTCATGCAATTGAAAAATACAAGAATTTCTCCCTCACGCACGGAGAATGCGTCGCCCTCGGCTGCGTTGCAGCATCGTTCATTTCCTGGAAAAAAGAACTGATCAGTAAAGAAGAATATTACGAAATCCGGGATATGTTCGTCCCGTTCGGCCTTCCGATCTCCGTGGAGGGAATCGATGAAGACCGTATCATCGAACTTGCTCACTCCGACAAGAAGGCTGTCGGAGGAACTGTTCCATTTGTGCTCCTGAAGAGTGCCGGCAGGGCATTTGTCGCAAATAATGTCTCGGATGAAGAAATGCGCGAAGCCCTCAGGGAAATCGAATGGACGGAGGATGGCGAATGAGCCGTAATAATACCGGCAAACTGAAAAGGACTTTATTCGAATTCATTCTTTTCGCGGCGCTCGTGCTGTTCGACCTTGCAACAAAGCAGCACGCAGTGGACACCTTGAAGGGAAAAGCGCCGTTCGTAATGATCCCCGGCGTTCTTGAGCTTCGCTATCTTGAGAATGTCGGGGCGGCGTTCAGTATGCTCTCCGGACACCAGTGGATTTTCATGATCATCGCAACGGCAGCAGTCGTGATCATTTTCGTGCTTCTTTACCGTCTTCCGGGATCATCCCGCTATTGTCCGGCCAGAATATGCCTTGTTTTCATAGCCGCCGGAGCTGCCGGCAATCTCATCGACCGGATCACGCTCCATTACGTGCGTGATTTCATCTATTTCTCCATCATCGACTTTCCGATTTTTAACGTGGCAGACATCTATGTAACTGTGATGACCACCGTCCTCGTCGTTCTTCTTCTTTTCTATTACAGGGAAGACGATTATCAGACTATCCGGGGAAAGAAAAACGACGATAAGAACCAAAACAGCAGCCGGCAGAAGAGCGGTGAAGAACATTCATGACTGAATACCATTTCCAGATAACAGAAGAGGAAGAAGGAGAGCGTCTCGACCATTGTCTGGCGCTTCTTCTCGCGGATCAGTCAAGAACGTATCTGCAGAAACTTATAAAGGACGGGAATGTGAAGCTGAACGGCGGGCCGGCAAGAAACAGCCTGCGCGTGTCCGAGGGCGATGAGATTGATCTCTCTCTTCCGGATAAAATTATTCCTGACATCGAACCGGAGAATATTCCGATCGATGTTCTTTATGAGGACAGCGATGTTCTTGTCGTCAACAAATCCAAGGGAATGGTCGTACATCCGGCTCCCGGGCACTGGAGCGGAACGCTCGTGAACGCAGTCCTGTATCACTGCGGAAAGAATCTGAGCGGCATCAATGGCGTCCTGCGTCCCGGAATCGTACACCGCATCGATAAAGATACCACCGGTTCCGTCATCATCTGCAAGAATGACAACGCACACCGTAAAATTGCCGAACAGCTGAAGGAGCACACCATCGTGCGCCGCTACCGTGCAATTGTCTGCGGAAGAATTGCAGAGGATACTCTTACCGTTTCCGGAAACATCGGCCGCGATCCGAAGGACCGTAAGAAGATGGCGGTTGTACCGGCTCCTCAGGGAAAGCCTGCCGTCACCCATGTGCGTGTACTTGAACGGTTCCGTGACTACACGTACATCGAGTGCGCACTTGAAACCGGAAGGACCCATCAGATTCGCGTCCATATGGCCCATATCGGGCATCCTCTTCTTGGTGACACATTATATGCCTCCGGGCAGAAAAGCCCGTTTTCGGGCCTTCAGGGCCAGTGCCTGCATGCAATGATCCTCGGGTTCGTTCATCCTGTGACGGGAAAATACATTGAAACACAGGCCCCGCTCCCGGAATATTTTAAAGAACTGCTGCGGAAGCTTCGGACGCAGTGAGCGCCGCTTCCCGGAAACCTTCCGCCTCTGTTCCTCCCAGTCTCTTATTTTTTTTACTTTGTCTGCCTGAATCCTCTGCAGTCTACATCATCTGTGACTATTTCACCTACAAATCCTATAATTTGCGCTGTAAAATTGTATATTTCAGTCTTTTTTATTGCATGAATCGATTATAGAATTTATAATATTAGTATTGAAAGGCCCAATTTTCTGAAATCTGGAACACGAGAAGGGGCAGAAGAGTTTCATGATTTTGGGAAGCCGTCCGAATATAAACGTGTTTTGACGGCTGATATCCGGGATAGCATCCAGATACATCCCGGATGCTATCTGGATGCTAATCCCGGATGCCGCTGTCAATGCGGCGGAAAGGCATACTATGAATACTATAATCACAATTGGCAGGCAATTCGGATCCGCCGGGCACGAAATCGGACAGCTGGTCGCTGACCACTACGGTATCAAATGTTATGATAAGGAACTCCTGGCACGGTCGGCAAAAGAATCAGGTTTTTGCGAAGAGATGATCCGCCAGCAGGATGAACGGCCGACAAATTCTTTCCTTTACAACCTGGTCATGGATACTTATTCCTTTGGCTACAATGCATCCTCGTATGTAGACATGCCGATGAGCCAGAAAGTATTTCTCGCACAGTTTGACACGATCCGCAAGATTGCCGATGAGGGACCGTGCGTCATCGTCGGACGCTGCAGCGATTATGCTCTGAGTGAGCGCAAGGATGTTCTGAATCTGTTCATTCACGCCAGCGAGCAGTTCAAGATCAATTACATCATGAAGCGTTTCAGCGACATCGATACTCCGGACAAAGCGCGTGACTTCATGAACAAAAAGGATAAACAGCGCCAGAGCTATTACAACTATTACATTCGGTATAGAAGGCTCGGTAAAACTCATCACACAGCTTGTGGATGACTTCGAGGCACGCGGAGCCCAGAAAAACTGATATTTCACAGCCGCTTGTGTAACGTAAAACAACAGCGGCAGAGCATTGTATAAAAGCAGATCCAACTATTCGCAAAAGGCTTGTTTTACGAATAGTTGGATCCTTTTTTCATTAGTCAACGCTCTGTTACGTCAATTCTTTATTATTTGTATTTGTCTTTTGGCTTTGCTTATTATTTGTCTTTTTGGCTTTGCTTATTATTTGTCTTTTTTCAAACCGCCCAGGACTGCCTCAAGTCATATAACGGAATAAGAAATCAATCTCAGTTAAATTGCGAAATCACTCAGATAACGAAATCATCGCGGATAGCCGGTTTCAGGGTCCACATGCGAAGGAATGTGTCGCCGCTCACGCGGAAACAGTTTTCGCCTTCCTTCGGGAAAACACGCGACGTAAAAACGGCGTCACCGTCATTCACGAAGATTTCGATGCTGCTCCGGTCAATGAAAATGCGAAGATGCGTAAGTCCATTGTCCAGTTTTCGCGTTCTGGATTCACCCTGGTTCTCATTAAAACGCACCTGCATGCCTGAGCGGTCAATTGTGATTTCCCGTCTGTTCTGACTGAAATCAAGCCGCAGGCCGCCGTCCCCGGAAGCCCCGCAGAAAAGACACAGGCTGTAATCGCCGGGCCGGCAGTAAAATTCCATCTCACAGACACGCGGCAGCGGACTGATCTCTCCGTTTTCCGCTCCCGTGACATCGATTTCACGGTCACGAAGTTCCTTGAGCTGCGGCAGCGGCTGCTGTACAAGTCTGCGCCCGCGGATACGCAGTTCCCTCGGGAGCGTGAGGCATCCCTGCCAGTCTTCTTCATCCGTCGGATAACTGCTGTCCGGAAGCCCCATCCAGGCCACGAGAATCGCCTTCTCGGGATCGCGCACGTTGTTGGCACAGGCAGCCGCATATGAGTCGAACCCGAAGTCCAGTACATGGAAACGGGTGACAGGCTGAAATGTAAGGCTGTCCCAGTCCATATTGCCGATAATATATCCATTGTGGTTCCGGGAACCTCCGCGCCCGGCGATCTCCAGGTGCTGCGGACAGAACATCAAAATCTCTTTTCCGCCGATTTTCTCGATCGTCGGGCACTCCCACATGTCGCCGAAATCCTCGAATCCCGGAACTTTCAGCTGACCCGCGAAAACCCATCCGTGCAGCAGGTCTTCGCTCCTGTAGATCAGGGCACATCCCTTCTTATCCTTTGTCTGTGCGCCGAGAATAATGTAATAGCTATGTTTTTCCGGAACATAAATGATCTTCGGGTCGCGCTGATGTTCCGTATAATCCGGATTCGGTCCGAACAGCGGGAGCGGATACTTTTCCGTCCATCCGTCATCCCGGAGTTTCGCGAGGCAGGTGTACGGGTGACGCACCCAGTTCTCATCGCGGCTGTTTCCTGTGTAATAAAGATACAGCGAATCTCCGATTGGCATGGCAGATCCGGAATAGGCACCCTTATTGTCATATTCGCGGTCCGGCATCAGGCAGACGCCAAGATTCTTCCATGTAACGAGGTCAGATGAGACGATGTGATACCAGTATTTGAGGCCGTGCACGGCACCCCACGGGCACCATTGATAAAAAAGATGCCACTTATTGTCATGCCATACAAATCCATTCGGGTCATTCATCAGCCCGGTGACCGACTGGATGTGATAAGTTTGGCGGAAGTCCGATTGAACAGTCTTCTCATGCAGCTGCCAAAGCTCCTGTGGATCCTTCAGCACACGATATTTCTCTTCTCTTGTCCACTCTCTCATCGTTCGTTTCCTCTGCTTTTTCCAGTCAGCACTGGTCTTCATTCTGACCGCACGGCAGATCTGTTCATGAGGATCTGGTCCGATCCGCCGGCTCTGTGTATTCATATTAATAGTAACACCTGCCGGCGTTTTTCCGTCAGAATTTCAGCAAATTGCATGTAAAACAAAAAAAATCCGCATTCCCGCAAAGAATTAAAACCGCTTATATGCGCAATAATCCGTGCTGTCTGCGCAGGATCGCTGGTGTTATATAAAAAGCCGTATTCTCTGTGAGGATTCATGTGTTACTTGCGAAAACACATGTAATATCTATGCAGAGAATACGGATCTTTTTTCATCATCTGCCCCGGCCTTTCACTTCAGTGAGGCCGGGCAGTCTGCGGGGTCAGCGGCTCTCGATCAGCGATGTAATATCGGTTCCGACGATCGCGCTTGCATTGTTAATGACAGCCTGACGCTGATTCGGATTGTCAATATTTGCATATGCGGTATAAGCGGGCTTCTTAGTGAATGTCTTATAGTCCGTCGTAGTCAGAAGTCCGGAAGCCATACCGTCGATGGCGACCTCCTGCGGAGAATCGCATTCACGGGCAAAGAAGCCGTCGATGTATTGGTTGTTCTGTGCCTGCAGGTATCCGAACACATAAGCGGCATACTGAATGTTGTAGTCGCTTACGTAGCCTCCGAAAGGATAAGAAGTATAACCGAGTTCTGAGCAGAGAACCGAACGAACCTGTCCATCCGTCTGAAGGAATGCCTTCTGCTGAATGAAGTCGGTAAGGACACTGATATTTGCCATGGTGACAAAACGTGCATTCTGGTTTCTCGGTGCAAGAGACCCGCCGTCCCAGCTCTGAGCCTTGTACAGAGGTGCATTGTATGGGTGAACCGCAACTCCGTAATTGAAGTTTCCGGTCTGCGTGATATATGCCTGCATTGCGGTAAGGAACTGCTTGCCGCTGTAATGTGCAGCCGCATTGTCCGATGACGCCCACTCATGATCGATGCAGGCATAGACACGTGCATTTGGATTGTGTGATGTCATGACACTGTAAAACAGGCGGAGTGCCTTGGCATATTCCTGTGCGGCAACTGTAAGGCCCGCTCCCGCCGTCATATAGTTCCATTCAAGACGGGCATTGACTTCGTTGCCGACAATCCAGTTGTCAACTGTTCCATACTGCCCGGAATATCTTCCGGCAAGGAACTGCGCAACTGCTTCGAGCTTGTCCATACCGGCCTGCTCTGAAGTATTGAACGCATAATAATTGGCACCGGTATAATCTCTGGAAAGCGGATGAATCAGGGTTGCATCTCCTGCCCAGTTGTTGAGGAGGATCAGCGTCACCGAGATGCCGTTCTTATTGAGCATCGGGACAAGTGCATCATATTGGCCGATGATGCCGCGGTTGAAATAATACTTCTTTCCTTTATAGGTATAAGGATAATCCCCGTTCGCGCAGAGCGTCCCGATCGGAAGATTGTAGGTAACCTGTTTTACCCCGAGTTCCTTGAGGTAATTCGTATTGCCCGCAAGTGTGGACTCAAGAAGGAGTCCCTTTTTGCTGGTGTCGAGTCTTCCAGCCGCTTCCGCTTTCATAGATCCGGCCCCGGTCATCACCGGCGCAAGAATAATGGCCGCAGCAAGCAGCGCAGCTGCAATCTTCTTTCCAAAGCTTCGTAACTTAATCATATGCCCCTCTTTATAAGAAAACAGAACAGATGGTGATGGTTTTTTCCGCTGCATATTTATCTTGCACATGGCGGAAATTTAACACATGTACCATTTATGGTGACAGTCAGATTTTAAAACATTTCACATCATCTGTGGAGTAAAAATATAACAAAAATGATCCATTTGGTCATTTAATTGCGAAAAAGTCTCTTTGAATCCTTTTCGACCGACCCGGTCTGTCTCTGCCGTCAGCCCTGCCTGTACCGGATCTGTCAGCAGTGATCCATGCCTTCGTGAACGTTTCGTCTTATTCCGGTCCAATACGTATTGATATTTTTTGCTCATCCAGACTATGGACGAAAAATATTCCGTATCATCCAACTTCGGAATCTATGAATATCCCAGCTCATCCGAATCCAGGACAATCGTAAAAGGTCCGTCGTTTGTGAAAGTCACCTTCATGTCCGCTCCGAATTCACCATGCTGTATGTCCGGGACATACTCGCCACATTTGCGCAGAATATACTCATACATCCGCTCAGCATGATCCGGCGCACCTGCCCGAATAAAAGACGGTCTGTTTCCCTTCCTGCAGTCCGCATACAGCGTAAACTGAGAGACTATAAGCAGCCGTCCGTCCACTGCCTGAAGATCGAGATTCGTTTTTCCGTTCTCGTCCTCGAAAATACGCAGACGGATCATCTTCGAGATCATCTTGTCCGCAATTTCTTCCGTATCTGAATCGGAAATTCCGACCAGCACCATGAATCCGCGGTCAATTGCGCCGACTCTTCTGCCGTCAATATCCACAGACGCATTCCTGGCGCGCTGAATTACAAATCGCATCAGTCCTTCTCCTCCGGTTTTTTATCGTGATCGTCAAAACTTTCTTCTCCGCTCCCCTTTTCCGGTTTACGGTTCCCTTCGCCTCTTCCAAAAAGCATGCGGAGCGGACTCTGCTGCATCTTCGGAACATAACGGCTGTCGACTTTCTCCTGCAGGGAATGAACTTCACCGCCGCGAATATATGCCGACTCGGAATAAACAGCGGTGTCGGTGGGAAGGTTTTTCTTCTCGAGCTGATGGTCCGCAAAATATTTCACCCACGTGTAGATCACAGCGAATATTGGCACACCTACAATCCAGCCGACGAATCCGAACATTGCCCCGAACAGCATGATGGAGAAAATAACCCAGAAACTTGAAATGCCGGTCGAATTTCCCAGAATTTTCGGCCCGAGGATATTTCCGTCAAACTGCTGAAGGCAGATGATAAAAATCAGGAAATACAGAGCTTTCAGAGGATCAATCAGCACCAGCACAAGAGCTCCGAAAATGCCTCCGATATACGGTCCGAAGAACGGAATAATATTAGTGACTCCGACCACTGTACTGACAAGACCTGCATAGGGGATCCGCATGATGGTCGTCCCGATGAAACACAGGACCCCGATAATAATGGAATCCAGAATTTTGCCGGAGAAAAAGCCGACAAAGGTATTCTTCACAAAGCGAAAGCCTGCGATGATGTCATTGGCTGTTTCTTCCCTGAACAGGGCATACCCCAGTTTCTTGAACTGGCCTGCCATCTTCTCTTTGGAATACAGAAGATAACAGGAAACAATAATGCCGACAAATATATTAAAGAGATTCCTTACTACCTGAACTACACTGTCAGATACTTTCTTTAAGATATCGCTCATATCCGGCAGGAGGGTCGAACTGATATAAGAACTGATTTTGCTTCCGGCAGAATTGAAGAAATCCTGTAAAAACTCAGTGCTCTCATCCGTTCCGGATCTCTCTCCGAAATCCGAATTTTTGATGGATTCAAGAAGTTCATTGACAGACCGTGTGAGATTTCGGATATAGACCTGGATATTGTCTGCGATGCTGAACACACTGTCAACAGTAGAAGGTACGATCAGAAAAACCAGGAGCGCAAGAATCAGGATGAAAACAAGCTCCGTAAAGAAGACGGACCATTTGCGCATGCGGCGGAAATATTTGCCGTTAATATTTCCTTCTCCGATATCAATTCCCTTTCTCTTATACTTTGGGATCAGTATTTTTTTCTCAAACCAGTTCACCAAGGGCGACAGGATCAGGGCAAACAGGACTCCGAAAAAGATGCTGGCCATAGAGCTGTTGAGACTGCTTATGCCGCTGGCCAGGGAATTAAAGTGAAAGATCAGATAATAGACAAGCAGAACGCCGACCGTCGTCCAGAACGCAACGATGCCCCAGGTCCATTGTGTTTTTGTCGGCTTGATTTTCATGCGCATATCCTCACACCCTGTCTTTGATAATTTGAGAATCTCTTTCAATCACGCTATACTTGATCTGTGTCCGCTCGTATGTTCGATTCGCAAAAGCTCCCACGGAAGAGGCGGCAGTCGTAAATAAGTATATCATACTGACAGCGGCGGATGATTTCATAAACTGCTCCATTCATTCGGATTCCATTCGGAGCCCATCCGGATTTTTCCGGAAAGAAGCAGAAATAAGAAGGATACGATATGCAGGGTCAGACGGAAAAATACAATGAAGAACAGGACCGTGAAAACACGCTGAAAATGCGGGAGGTATTAGAGGATCTTCCGAAATTCTGCCGGCAGTTTTTCCGCGGTATTGAGCAGACAACGCTTCCCCGAACGAGACTTGCCTACGCCTACGATCTGCGGGTCTTCTTCGAGTTTATGAAAGAGGAAAATCCTTCTCTGAAAAACATGGAGATCCATGATTTCCCGATTTCCGTCCTGGAACAGATTGAAAAGGAAGATATCGAGGAGTTTCTCGAATATTGCACGTACTACGAGAAGGACGGCAAGGTTTTCACCAACGACGAAAAAGGCAAGGCAAGAAAGCTCTCGTCCGTCCGCAAAATGTTCCATTATTTCTATTGTTCCGGTCTGATCAGCCGCGATGTCGCAGAAAAGGTGCCTCTGCCAAAACAGCACGAAAAGCCGATTATCCGTCTTGAACCGGATGAAGTGGCCACTCTGCTTGACCAGGTGGAAAAGGGAACTGCTCTGTCCAGGAACGAGATGCGCTTTCATAATCGGACTGTGAAAAGAGATGTTGCGATCCTGACGCTGATGCTGGGTACCGGTATCCGTGTCTCTGAATGTGTCGGTCTCGACCTGTCCGATGTGGATTTCAAAGAGGACGGCATCCGGATTCACCGCAAAGGCGGATATGAGGCAGTTGTTTACTTTGGTGAGGAGGTTGAACAGGCTCTTAAAGATTATCTGGAGGAGCGCAGGGAAATCATCCCCCAGGAGGGCCATGAAAATGCCCTCTTTCTCTCCCTCCAGAATCGGAGAATCACTGTCCGCGCAGTTGAAAATCTGGTGAAAAAATACGCGTCACGTGTGACTTCGCTAAAAAAGATCACTCCGCACAAACTGCGCAGCACTTACGGCACGAGCCTCTATCGGGAAACCGGCGATATCTATCTCGTTGCAGATGTACTGGGACATAAGGATGTCAACACCACCCGCAAGCATTATGCGGCGATCGAGGAAGACCGCAGGCGGAGCGCGGCAAACATCGTAAAGCTGCGCGAGGAAGTTCCAGACAGTGTAAAGGAAGAGGCACACCGGGCAGAGGCGGGGACTTCTTCCGGCAGTGCTTCTTCATCCCGGAAGTGACCTTGTAAGGACACACTAAGTCAAATATGTGCGGGATAAGTCTGCCCGGAAGGGTTTCAGAGATCATACCGATCCTGCCGCGGTTCTTTTCTTAAAAAGAATAACAGCCTGTTACTGACAATTCCATGGAAGAGATCAATCTGAATTCATGGAGCCGTCAGCAACAGGCTGTTATTTGCTTTTGTGTCTCTCTATTTACTCTGGCCTGGCGGCTGTCCTTGGGACACTTTCCGCTTCCGCCTGCAAGTACAAGGTTATGAGATCAATGAAACTCCGGTGAATAATATGCGACGATCAGATGATCACCCGGGCGGATCTGCTCGGCAGAGGCCGGATACGAATACAGTCCGTTTATATCACAGACTTCCTCTGCATATGCATTACGGCTTTTATAATGATCCGCGTCATAATACTGATCGATCACATCATCGAACGACTGTTCGGACCCGACTGTTACCGATGTATAGTATTTAAATTCTCTGTCGCTGTCTGAAGAGGACGCATCAGAATGAATGCCGAAAACAAGGAAACATATAAAAAGCACAATGCAGGCAGCTGCTGCAGCGAGCAGTATGCAGTGCCTTCTGAGCTGCCTCTGCCTCTTTGCTCTGGAAGCCGATAAATATCTTCGGAACTCGCTTGCCGAACCGCAGCCGCGGATTTTATAATACTCATTTCTGCTGATGCCGTCTGCAACTGCAAAGGAAACTCTGCTGCCCTGCCCTCTCATCGCCTGCTCCGTCCTTCCACCCGAACATTTGTTTCGAACATTTGTTCTGCTTACATTCCGCATTATATCGAACATATATTCGAATGTCAACGAAAGCGGCAGACTTTTTCGAACATATTTTCGGTATTCTGTGTCATACGTGCTGTGCAGGCGGGAACACACGTTCCGAATATACGTTTGCTTTTTCGCCGTCAAGCACGTATACTGAGAATATCATGTGGGTATGCAGTGCAGAGCATGGGTTGAAAAGCAGTTCCGGACCTGCCGGACAGTTCCCTGGACTGCGGGCGATACAGAGGTATTTTTATGGCAAACGGACGAATCACGGCAAAGCAGCAGCAGATTCTTGATTATATGAAGGAACAGATTCTGAAGACAGGCTATCCGCCGACGGTCCGTGAGATCTGCGATGCTGTCGGTCTTCGTTCGACATCCTCCGTGCATTCTCACCTGGAGACGCTGGAAAAGAACGGATATATACGCAGGGATCCGACAAAACCCCGTGCGATTGAAATCTGTGATGACAGTTTCCAGATGGTGCGCACCGAAACAACTTCCATCCCGATTGTCGGTCAGGTTGCTGCCGGTCTTCCGATCCTTGCTGAGCAGAACATCGAAAGCTACTATCCGGTCCCGTCGGAGTTCATTCCATCCGGAGAATCCTTTGCACTGCACGTGCACGGTTCTTCTATGATCAATGCCGGGATTCTTGACGGTGATCTCATTTTCGTCCGTTCCTGCAATACCGCCGAGAACGGAGATATAGTGGTGGCTCTGATTGACGACTCGGCAACCGTAAAGCGTTTTTACAAAGAGAAGGGGCATATCCGTCTGCAGCCGGAAAATGACGAGATGGAACCGATTATCGTCGACAGCTGCGTCATTCTCGGCAAAGTCTTCGGCGTCTTCCGTTATCTGCGTCAGCAGTGATTCTGAAAGATAACAAAGACCGGGCGTTTCCGCCCGGCCTTTTTGTTATTTCCCGTCTGTTTTCTCCGCTTCTTCCTTAAGCTCCTCCGGATTGATCTGCTTTCCGTCTCTCCAGATTCTCTCAAGATCATACAGCAGCCTGTTCTTGGAGTCGAAAATGTGGACTATCACATCCCCGAAATCAAGCAGGATCCAGTTTGCTGTATCGTATCCTTCCATCTGCTTCAAAGGAAGGCCCGCTCTCCCGAGCTTTTCGTCAACTGCATCCGCCAGCGCCTGAATCTGGCTCGGGTTTGTCCCGTTTGCGATGACAAAATAATCCGCCAGCACACTCACGCCGCTGATGTCGATGACGCGGATATCTTCCGCTTTGTGATCCTCCAGCGCCTCAATGGCAAGACCGGCAAAATGTGCCGCCTTCTCTCTGGTCATTTTCTCCATATGCAATAACCTCTCTTCTTTCCGTTCTCTGCCCCGTTCAAGAATTTTCCGCCGTTCCTGCGGTTCAACGCCGTTTCTAAGCTTTTCCGCCGTTTTTATACTTTTCGTAATATTCGTACGTCTCTTTTGTCATGCCGTCCACCGGTTCCCCGGTCGTGGAAAGATACGCAAGAGTGTCCGACAGAATCATACGGACTGCCTCGTCGAGATCAAGAAAAGCCTCCTGGCGGATTTCCGGAAGTCTTCTGGCAGAAGTTCTCCCCGGTTCAATATAATCCGCCGTAAAAACAATCTCCTCCAGACGTGTCATCCCCGGCTTTCCGGTTGTATGGCAGGCAATAGCCGAAAGAATTTCCGGATCCGTGATCCCATATTCCTTTCTCGCAAGAACGCTGCCTGCCTTGCTGTGAAGGAGTGCAGGATTTCCGCTTTCTATTTTCGTGAGCTGTATGCCGCCTTCTCTGCACAGGCTCATCATTTCCTCCGTGTCCATGCACTTGGCACAGTCATGAAGAAGCCCGGCAATTTCCGCTTTTTCGACATCGGTCCCGTACCGCATGGCAAGGGAAGACGCTGTATACGCGACTCCCATCGTATGGATGAAGCGTTTATAATTCAGTTCCTTTTCCAGTTGTTTTGCAATCCGGAGTCTTTGTCTGCTATCCATTTTTCTCCCTGTAGAGCCCGTTTTTCTCAATATAGTCCGCGACAGCATCCGGGACAAGGTATCGGATCGATTTTCCCTCCCGTATTTTGGTCCGGATCTCCGTTGAAGAAATCTCAATCCGGCGGGCCGGAAGAATTCGGATTCTGGCCCCGTAAAGTTTTCTCAGCTCGTCCGCCGCGCTGCGGAATGCATGATCATCCGTTTCGTCACTTCGAAACGCGGCGATAACCCCGCACGCTGCAAAAAGTCTTTCGGGGCAATACCAGGTTTTCATCATGGAAATGCTGTCCGCTCCGCAGATGAACCAGAAATCGGTTCCAGGATTTTCAGCTGAAAGCTGTTCCATTGTTTCGCAGGTATACGTATATCCTTCCCGCCTGATTTCCATATCCGAAACGTCAAAACCCGGATTATTCCCAACCGCAAGCCTCGTCATCATTAGACGGTCCTGCGGGGATGAAACTTTTTCCTCCCGGTTGTCCTTGAAATAAGAATGTCCGCTCGGCATGAAAATGACCCTTGAAAGACCGAAGGCATCCCGGGCATCCTCAGCCAGAATGAGATGTCCGTAATGAATCGGATCAAACGTCCCTCCGCAGATTCCGACGGAAGGGCGCTCACCGGCATTATTGGAAGATCCGGCTGCATCCGCATCCTTTTTGATATGACTGCACGAATGCGATGAGATCCGTTGTTCCGCAGCACCGCATATTTTGTTTTGACCAAGTGCGTCAATGCTCATTTCCATCTTGACTGACTTTCCCGGACAACACATCTGTCCCGATCCATGCAGATTAACGTGGAAGTTCAATCTTCGGCTTGTCCTTGTCCGGTTTATATAAAATGAACTTGCGTCCGATCACCTTAATAAGTGTGGAGCGTGTGCGCTCCGCAATTTTTCCCGCAGCCTCTGAAGGCTCGTCCGGGGAAGTTTTGAGGACAGTGCCCTTGACAAGCTCGTGTGTGTTGAACACCTCGTTCACGGATTCAACGGTCTTCGGTGTCACTCCGTCCTTTCCAATCTGAACTGTCACGGCCGAATCCACGGCAAGGCTGATAAGATACGCTCTCTGTTTGCTTGTAATCGTCATTTTCGTCTTTAACCCGTTTTACCCCGACTTGTGTCAGGATTCATAATACTCAAAAACATGTCCGTAAACGCGGACGGTATCCCCTTCCTTGAGTCCTTTTTCCTTCAGCTGGCGGATGATCCCTCTCTCCTCCATAAATTTCTGGAAAAAGACAAAGCCCTTCTCAGAGCCAAGGTTCGTATAGCCCAGCATGCGCTCAACCGCAGGACCTTCGATGAAATATTCCTTATTATCCGCGTCGTAGCCGACCGTGAAGGAATCGTCGTTCTCAACGGAAAGCTCTGTTTCGGGATTATATTCGGCCGCAAACTGGTTGGTGTCACGGGGAAGTTTTGCGAGTTCTCCGCTTATAAAATACATGAGCTCACGAACGCCCTGCCTTGTCGCCGCGGAGATCGGAAATACCCGAATTCCCATCGGCTCATATTTCTCCCGGATACGGCGGATCGGATTCTTCGGATCGTCCTCCGGAATCTGGATGAGATCGCACTTGTTTGCCGCGATGATCTGCTTCTTCTTCGTCAGATCCGCACTGTATTTTGCAAGCTCCCGGTTGATGATCTCAATATCCTCAAGGGGATCTCTGCCCTCCGAGCCGGATGCATCCACGACATGAACGAGGAGCCTTGTCCGTTCGATATGGGCAAGAAATTCGTCCCCGAGGCCGACGCCGTCTGCAGCCCCTTCGATGAGACCCGGTATATCCGCCATCACGAATCCCGGAGCATCCTGGAGATCAACAACGCCGAGGATCGGCTGCAGCGTCGTGAAATGGTAATTGGCAATCTTCGGTTCAGCATTACTCACCATGGAAAGAAGCGTCGACTTACCGACATTCGGGAATCCGACAAGGCCGACGTCTGCGATGCATTTGAGCTCAAGAAGAAGCTCGATCTCCCGGGAGGGCTGACCGGGCTGCGCATACTTGGGCGCCTGCATCGTGCTGGTCGCATAGTGCTGGTTTCCCTTTCCGCCGTGGCCGCCCTTCAGAAGAGTATAGGAAAGTGTATCGCCGGACATGTCGACGATGATCTTCCCTGTCGCCGCATCGCGTATGATCGTTCCCTCCGGAACCTTGAGGATAAGGTCCTCACCGCTCTTGCCGGTCTTGCGCCGTCCGCCGCCTTCCTCGCCGTTTCCGGCATGGAATTTGCCGGCATGGCGAAAATCCTCCAGCGTATTGAGTCCCTTATCGACGACAAAAATCACGCTGCCGCCGTTTCCTCCATCGCCGCCGTCCGGGCCGCCCGCCGGAACAAATTTCTCTCTCCGGAAGGAGACATGGCCGTCGCCGCCCTTGCCGCTTGCGACATATATTCTAGCTTTATCCGTAAATGCCATAGTAAATCCTCGTAAAAAAGGCTCCGGGCATAAATCCGCCCGGAGCCCCTGGAGCAATCTGAATTACTCTGCGTCCTTCACAGTTTCCGTCGGATAAACGGAAGCTTTCTTTCTGTCCTTGCCGACACGCTCGTACCGGAGAATGCCGTCTGCCTTTGCATACAGGGTATCATCTCCGCCGATGCCGACATTCAGACCAGGATGAATCCTGGTGCCGCGCTGTCTGTAGATGATGTTTCCTGCAGTGACGAACTGTCCGTCTGCTCTCTTTGCGCCGAGTCTCTTCGAATTGGAATCACGGCCGTTCTTTGTGGAACCAAGTCCCTTTTTATGTGCAAAGAACTGAAGGTCTAAATTTAACATTTCTCTGCCTCCCTGATTTCGTATTTCAAGTAGCTTGTGCCATACTGGGCGATAATCCAGTCAAAACCATGAACCATACAGTCGATAAGGAAGTCTGTACGCCGGTCCGGTTTTTCCCGGAACGATACAGCGATATAACCGCCTTCCTTTTCGTTCATGGTAAGGTCTATATCCTCCCGGACAAGATCAGTGATACAGTTGATCGTGTTAATTACAATCGCTGAAACACCTGCGCAGACAATGTCCGAACCCGCTTCCGCGTAATCCGCATGTCCTTTGCAGACAAAGGATTTGTAATCTCCGTCTTTGTCCTTTGTGATGTTGACCCGGATCATCCCTGTAGCCTCTCAGGCGTTGATGGCATCGATCTTCACAGCCGTATAAGCCTGTCTGTGACCGTTCTTCTTGTGATAACCGGTCTTCGGCTTATATCTGTAGACGATCACTTTCTTCTCCTTGCCCTGCTTGAGGACAGTTCCGGTAACAGTAGCTCCTGCAGCTTCACCTGCCACCTTGAGAGAATCTCCGCCGAGTGCAAGAACCTGATCGAAAGTGACCTTGTCGCCCTCTCCGGCATCAAGCTTCTCGACTCTTACGACATCTCCTTCGGAAACCTTATACTGCTTTCCTCCGGTTGCAATAATCGCGTACATTTCAGGTACCTCCTTCTTTATTATACTCGCTGACTTCGGCGTCGGAGATTTCTCCCCGAACTTCCAGGGAAACTGCAGTACCCAGGCAGTTCCTGCGAACTTACGTCCCTAGCCTTATCATGCGGCACATACAAAAGATAATTTATCATCCGTCCCTTTCGCCGTCAAGTATTTTCTCAGAAGCATATTTGCTCCGGCGATTCGCCGTTTTTCCGGCGCGTGATCTCGGCCAGTCCCAGTCCCGTGAAATCGACAAAACTGGTCGGGAGCGGATCTTTCCTGCAGAGTCTTTCGAGCTTTTCACCGAGCATCTTCCGGTGCTCCGCACTGACATTGATGAAATCGATGAGGATCATTCCGGCAAGATTCCGCAGCCGTATCTGCCGGAAGATTTCATCGGCTGCTTCCATGTTGACTTCAAAGCGGTGCTTTTCCGCCGCCTCCTCATGAAAGCCCGATCCGTTTGCCCGCACAGCGGCCTCACTTTTCCCCGTATTCACATCAATGGCGGTGAGTGCCTCCGTTCGGTCGATGACAAGATAGGCGCCGGATTTGAGCCAGATCCGCCGGTTTTTCAGCTCATCGATCTGCCGCCGTATACCGGAAACGACAAGATAGGAAGCCGTGTCGGATACTGTGTTTTCTCCCGGCAGAGCCTCCGCCGGAACCCGGTACTGTGCCGCCGCATCCTCTGCCTTTTTCCGGATCTCTTCCGGAACCCCTGTGTCAATGATGATTTTCTCCGGAATACAGTCCCGGATCTTCCCGTACAGCTCATCATCGCCCGGATACAGAACGCTTCCGCCCGTCCTCGCCGCTGCTGCGGCGCGAATCTGCCGCAGCTTCCGCATGAGGCTTTCCGCTTCCTCTGTGACAGCTTCCGGATTTCCCTCTTCTGCAGGTATCCGCGCGTTCGTGCGGATCATGATGCCGACATCTCCGGAAAAAGGAATTTTCTCCGGGCTTTCCGGAACCGCAGAAACGGGGGACGTCCCGGTCCCGTTTCTTTCGCCGTCTTCTTTTTCTCCGGCGGGAGTGCCCGCAGAACCCGGGACTGCATGATACCCGAAATAGTCCCGGACCTGTTCTTTCAGCTTCGATGCCATCGGGCGGGGGAGCTTCTTTGATGCCTGTATTCCGCGGATGTTCTCCCCGACTGCGCAGTAGCGTCCGGACAGGGAGAGTTTTGACGTCACACGGAAAGGCTTACTTCCGGAAGGAAGAGCGACAATCTGAACCGGCAGGAGCTGCTCCGGCCTAAGGCTCATCCCGGCAGGAAGCTCCGAAAAAGGAAGGTAGGCTGCGCCCCCGAGGGCTTCCATCTCCTTCGAGCTCTCTGATAGATTAACAAATGCAGCGGAGAGCCCGGACCGCACGTCCCGGACCCGCCCGACCAGAATTTCACCTACGCGGAAATGTTCCGGGCTTTTTCCTTCCCGGCCATTTTCTGTCTGGCCGTTCCCTGCCCGGAACACTTCGATAAGCCGTCCGTCCTCCACCAGGAAGCCGACGCTTCTGTTATTGATTTCGGAGACGACAATCCTCACTTTTTCTGCTCTCTTCTTGCAAGTTCATCGGTAATATCCCGCCAGGTGATCCCGCGCTCCGCCATCAGAACCATCATATGATAGAGAAAATCGGACATCTCGTAGACCACTTCGGTCTTCTCCGGGTTTTTCGAGGCGATGATGATTTCAGAGGCTTCCTCGCCGACCTTCTTCAGAATTTTGTCGATTCCCTTGTCGAACAGATAATTGGTGTAGGAGCCTTCCTTCGGATGCTCTTTGCGGTCGTTCACAACAGCCAGCACGTTCTCAAGCACCGTCTCCGGGTTATTCTGTTTCTCGCCGAGGACCAGGTCCGTATTGAAGAAGCAGGAATGATGCCCGGTGTGGCAGGCAGCTCCGACCTGATCGACTCTGGCAAGCAGCGTGTCCAGATCACAGTCCGCGGTAATGGAGCGCACATACTGGAAATGGCCGCTCGTCTCTCCCTTTACCCAGAGCTCCCCCCGGCTTCGTGACCAATAGGTCATGCGTCCTGTCCGGACCGTCGTATTGTAGGCCTCCTCATTCATATAGGCAACCATGAGGACCTCGCCCGTCGCATCTTCCTGGACGACGACCGGAACCATTCCGTCGCTGTTCTTCTTGAGGTCACCCCACGAATAGGCCGCTGCGCGCAGATCAACCGGAATATTATTCTCCGCACAGAATTTCTTCATATCCGTAAGGTTCTTAATATTCTCATTGATGGCATTGCCTGTGATGCCGCTGATCGCATTCTGCCCGAGAAGTTCGATCATCTTGTCGAGCGAAATGTCCGGTATATGGATGATGATCGAAACACCTGAGAAGGAAAGCACACTCCTGATGGCGCTCTCTTCGAGCAGGATCATCTCCTGTACATAGCCCTCGATCAGCTCCTTATTCTCCTCGATGGCGTCCGCTGCCGTGCAGCAGGCTGCAATGCGCTCTTTTCCGAACTTCTCGGAGACCTCTTTGGTGAGGTCGATATTGCTCTGCTTCGAATAATTGAGGGCGGCCATGGAACATCCGGCATAGATCAGCTTCTTCACATCCTCCATCCGGCGGATATTGCCGCAGCCGATGACCGGAATCCGAACCGATGCACAGATTTCCCGGATCTTCTCGATTGCCTCGTCATGCTCGGCATCGCCGTCCGACAGGTCGAAGACCAGGATGGCATCTGCGGCGCTTCCGCTGTACTGCGATGACAGAGATACGGGATCTTCACAGATGACTGTATCATCCCGCAGGCTTTTCACTGCCTTTCCGTGATGCAGATAAATGCAGGGAATAAACTGTTTATAATTGCTCATGCCAGCGTTCCTTTCGTGCTGAGTACCCCTTCTACTCTGGGGTCGATTTCTGTCGCCATGTCCAGTGCCTTCGCAAAGGCCTTGAACATCGCCTCCGCGACATGATGTGCGTTTCCTCCCCGAATGACCTTAAAGTGCAGGTTCATTGCGGCAGAATAGGAAACAGCATAGAAAAATTCCTGAATGAGCTGTGTGTCAAAGTCACCGATCATCGGGGCAGTGAATTCCGCATCGTTCACAAAATACGGCCGCCCGCAAAGATCGACTGCACACAGCACGAGCACTTCATCCATCGGAAGAATGAAATATCCGTAGCGGCGAATTCCCTTCTTGTCTCCGACTGCCTCCGCAATGGCCTTTCCAAGCACAATTCCGGTATCTTCCACGCTGTGGTGGCCGTCGATATTCAGGTCGCCCTTCACCTTCAGCGAGCAGTCGAACATTCCGTGCCGCGTGAATGCGTCCATCATATGATTGAAAAAGCCGATGCCGGTGTCAATATCCGCCTTCCCGCTTCCGTCCAGGTTAAACCGCATTGTTATGTCGGTCTCCCCCGTCTTCCTTGTGATCTGTGCTGTTCTCATTGTTATCTCCAGGGCACACTGCCCCTGCATTTATGCCGTGCACCCCATGTCGGACGTCTGCTTCCAGGGCGCCCTGTGCCGGGCGCTTTATGTCCGGGCATCTGAGGTCTGCCCGCCATTCCTGTTATCCTTTTTTAATTATGATTTCCCGTCAAAACGCACAGCGATGGAATTGGCATGTGCGGTAAGACCCTCGTTCTCTGCAAAAAGTTCAATGTCCCCGTGAACCTTCTCCAGTGCTTCCTTAGAGTAGGAAATGATGCTGCTCTTCTTGATGAACTGGTCAACGCCGAGCGGAGAGAAGAACCGGGCCGTTCCGTTGGTCGGAAGGATATGGTTCGGGCCTGCATAGTAATCGCCAAGAGGCTCAGAGCTGTAGCTTCCGAGGAAGATGGCGCCGGCATTCCTTATCTTCGTCATGACCTCGAACGGATTCTTCGTCACGATCTCCATGTGCTCCGAAGCGATCGCATTCGCCGCATCGACAAGCTGATCCATCGTGCCGCCGACAAACAGATAACCGTAATTATCAAGGGACTGCCGGATGATCTCCGCCCTCGAAAGTGTCTTCAGAAATTCATCGATTTCCGAGGAGACCTGCTCTGCCAGCTTCCTGCTTGTCGTGAGGAGAATAGCGCTTGCCATCGGATCATGTTCCGCCTGTGAGAGAAGATCCGCGGCGACATAGCGGGGATTTGCCGTCTCGTCGGCGATGACAAGAATCTCGGACGGGCCTGCCACCGAATCGATGCCGGTATACCCGAAGCACTGCTTCTTGGCAAGTGCAACGAAAATATTGCCGGGGCCAGTGATCTTGTCAACCTTCGGAATGCTTTCTGTGCCGAACGCCATAGCTGCGATTGCCTGTGCGCCTCCGACCTTGTAGATTTCATCTGCGCCCGCGATATCCGCGGCCACTGCCGTTCCGGCGGGGATTTTGCCTTCCGCATTTGGAGGCGTGCAGAGAATAATGCGGCCTACACCGGCTGTCTTTGCGGGAATGACGTTCATAAGAACGCTTGACGGATAAACCGCTCTTCCGCCCGGCACATAGCATCCGGAAACCGCAATCGGCGTCACCTTCTGCCCGAGTATGATTCCGTCTTCCGTCGTCGTGATCCAGCTCTGCTGAACCTGCTTCTGATGATAGGAACGAATATTGGCAGCGGCCTTCTTCATAACCTCGATAAACGCAGGGTCAAGCTCCTTGTATGCCTCTTCGATCTCTTCCCTGGTCACCCGGATTGTATCCTTGGTGAGACTGCATTTGTCGAACTTCTTTTCAAGCGCAAAAACTGCCTCGTCCCCGTTCTTTCTCACATCTGCGATGATGCCGCGGACGGTGTCCTCGTATTCTGTATAATTTACAGGACTGCGCTTTAAAAGTGCCTCCATCGCCTTCGACTGATTTTCACTGGTGAGTTCTACTATGCGCATGGCCTTTCCTCTCCCACATTATTTTTCCCTTGCCGCATCCTTCTGAACCTGCTCACGCAGTTTCAGGATGAGGCTGCGGATCCTCTCCGTCTCCATCTGCATGCTTACCTGATTGACGATCATGCGTGCAGACAGCGGGCAGACTTCCTCGAGAATCACAAGCCCATTCTCCCGGAGCGTGCTTCCCGTCTCAACGATATCGACGATGACATCGGAGAGGCCGACGATCGGACCGAGCTCGACCGAGCCGTTCAGTTTAATGATGTCTACGGTCTGCTGCTTCTCATTATAAAAATAATCGCGTGCAATATTCGGATACTTGGATGCAACGCGGATCATCTCGTGATGCTTTAAAAGCTCTCCGGCCGATGCAGGGCCGGCAACACACATGCGGCATCTGCCGAATCCAAGGTCGAGAACCTCGTAGACTCTCCGCTTTTCCTCAAGAATAATGTCCTCTCCCGCGACACCGATATCTGCAGCTCCATATTCAACATATGTCGGAACATCCGGTCCTTTGGCGAGGAAAAAACGGAGCCTGTGCTCCTCGTCCGTGAAAATAAGCCTGCGGCTCTTCTTATCCTTCATCTCCTCCATTGGATACCCGATCTCTTCAAAAAGATCAAGTGTCCGTTCCGCGAGACGGCCTTTGGTAAGAGCTACCGTAAGATATCGTTCTTCGCTCATACTCTGCCTCCTTCCTTCGCGGAGATGAGACTGTCCGGTATGAGCTCCGCCGCCCTGCCCTGTCTCCTGAGGTCCTCAGCTTTCTTCAGCTGACTGCCGTAATTTGCGTCGTTATAATAGATTTTCTCCGGCTCCTCCGGGGTCTTTACCACAATATTCTGCTGACGGAGCGCCTCCATCAGCGTGTCGATCGGAATCATAAAGCCGACTGCAGGCGAGTTTTTGCCGAAATGAGAAAGAAGTGTGTCATACCGGCCGCCGGATGCAATCACCTCACCCACGCCGTAAGTAAATCCGCGAAAGATGATGCCCGTGTAATAGTTGTATTTGCTGAGCATCGAAAGGTCAAAACTCACATAACGGTCCACTCCGTAATCCGCGAGGAAACCGTACACTTCCCGGAGACGCTTTAACGCTTCAATCGAGCGCTCATTGTCTGCCTTTTTTTCCGCATCATCGAGTGCCTCTCCGGACCCGATGAAATCGGTCACGGAAAGGAGACGGTTCCGGTCCTCCAGCGATACATCCGCATCCGTCAGGAGCTTTTCCGCCGCGAAGAAATTCTTTCCGGATATCTGCTCCCGAAGCGCGCCCTCCGTATCCTTGTCAATGCCTGCCGCATCGCAGATTCCGCGGAAATAATCGGCATTGCCAACACTGATCTGAAACTCCGACAGCCCTGCGCCAAGCAGGGACTTTGCCAGCAGTGCGATCGTTTCCGCATCAGCACGTGCACTTCCGTCTCCGATCAGCTCGACGCCCATCTGCTCCTGTTCCTTCAGTTTTCCCTGCAGATTCGACGTATTGACGAAGGTGCTTCCCTCGTAGCAGAAGCGGATCGGCTCGCTTTCATCCATGTAATACTTTGCAGCACACCGGGCAGCCGAAGGCGTGAAATCCGGCCGCAGGGCAAGCGTATTTCCTTCCTTGTCAAAAAACTTATACAGCTCTCTCGACGGCGTTGTTCCGATTTCATTTGAAAATACATCGAAATATTCAAAGCTCGGAGTACGAATATCTTTGTATCCGTATAGATGCATTTTTTCACGGATGCCGTCCGTGACTGTTTTTCTTCTTGAAAGTTCTGCTCCGTATATATCCCGGACCCCTTCGGGGGTGTGCAGAAGTGCCTGCCCCTTGTTTTTACTCTTCATGTATAAACTCCGTTTTCCCGGCACTCTTCACGGCCGTGCAGCTTGATTTCATTCCGCGGCAGAGTCATTCAGAATTTCCGTCCGTGTTACTTTAGTGCTGTGAAGTGCTAATTAGATAGCATACTAAAGTCTATGAGAGTATACCGGAAACATCCGGTTTTGTCAAACTGTGTTCTGCGTCAGCCGATCCGGAAAATGACAAAGGACTGCGGGCCGGCCGTGAGGATTCCCTCCGCACAGTCCGAGGAGCCGATTTCATAGATCTTTGTAAGCTTTCGGGCATCCGCCAGCCGTCCCGTGAGATCAACCTTTTCTTCCTTTTTCTCCGGATTGACCGAAATCACAAACCGGCCTCTGCGGTATACGAACGGTGTTTTCTCTTTTGCCGCATAGACGGTCTCGAACGGCCCATCCGCCTGAAGGTCTCTGTTTTCTCCGCGAAGCGCGTTCAGCGTCTTCACTGAGCAAAGGAGCGAGTCCGGATCGTTAAGTGCATCCTCCGCAGTCGGCGCGTCGGATGCAGGGTCCAGATGAAGATACAGATCCTCTGCTTTCCCGTCTGAAAAGCCAAGGTTATTTGAGTGATTCCACTGCATCGGCGTACGGGTGCCCGTTCGTATATAACCGCCTTCCTTCGTCGGAAGATCCTTGATGTACCGCATGCCGATTTCATCGCCGTAATACACAAACGGAACACCCGGCATGGTGAGAATCATCGCGTTATAGATTTTTTCTTCCCGGGGCGTGAGCGTTGCAGAGACGCGCGGCGTATCATGGTTGCAGGTGAGGAAGCAGAAATACCCCTGCTCTTTCGTGGCCTCGTATTTCGGAAGATAATCCTCAAGGAACCGCAGGATATCTCCGCCCTCTCCGGCGCGGAAGAAACTTCTGTCTTCTCCCGATCCGGCATTATGATTTTCATAGTCTCTTGCGAGCGAATTATAGCCGTTGCCGGGAAAATCGAGATAAAAGTCCATATCAAAGCCTGCGCCGTTCAGAGAAATCATCGGATTATTCCATTCCGAAACGAAGGCAGATTCCGGATAATCTTCGCGGACCTTCCCGAGGATATATTTCCAGATCGCGCACGTTCCCGTCTGCTTTTCATCATCGTCCTTGCACAGTGAACCCGCCATGTCCACACGGAAACCGTCCGCGCCGTGTCCGAGCCAGAACTTGCACACATCGACCATCGCATCTCTCGTCGCCATGCAGTCCGGGGCATCGATCGGCATCTGCCAGTCTTCTTCCGGATGCAGGAAGCCGTAATTCAGAGCCGGCTGACATTTGAAGAAATTCAGCATATAAGCGCCGCCGCGCTCGCACTCACCTGCGATGTACGGGTGATTCTTCGTTCCGCGGATCCAGAAGTCCGTCCAGATATACCGGCCTGAATATTCATTTTTCTCTGCCTTTCCGCTTTCTTTGAACCACTCGTGTTCCTCCGAGGTGTGTCCGGGGACGAGATCAAGAAGCACATGAATTCCTCTTCTGTGGGCCTCTTCAAAAAGATGGTAAAGGTCCTCGTTCGTTCCATAGCGCGGAGCCGCCTTCTTATAGTCACGGACATCATATCCGGCATCATGGAACGGGGAGTCGAAACAGGGATTGATCCACAGTGCATTGCACCCGAGGCTCTTTATATAGTCGAGCTCCATCGTGATTCCGTTAAAATCACCGATCCCGTCCCCATTTGAGTCTTTGAAAGACTGCGGATAAATTTCATAAAATACAGCATTCTTTAACCATTCGGGCATACCATTTACCTCTTTTCTTCGTTTCTTTCCAATAAATCTTTATTGATCATTTCAAGATACGGCACAAGCACGCCGGATTTTCTCGGAAGCACCCATGTCATATCCAGTTCATCCATTCGGAAACTTTTGCGTCCTCCGGCCAGTGCCCGGTCCCAGAACGGGCGGAAATAGCGGTACGGAAGATAGTAAAGCATATCCCTTTCCGTGTAGCTTATGATAAAAAACGCGATACCCTCCTGCTGCTCGAACTCCTCCATGAAGGCAACCTGATGCGGATGAATATTCTGCAGTGAGAACGTGTCCGTCTTTGATTCCTTCGCGTCAAAACACACCGGGATCCCCTGTACGGCGCCGATATAATCGACCGTACTTTTCTGGTCAAAATACGCCAGCGTGATCTGACTGCTCTCTTTATCGATCCGGATCGGTGTGATCGGCGTCGGAATCTTCTGAATGAGAGCCAGATGCTCTTCCCTGTATTTCTCATTTGTTCTGTTGATCAGCTCCTCAAGCATGGAGCCGCGGAGTCCGCGTGAATTCCAGGTCGGCATGAATCTACCTTACCGTTCTTTCTCCTCTTTCTTTTCTCCGGCCGCGGTATTCCCGGACTATTTTCTCATAAACCGGCGGCAGAGGGATCTCAAACTCACGTCCGGAAAGTTCCGGGAGTTCGTCTCTCATTTCCGGAAAGACAATTCTGCAGGCAATGAGCAGCTGTCTGCGGACGTCAAAACGCGATGCGGCAATACGGTTGAGCTCCGGGTCTCCGTATTTGGGGTCACCCGCGATCGGATGCCCGAGCCATGCGAAATGGGCACGGAGCTGATGCGTTTTGCCGGTGATGAGTTCGGCCTCGATGAGGGAAAGCTCCGGTCCTTCAAGAATAGTCCTATATCCGGTCCGGGTGAGAGAAGCGCCATCTGAAGGCGCAGAGTCAAGGTGCACGGTGTTCGTCTTCTCATCCTTTGAAAGGTAAGCCTCGATCATACCGCTTCCAAGGCCTGTTCCTTTCACCGCCATCCGATAATATTTATGGAGAGTCCGCTCCCGGAGAACCTTCGTCATCGCCCGGCTTCCGCGGAGCGTTTTGGCGCAGATAAGAATGCCCTCCGTGTTTCGGTCAAGTCTGCTGCAAACCGACGGCCTGTAGGAGCGGAGGCTCTCTTCCGTGATCTCTCTCCTGAAAAGACAGCGGCCGACGAGCCATTCGTTCATGGAGACATCGCCCGGGGACGCCTTCTGCGAAAGAATTCCCGGGAGTTTATTGGCAATAAGAATATCCCTGTCCTCGTAAAGCACAGGATCGGGCATGATGGACGTTCCGGCGGCTGCGTCCGTCTTCCGGTCCCTGCCGGAGCCCTTTAGCCGTCCGTTTTCTGCAGATTCCCGGAAACCGGACGGCAGTGTGCAGACTTTCCTGCCATAGAGCGCTTCTATTTCCCGGAAGGCTCTCATGTAGTCCTCTGCCGTGCCCTCCGGAACCGGAACCCCCTCGAACTTAGCAAACGTCTCGTCAGAGAAAAAGACCCGGACCTTGTCTCCTTCCTTCACAGATTCGGAGCCGTCCGCCTTCTTCCCATTCAGGGTGATATTTTTCTTTCGGAGCATCCTGTACCCCAACGATACAGGCATCGCCGGAAGAATCCGGTGAAGATACTTGTTCAGCCGCTGCCCGGCGTCCTTCGCTTCTACCGTATATTCTCTCATCGTCTCACAGTGCGATCTGCTTCATGAGCTCCAGAATCTCTGTCTCATCCTTTGCTCCGCCTTCATCAAGCTGCCGGTTCATTGCATCAAGACGGTTTACGTACTTATTGATGTCCGTAAAGATTTTGACATCGATTCCCTTATGTCCGTTGTTTGCCATCATTGTCCGGATATGAGCCTCTCCGTTCTTTGTAAGGCATTTGGGGTCTTCCGTATAAGCCACAAAGGTCGTTGCGTACACTGCCATATGCGAAAGAGCATAGTTTTCGCGGTAGCTTGTGAGGTAAAGATCATAAAGACAGGAGAGCTTCCCCTCATGCTCCGAAATCTTCCTGTGTGCCTCCTCACTGCAGCCGCGGGCACGGAAATTCATGAATGCATTCACGATGGCCATTGCAATCGGCAGACACACGAGCACCGCGAAAATGGTAAAAAGATTCTTCGTCGTTCCGAAATAATTTTTGGAGACAAAGAACATGACAAGATCGCCGCCAAGGAGTGCTGCGCTGAGGACTGTCATGACGATTCTGTTATTCCGATAATATCCGTAGGTGCCTTTTTTCTTTTTCATCATTGTCCTCTTGACTGCAAACGTCCTCTGTAAAATAAAAGGGGCATCAGGATTCATCCCGAAACCCTGGCCCCTGTAGGTTCTGAATCAGCGGCTTCCCGCGCCGTCGAGTGCAAGATCATCCGTACCCTGGCCTGAAGAATCCCGGATAGTACCTGTCCCCGACTCCGGCACGCCGCTTTCCTGGCTTTGGATATCTGCAGTCGCAGCGCCGGCAACTCCGTTTCCCGCTGAAGCGGCTGCCGTCTGCCGTGCCTCACTCCTCTGGAGCTCAGCGCGGTTGCTGCTTATGGTTTTGATGGTTCTTCGGAGCTCATCGGCATATCGGCTGTAGGCTGCATCTGTCTCCTGCGCCGCTCTCCGCGAAAACTCCTCCATCTTTGCAAGCATCTGCTCCATATATTGAACTGCGGCAAGCCGATAGTTGTTCGCATCCGCCACCGCATCATCTTCGATCTGCTGTGCCCGCTGCGAGGACATCGCAACGACTTCATTTGCCTGGGCATAAGCCTGCTGCATGATTTCCTGATCATTGACGAGCTGATTGGTTTTGGCGGTCGTCTCATCGATCAGGGCCTGTGCCTTTGCCCTGGCATCATCCAGGATCTGCCGGCGCTCATTCACGACCTTGCGGTAGCGCGCCATTTCCTCCGGCATGTTTCCGCGAAGGTCGCTTAACATATCCAGAAGCTTGTCCCTGTCAACCAGAATCTTGTCCGAAGAAAAAGCTGCATACTTGCAGCTGTCAATATACTGAGTGATCTCATCTATCTGCTGTTCAATTCTGCTTGCCATACTATCCTCTTGCTTTAATCCGCCTTACGGACCGATTCATACTTCTTTTTGACCATTTCCTCGACTTCAGGCGGCACGCACATTGAAAAATCGCCGCCGAAACTGGCAATTTCCCTCACACCGGACGAGCTGAGATATGCATATTCAAGACTGGTGGTAAGGAAAATGGTATCAAGAGATCCCTTGGAAAGGAGTCGGTTCATCTGGGCGATCTGAAGTTCATATTCAAAATCCGTGACTGCACGGAGACCCCGCACCGATACATGAATATCGTTCTTCTTCGCATAGTCAACGAGCAGACCGGAGAACGATTCAACCACGATATTTGGCATGTCACAGGTCACATCTTTGAGCATTTTAACACGTTCATCTACCGAAAACAACGGAGTCTTGGCCTTGTTGTCGAGCACCGCGACATGGAGGACATCGAACATTTCCGATGCTCTCCTGATGATATCAATATGTCCGTACGTGACCGGGTCAAAACTTCCGGGATAAATAGCCGCTTTCATAATTGCTCATTTCCGCTCCGGAATTCATCCGGAGCCTTTTTAATAATCGGGCGCCCTTTCTCTCAGGACCGTACCTGCTTTTTCTTCAGAAAAACATGCTTCTGCGTCCGGTAATTCTTCTCCCGCTGCACCTCAAAGCCAAGCTCTTCGGCATAGCCAAAATCAGTTTCCAGAGCTGCCTCCACAATGATCAGTGTGTACTCCGTCACATACGGCGCATCCTTCAGAACGGAAAGAATCTTCTCCTGCAGCCCCGACTGATACGGCGGGTCAATGTAGATGACATCCGCTTCCTTCTCATGAATGTTGCGGACGGCATTGAGGACATCCGTCTTCATCAGTACGGACTGATCCTCAAAATGCGTTTTGTGTATATTCTTCTCAATGCACGCAATGGCTTCGCGCGCGTTCTCTGCAAAATAGCATCGCTTTGCGCCGCGGCTCAGTGCCTCAATGCCGATGCCGCCGCTTCCCGCGCACAGGTCCAGGAACACCGCCCCCGGGATATATCCCTGAATGATATTGAACAGTGTCTCCTTGATCCGGTCCTGGGTCGGTCTTGTGAGTTCCTCGCCCTCCGGAGTTACCAGCGGTATGCTTCTTGCGCTTCCTGCAATAACTCTCATTTTGCTCCTTCGCTTTTCTAGACCCTGATCTTCGTACCTCTGCCGTCCCGGGAGGAAAGCTTGAGATGGTTCAGATCCACATCCTTGTCTTTATATCTGATCGTAGTGGTTTCCAGGTTCTTTGTAAAGTAAACTTCCTCAAGTTCATCATCTTCCGTAAGCTTCATGCCGCGCACACCGACTGCATTCTTCTTCTTCTCCGGAATCTGGTCCATCGGGAACTTGATAAAGTATCCCTTCTGCGTCTGCAGAACGACATTGACCTGGTCGCTCAATATGGCGACTTTCATAACACTGTCGCCTTCCTGCAGCGAGGTCGCCTGAATGGTCCTCTTGACGACATCGAATTCGCCGCCGGAGACGATCTTCATCATCGCTTTCTTCGTGACAAACAGGAAGCGGCAAAGATTGATATCGCTCTGGCTTACGACCAGGATGATTGTCTCGTTCTTGGACGAATAGTTGCTGACATTGTCGACCGGAACCCCCTTATCCCGCAGTTTTCCAAGCGGCAGATCGGAAACCTTCACCGTGTGCATGAGCCCGGTGTCGGTGAAGAGGCAGACCTTTGCATCATTCCGGATTTTTATCACATATCGGTTTTCGGAAAGAACCGTCTCCTGGTTGCGGTCAAATGTCGACTGATCAATCGTTTTGGCGTAGCCAAAGCGGTCCATCACGAAATAGACATCGACAGGTTCCTCTTTCTTCACGACGACGACCGCCGGGCCGGCATTGATAATGTCCGTCTTCCGCTCGGAGGCGTAATTCTTCTTGTAGGAAAGAAGATCTTTCTCGATGACCTTCTCCATCGAACCGCGCTGCTCCAGAATGTCCTCGTACTTGAAAATGTTCGCTACGGTCTGTTCATGTTCCTTCGTAAGCTGATCGATTTCCAGTCCGATGAGACGGTACAGGCGCATATCGAGAATGGCATCCGCCTGTGCCTCGGTGAATGAAAGGTTCTGCGCCATGACGCGCGACTCGCGGCTGCGGAACGTGATGCCGGTCACCTTTCCGGAAGTGAGACAGTCCTTCGCCTGCTGCCGCGTCTTCGACCCGCGGATGACCTCGATGATGAGGTCAATGATGTTGCACGCCTGAATCAGGCCCTCCTGGATCTCACGCTTTTTCTGCTCCTTGCCGAGGAGATTCGTGTATTTGCGGCGGTTGATCTCGAACTGGAACCGGACACTCTCTTCGAGAATGCTCTTCAGGTTCAGCGTCTCCGGTTTTCCTCCCCGGATGGCGAGCATGTTGACGCCGAAGGTGTCCTCAAGACGCGTTTTCGTGTAGAGAAGATTCTTGAAATTCTCAACATCCGCGCCTTTCCGCAGCTCGATGACAATGCGGATGCCCTCCTTCGACGACTGGTTCGTGATATCGACAATGTCACTGGTTACATGGGTTTCCTGCAGCTGGGCAACATCCGAGAGAAACTTTCCGATCCCGGAGCCGATCATCGTATACGGGATCTCCGTGATGACGACATTTGTGTGCCCGTTCTTTGCCTTCTCTTCGGTCACACGGCCGCGGATGCGGACCTTTCCCGTGCCGGTTTCATAGATTTCACGGAGATCGTCCTTATTCACGATAATACCGCCGGTCGGAAAATCCGGCCCCGGCATATACCGCATCAGTTCTTCCGTAGTGATATCCGGATTGTTAAGATACGCAATCTCCGCATCGATGACTTCTCCGAGATTGTGCGGCGGCGTGCTGGTTGCCATGCCGACCGCGATGCCGTCCGAACCGTTTACAAGGAAATTGGGAATGCGCACGGGCAGGACGGTCGGTTCTTTCTCGGTCTCGTCAAAATTCGGCTCAAAATCGACGACATCCTTGTCCAGATCGGCAAGGAAGGCTTCCTCGGTGATCTTTGACAGCCTTGCCTCGGTGTAGCGCATAGCCGCGGCGCCGTCGCCCTCAATCGTCCCGAAGTTGCCGTGTCCGTCGACAAGCGGGATTTCCTTTTTGAAATCCTGCGCCATGACGACAAGGCAGTCATAGATCGAGCTGTCGCCGTGGGGATGATATTTACCCATCGTGTCGCCGACGATTCGCGCCGATTTCCGGTACGGCTTGTCCGAACGGATGCCGAGCTCATACATATCGTAGAGTGTGCGGCGCTGAACCGGCTTGAGGCCGTCCCGGATATCCGGCAGGGCCCGCGAAACGATAACGCTCATGGCATAGTCGATGTACGACTTCTGCATGAGCTCGCTGTATTCACTGTGAATGATTTTTTCCTTCTCTGGCATGATGATAGACTCCGGAAGTTATCTTAATGGAATAATGGAAGATGGAAGCCCGCGGCATCAGGCATCGATTTCCGCATCGTTTGCGTGTTCGTGGATGAACTCGCGCCGCGGCTCAACGTCGGTGCCCATAAGAAGCTCGGTCGTGTCAGAAGCCATTCTGGCATCGTCGATCTGGATCTGACGCATCTGTCTTCGCTCAGGGTCAAGAGTCGTCTCCCACAGCTGCTCCGGGTCCATCTCACCGAGTCCCTTGTAGCGCTGCAGCGTAAAGGTTCCGTTCTTGTGATTCCTGCGGTACTTCTCCAGTGCCGCATCGTCGTAGAGATATTCTTCCTTTCCCTTTCCGTTCTGCGGCATTACCTTGTAGAGCGGAGGCATGGCAACATATACATGCCCCTGATAAATGAGATCCGGCATGAACCGGTAAAACAGCGTGAGCAGAAGCGTCGAAATGTGCGCGCCGTCGACATCGGCATCCGCCATGATGATGATTTTGTCATACCGCAGTTTCGTGATATCAAAATCATTGCCGTAGCCTTCCGAAAAGCCGCATCCAAAGGCATTGATCATCGCCTTGATTTCGGCATTCGCAAGAACCTTGTCGATCGAGGCCTTTTCAACATTGAGAATTTTGCCGCGGATCGGCATGATGGCCTGGTACATGCGGTCGCGCGCCATTTTCGCGCTGCCGCCGGCCGAGTCGCCCTCGACGATAAAAATCTCACATTTCGAAGGATCTTTGGATTCACAGTTGGCGAGCTTTCCGTTCGAGTCAAACGAATACTTCGGCTTCGTCAGAAGATTCGTCTTGGCCTTTTCCTCCGTCTTCCGGATCTTGGCGGCCTTTTCGGCGCATCCGATCACCGCCTTGAGTGTGTCAAGGTTCCGGTCAAAATATCGGACCATTTCATCTCCGGTGACTTTCGCCACCACTCTCGCCGCATCCTGATTATCAAGTTTTGTCTTTGTCTGACCCTCAAAACGGGGATCCGGGTGCTTGATGGAAACCACCGCCGTCATCCCGTTGCGGACATCGGTGCCGGTGAAATTCATATCCTTGTCTTTTAAAACACCCAGCTCACGGGCATAGTTGTTGATGATCTGCGTGAACTGTGTTTTAAAGCCGGTGATATGCGATCCGCCCTCTGCATTGTAAATATCGTTGCAGAAGCCGAGGACTTCCTCGTGGAATTCATTGATGTACTGAAGAGCGACCTCTACCTGGATTCCTTCGCTCTCCCCCTTGAAGTAGATGACCTCCGTCACAGGCTCATCGGTCTTGTTGAGATCGCGGATGAACCCGACAATTCCGTCCGGCTCGTGGAATACAATCTGCTCCCGGGTTCCTTCCCTCTTGTCCTCATAATAAATAGTCAGATTCGGATTCAGATAAGCCGTCTCGTGAAGATGGCTTTTGATCTCATCCTCCTTGAAACGGGTTTTCTCGAAAATCTCCGGATCCGGCAGGAAATTGATGGTCGTTCCGGTGCCTCTTGTTTTTCCGATTACCGGAAGAAGCCCGTTCTGGAGTTCCTGCACCGGGATGCCGCGCTCGTACTTGTCTTCGTAGATGAAGCCGCCGTTCCGGACAGTGACCGTCATGCGGGAAGACAGTGCGTTGACGACCGATGAGCCAACGCCGTGAAGGCCGCCGCTCGTCTTGTACGCCTTATTGTCGAATTTTCCTCCGGCGTGCAGAGTCGTCAGAACAACACGCTCAGCACTCACGCCCTTCTCGTGCATTCCGACCGGGATGCCGCGGCCATTGTCCTCGACGGTACACGAGCCGTCCTCTTCCAGCGTGACATGAATCGTGTCGCAGTAGCCGGCCAGATGCTCATCGACCGCGTTGTCCACGATCTCGTAAACGCAGTGATTCAGCCCTCTCGTTGAGGTGCTCCCGATATACATTCCCGGACGCATGCGGACTGCCTCGAGCCCCTCGAGCACCTTGATGCTGCCGGCATTATAAGAATTATCTGTCTTTCCCAAATGTATCCTCCAAACAGGTTTTCCGAATTACCCTGTTGTAAAGTAAAGCCATCACCCGTCCTGCGGGTGATGGCCAGCGCTGACGAACGAATGCAGCCAAAACTCAAAGTCTATCGTAATCAAGCTTTCGCGAGCAGGCGATCGCAAGCGCGCCCGGTCCTATATGACAGCAGATGGACAAAGACAGGCGGTCCGGACGGACATGGAAATTCGGGAATGCGTCCTGGACTTCCTTCTGCCAAACAGCCTCTTCATCCGGAACATTGGCGTGAACAGCGTAAAGCCAGCAGGTTTCCTCAGCCGTCCCGCCATAAAGCTTTTCCATATCATTGCGCATGGCATTGATCATCGTGGTCTTGCCCTGCGCAGTCGTGCGGGCCTTCGAAAATGCATCGAGCCGCTCGCCCTTGATCTGAAGAACCGGCTTAATCCTGAGAAGCGTGCCGATGGCTGCCGCCGCCGGTGTAATGCGTCCGCCTCTCTTGAGATACACAAGGGTGTCAAGCATGATGTAGATACTGCTGTCGAACTTCACCCTTTCAAGAATTTCGCGGATTTCCGCAGCGGTTTTGCCTCTTTTTGCGAGTTCCATCGCGTCGAGGACGGAAGCCCTCTGCGTGACAGAGATGCGCTGATTATTGACAACCTCCACCTTTCCATCGTAATCGGCAGAGAGCATTCTCGCACTCTGGCAGGATCCGGAAAGCCCGGAGCTCATCGGAATATAGACGACCTCATCATGATCCTTCAGCGCCTCATCCCAGACCTTCAGGACCTCATTCGGTGCCGGCTGGCTGGTGTGAACGACCTCGCCGGACTCCATCTTGTCGAAGAACTGATCGCGGGTGAGATTGACGTTCTCATAATATGTCGTGTCACTATTGCCGAACATAAACGGCATCGGGACGATATAACATCCGAGCTCTTTTCCCATTTCGGGCGTGATGCCGCTGTTGCTGTCGGTAACTACTGCTACATTGGACATTTCAGGTTTCTCCCTGTCTTCACTGAAACGAAAGATCCCGATATCATTTTCCACTGACAGATATTCGGATTATCGATTTGTTAGTTCTGACATGTGCAGCTGAAATACAATATGATGTGGAAAATGAGCATTTTAACACTCATTCACTTTGCACACAGACTAAATTATCCATTTAAATAGTACGAAAGTCAACCGATTTTGCGCTCTCATGGAGGAGCCGCAGGCGCAGCGCAGAATACCTGTCCGCGCCGCCGGACTGCCGGGATGCGTTCCGGCTGATGCCCGCGGCGAGGTCAGAGGCCTTCTTCAAAAGCCCGGCGTCGCGGTAAATATCCGCAAGCACAAATCCAAGCTCTCCGCTCTGCCGTACACCGAAGAGATCTCCCGGGCCCCGGAGCTCAAGGTCTTTCTCCGCGATATAAAAGCCGTCCGTCGACTGTTCGAGAATGGACAGTCTCTCCGGCTTCTCTTTTATCTGACTTCCATAGAGAAAAATACAGTAAGACTGCGCGCTGCCTCTCCCGACGCGTCCGCGGAGCTGATGAAGCTGGGACAGGCCGAAACGCTCCGCATTCTCCACCATCATCACCGTGGCATTCGGCACGTTGATGCCGACCTCGATGACGGTCGTGGACACAAGAATATCAATCTCGTGCGTGGCAAAGCGGTTCATGATGTTTTCTTTCTCCGCCGGCTTCATTCGCCCATGCAGGGCTTCGATGGTGACGTTATCGGGCATCGCCTGTTTTAACGCTGCCGTATAGTCCTTCACATTGGCGACGCCCTCGAGCTCACTCTCTTCAACCGCCGGACAGACGATGTATGCCTGATGCCCGGCACGAATTTCCTTCAGGATAAAGTGAAAGCATTTGTTCCGCCAGCCTTCGTCCAGCACTGTGTTCCGGATCTTCAGACGATTGGAAGGCATGTCCGTAAGCAGCGATACATCGAGGTCTCCGTACAGAATGATTGCGAGCGTTCTCGGTATCGGCGTCGCACTCATGACAAGAATCGGGACATCGCTTCCCTTTCCGGAAAGTGCCTCCCTCTGCCGCACGCCGAAACGATGCTGCTCGTCGGTAATGACAAGCCCGAGGTCCTTGTAATTTACTTTCTCCTGTATAAGTGCATGGGTGCCGATGATGACGTCCGCCGTACCATCCGCGATTTTCTTCAGAGCTTCTCTTCGCGCGGCGCCCTTCACCGATCCCGTCAGCAGAACCGGATTCACCCGGAGATGGTATTTCTCCTTCATGGCAGAGAGGTTCTGCATGTGCTGCTCTGCGAGCACTTCGGTCGGCGCCATCAGGGCCCCCTGTCTGCCGTTCGAGGCGGCGAGGAGAAGCGCAAGAAAGGCAAGGATTGTTTTGCCGGAACCCACATCGCCCTGCAGCAGGCGGTTCATCAGCCGGCTGCTGCAAAGATCGCCCCTGATTTCCTCCCAGGCTTTCTTCTGCGAATTCGTGAGCTCATAGGGAAGCTGCTCGATCAGTCTTTCAGGGTCCGCGGTTTCAATCATCGGCCGCGGATTGACCCTTTTCTTTTCCTCATCCTGCCTCTCGGAGATGTTGAGCAGGAAAAAGAAAAATTCATCGAACGCAAGCCGGTTCCTTGCCTCAGTCTGTTCCTTTTCATCCTCCGGAAAATGGATGGCCCGGGCGGCACGCGGTTCGGAAATAAGCCCAAGTGTCTCCCTTGTTCTTTCGTCCAGGAACTCCGCCCCGTATGTTCCGGCCGGGACATCGTCCAGATTGACTTCCTTAAGGACGTTCCGGACAGTCCGGATTACGAGATTGTTCTTAAGCCCCTGCGTAAGCGGGTACCGGGGCTGCCTGGTTCCCCGCAGTTTCTCATACTCATCCGGCCCAAAGATCTGCGGCTGCTCAAGATAAAGATTCCCGTTCCCGTGCTGTTTGAGCATACCCCGGAACACATGAATACTGCCCGGCTGCAGTGCCCTCTTGAGATACGGCTGGTTGAAAAACGTAAGGCGCATCTGCCCGCCGGCGTTTCCGGCGGTAAAATAGGTCACTGATTTTCCGTTTGCATGAAAAGTGGTTCCGCTCCCAACGATGCCAAGTGACAGGGATACCACTTCTCCCGGCACTGCATTCGAAACCAGAACCGGGTCCTTGTAGTAATCATAGCTTCTTGGATAGAAGCGCAGCAGATCTTCCACCGTCGCGATGCCAAGTCTGCCGAACAGCTTTGCATTTTTTTCTCCGATGCCGCGGACATCTGTCAGCGGACTGTTCATCGAAATGCTCATGAATCCTCTGTCACTGCCGGCCGATCAGCCGGGCCGCAAATTGATACAGATCGAAATTGTTCTTTTCGTTCAGCCGCATACTTTCCGGATATGCCGCCATTTCCGCTCCAAGGCCGCCGCAGATATCGATACCGATGACACCGCACCTTCGTGCCCCCACAACACCGAGGAGAAGAGACGAAAGTTCTTCCATCGAAAAATCGCCCTGATCCCAGTCTGTCCTGAATACATCAGGACGCAGAATATCTCTGTCTATCGAAATGTAGACCGGAAGCTTCTTACAGAAATCAGCGGCCCTATTCCTGTCTGCATCCTTACATTCCCGCTGCAGCGGCAGCACCTTTGATCTTATATCCTCCGGAATTTTCCGGATTGATTCACCGGGCGGCCCGATCAGAATGCAGCCGGCGGCCTTGTTTTCCCGAAGCAGCGCCCCAGCCCAGTCGCCGCACGAGAGTGCCGTTCCGAAAGCTCCCTCCTGCATATCCGTATGGTGATCTGCAAGCACCAGCACAAACGGGCAGCCCGCCGTCTCTGCCGTCAGTTTCGACAGATAGTGGTAATCTCCGGTATCGATGAAATGTATTCCATGCGCACCGAACGGTGCAATCTTCCGGCGGATTGTCTCCCCGGCCTCCGGGTCAAGAAAAAGATGCGTCCCGGAAAGTCCGCTGAAGTCCAGAAAAGAAATTCCGGCCGCATCCGCGAAACTTCTCGGGACGCAGCCGGTAAAATTGAGAACATAATCAGATGGTTCCATAAAATCCCGCATACCACTCGCAGAATTCGCGGATGACATCCCGGAGGTCCGACTTCGGTTTATAGTCAAAATCCCGGATCAGCGGTGTCACATCGGCGTAATTCTCAACAACGTCACCCGGCTGTGCCGGAACAAGCCTGCTGTGTGCGTCGAAATCATAATCCGAGGGAACGATCTTCGCCCTGACCAGTTCCTCCTCGAGGATTTTCACAAAGTCGAGAAGTTCAACCGGATTGGAATTTCCGATGTTGTAAACGTTATACCGTGCGCCGACACTGTTTTCCGCCGGTGCATACCGCATCACGCGCGTAACTCCCTCAACAATGTCACCGACATAGGTGAAATCGCGTCTGCACTTGCCGTAGTTATAAATTTCAACTGTGCCGCCCTCACGGAAGATATCCGTGAACTTGAAGAGAGCCATGTCCGGCCGTCCTGCGGGTCCGATGACGGAGAAGAAACGAAGTCCGGTCGACGGAATTCCGTACAGCTTGGAATAGCAGTGTGCCATCAGCTCATCTGATTTCTTCGTTGCGGCATACAGCGAGACCGGCGTATCCACCGGATCATCTGTCGAGAACGGATATTTCACATTGCCCCCGTATACGCTGGAACTCGATGCATAGACGAGATGCTCGACGCCGTGGTAAACGCCCTTCGCATAATCCTGCGCACTCACCGGTACAGCTTTCTCCTCTTCGGCCAATCCGTCATAAGAATGGCGGGATGCCTCAAGAATATTGTAAAAACCGACAATATTGGACTTGATATAGTCCTCCGGATGAACCAGCGACCAGCGGACACCTGCCTGCGCCGCCAGATTCACAATAATCTGAGGTTTATAATCCGCAAAAACCCGGTCGATCGTATCTTTGTCCGAAATATCCCCCAGAATGAAGGTGAACTGCGGATTTTTCACGAGCTTCTGAAGCCGCAGCTCTTTGAGGCGGATGTCATAATAATGATTCATGTTATCGATACCGATGATTTTGGCATCCGGCCATTCTTCCATCAGCTTCAGACAGAGATTGGAACCGATGAATCCGGAAGAACCGGTCACAACAATTGTTTTTCCGGAAAGATCAAGATTGTATTTAACCATAATGGATTTATCCTTCGCTTCCTGCCCCCGCGGGCGATTCGTCTCGGGGCCGTTTTTAACCAGCCGTATATCATTATACACTCTCACGGCGGAAAGGCCAAAAAGGCATCCGGCAGGACAGATTTACTCCATAAAGAAAGAGCCGAACCCGTTCAAGGTCCAGCCCGTTTACAGCATTCGTGTTCTCATTTCAGCAATCATATATCCCCAGAACTACGATTCTTTCTAATTCTCTGTTCATAGAATAGACAATCTGTTTCTGTCCGATCTCCATCAGCATAATCGGCATGCCTGTTCTGTTCTCCGCAACTTTTTCGGCAGTCTTGGAGAAATACGTTTCATTCAGATCCATCTTTTCCAGAAGTGCAAATAAATCACCCCTCTTTTCCGGAACCCCGGACCGAATACACTGGTCATAAAGGCCCAGGACCTGATTTTCAGCTGTTCCTGTCAGATACCTAGTGTATTCCATTGTTCTTCACACACTCCTTCCAGGTCTTTGCGGACATCCCCGATAAAACGCATGACCCCCTGCGTCTCCTCAAGGCAGCTTCGATTGAACGACTGCTGACATTCCATTTCATAATCACAGCCCTTCGGCGAAACCATCCCATCCAGAATCACGTTTCTGATGCTCATTGGCCAGCCCCCTCTTTTTATATTCAGGCCTTCCCTGGCCGGATCTTATCATCACTGGTTCTGCAGTACATTGTGCCTCCGCCCTTTCTCTGTTACCTTATAAAACAACAGAGAAATCTGTTGAAGACATTCGCAAAAGAATCAGAATTGTGTCGGATGGAAAATGTCCGCAAATCCGCGTGTATCCGCGATTTTACCCGGATACAAAGCCCGACCGGAATGAGATGCTGTTGACTGCTTTTCTTTTTGTCTCCATCGTTGAGTGGATGTAAATATTCATTGTGACGGAAGGGCTCGAGTGGCCCAGAAGTTCGCTCACCGTTCTTGCATCGGATTTAGCAAGGCAGCGTGTTGCAAAGCTGTGCCGGAGTGCATGTATATTAATGTCTCCGATCCCCATCTTCTTAAGGTATCCCCTGAAACTTGCCTGATAGCTGCGCGGCAGCACAAAACGGTCCTTTCTGCCGTTGAGAAAGTAACAGCTCTCATCTGTCACGGACGAATGAAATTCTTTCAGGCGTTTTTCAACAGGGACCGGAATGGGAATGTCACGGTAGGATTTCTGCGATTTCGGAACACCGATGATCCATTGATACTTCGGATTTCCGTCCGTGTCTTTCGTTTCATCCTTCTTGACGGTTTTCCGGATATGCAGAATTCCGTTTTCGAGATCAATATCCTCCCATTGAAGTGCACATAGTTCTCCAAGACGAAGACCCATGTCAAGACACAGGGTAAGACCGTATTCACGTACGTTATCCGTCCCGGACAGATACGCTTCCATGCGGCGTGCATCCTTTGTAGACAGACAGCGCCCCTGGATGCTTTTGCTGCCTGCAATCCGATAGCGGACCTGAAATGCGGGAATGTATCCCCGGTCCGTTCCGTACTGAAGGATCATTCTTAAAACAGTCCGGATGTTTCCAACTGTGGACGGGGACAGGAAATCCCCGCGATAAGAAGGTTTTGTCTGGCATTCCTCGAGAAAAGCCGTAATGTCCTGCCCCCGGAGGGCCCGGCACATACGGCTGCCGATCGCGGGCAGAATATATTTTTTTGTCACCATGTGATATTGCACATAGGTAGAGCCGGCCACACGTTCACGGACGCTTGCCAGCCATTCTTCCGCGGTTTGTTCCAGCATTACATTTTCATTCATCACAATTCTCCTTCCACGGTAGTATTCTGCTGCGGCAGAATTTAATGTCTGGAAAATAGTGATGTCATCTGTCAGCACAAGATATAGATAAATGCATTATGTGACGACTATATATTGAATATATGCAAAATAGTTATAAAGTGTCTATAAATTTACTATTGTTAGTTGCAAAATACGTGCTATATTCTTTATACAGGCCTATCACAGAAGGCCGGACAGACGTCAAACTGATTCAATTGCGTATGATAAAGGCATTCCGGATACTTTCTTCTGCCGCAACGCCCCCATTATTCCACATCATTTTTCAAAAAGCAAAAGAGGTTTGTATCATTATTGATACAAGCCTCTTTAAAAATTTTAATATTCAGACATTTTGTCTTTCTGTCCGATGAATCCAAAAGACACCCTGCCTTGGAGAAACGGCTGAAGCGGATTACTCTTCCGCCGAAAGGATGTAGTAATAAATCGGCTGTCCGCCCTTCTGCACTTCCACATCGCAGTTTGCGAATTCACTGCGTACCTTGTCGCCGAACGTCTCTGCATCCTGCTCCGTCACGTCTGCACCGTAGTAAACGCTGATGAGAGAGGTGGACGGAGTGACCATCTTCCGGAGTGAATCGATGGTCGTCTCATCGCGGTCCTTCCCGGTTGCGAGAATTCCGCTGTCGCCGAGAGCCATCATATCGCCCTGATGGATTTCAACATCATCAAGCACCGTGTCCCGCACTGCATAGGTGACCTCGGCGCTCTTCACCTTTGCGATCTCCTGCGTCATGTTATCACAGTTGACCTCCGGATCCACATCCGGCATATAATTGATGACAGCCGTGATTCCCTGCGGAACAGTCTTTGTCGGGATCACGATAATCTTTCTGTCCTTCGAAAGAATGGCTGCCTGGTTTGCCGCCATGATGATATTTTTGTTATTCGGAAGAACGAATACGGTGTCGGCATTGACCTTTTCAACCGCCTCAAGGATGTCTTCCGTACTCGGGTTCATCGTCTGACCGCCGGAAATGACATAATCAACGCCAAGTCCGCGGAAAATCTCTGCCAATCCGTCACCGGCGCAGACAGCGATAAAAGCGACATCCTTCTTCGGCATCTGTTCTGCATCTGCCGGTGTCTCCTGCGATGGAGCCGGCTGCCCGGCTGCCGCTTCTTCCTTTGCTTTCTTCGCGGCGCGGAGATTTTCCACTTTGATTTTGACGAGCTGGCCGTACATCAGAGCTTTCTCAATAGCAAGTCCGGGATCGTTCGATTCCAGATCTACTTTGACCACACCTTCGTTATCGTCCTTCTCGCAGACCTTTGTATCACCGATGGAATCGAGGAAATGCTTAAAATCTTTTTCCGTCTTCGGATTCCAGAGATTAGCCGGCCGGTCAAGCACGATGACGAACTCGGTGCTGTAGCCATATTTAAGGCCTTCATCGGCAGAGAGTTCCGGAATTTCACCCTCGGCCTGCCGCTCCTCTTCCGGAGCTTCTTCCTCCGCGAGTACTTCCTCCGCTGTAAGGACCTTGCCATGCAGTCCTTCCAATGCTCCCTTGAGAACCTGGATCAGTCCCTGTCCGCCGGAATCAACGACGCCCGCCTGCTTCAGAACCGGCAGCATATCCGGTGTGGAAGCAAGCACCTGATCACCGTATTCAATCACCTCTGTGAGATATTTGTCGATATCTGTCTCACCTGCATTGACCAGTTCGCGGCTCTTCTCAGCGACTCCCTTTGCAACCGTGAGAATAGTTCCTTCCTTCGGTTTCATAACGGCCTTGTAAGCCGTCTCGACAGCCTTATCCATACCGGCAGCAGCGGCAGGGACGTCAATCTCAGCATGATCACGGACAGCCTTGCAGAAACCACGGAGCAGCTGGGACAGAATGACACCGGAATTTCCTCTTGCGCCGCGGAGCGATCCGGATGAAATCGACTTGCAGAGCGACATCATATCGAAATCATCTCCAAGGCCTTCTAATTCCCTGACCGCGGATGTGATGGTCATTGTCATGTTCGTTCCCGTATCGCCGTCCGGAACCGGGAACACATTCAGCTCATTAATCCATTCCTTGTTGGACTTGAGATTATAAGCCGCGGCTAAGAACATCTGTGAAAACATCTTAGCGTCAATCGAACTCGTACTCAAAATTCATTTCCTCCTGAATATCAGACTTAATCGATGACCTTGACGCCTTCGACGAAGATGTTGATTTTATCAATTTCAAGACCAGTGAATTCCTCCACGCGGTAACGGACATTGCTGATCAGGTTCTCTGCCACGGTAGGAATATTGACCCCGTACGAGACAATGACGTGAAAATCGATGTCCAGCTTACCGTCTGGATTCAGCGTAACTGCAATTCCTCTCGTCATCGAATCCTTCTTTAAAAGGTTGACGAGACCGCTCTTCATCACAGAGGCCATTCCCACGATTCCAAAGCACTCCGTAGCCACCGTTCCTGCGTATTGAGCAATAACTTCGTTGTCAATCGATATGTTGCCCATATGGGTATTCATGGATGATGACTTCATTCGCTGCCTCCCTGCTTCATTCATAATCTGCTCACTGTCCGGATTCATTGTCTTATCCGGGGTGCGCTCAATTTATTATACGCGCATCGGGGCCGAAAAGGAACATCGGAAAAACGGCCTGAAGCTTACGCTTCAGGCCGCTTAAGACGAACCCTGTTGGATGATTCAGGCGCGCTCAACTTTTCCGGAACGAAGGCAGCTCGTGCACACATGCATCTTTCTCACACCGCCGTTGACCTTGACCGATACGGTCTGAACGTTGGAATTCCAGATGCGATTGGATCTTCTATGTGAATGGCTGACGTTGTTGCCGAAGTGAGCTCCTTTGCCGCAGATATCACACTTAGCCATGATTAACACCTCCTGACTTCAGGGATTTCCAAACATAACGAAAATATTCTATCAGAACGTTCCAATGTTTGCAATCATTTTTTCGAAACGGCGGAATTATCCTGTTCTGCCGTTTTTCACAGCATCCGGAGTCCATAGCTGCACTCCGGATGCTGGAATAAACAGCGGCCCCCTGCAATTATTTTTGCTCCGTTTCCGGACCGCTGCTGCTCTGCGATTTTGTCTCCTGTTTTTTCCGTCCCGGGAATGCATATTCGACGGCATCGTCATCGTCCATCATTCCCTGGCGATTCGCGGTGAGGCGGTCGACGATGTCCGGAATCATATCCACGAGCTTGGTTAAGGCATCCTGATTCTTGATATTGACAACCTTGACTGTACCGCCGCGGATAACCAGTACTGCGCTCGGTGACATTTTGGCTGCAAAGCCGCCCTGGCCGCTGTCCTTCCGGTCCGCATTGTTCGATCCGGCGGCACAGCCGAAGGTCACATCCGACAGAGGGATGATTGTGGTATCGCCGACCCGGACAGGTTCCCCAACGACAGTCTTCGATGAGACGGCACCGCCTGCGCCGTCCACAAGGGATTTAATCACCGTCGAAAAAGTATTGTTATTTTCCGCCATTGTCTGACCTCCTGCTCTTCTTTGTCTTTTTACTGTCTTTCCGAAGCGCGTGGTAGATAATCTTTACATTCTTATCAAAATACAGCTGCAGGAACAGGACGAGCAGCGTAATAATGAATATCTTTCCCTTCGCGTGAAATTCCAGATCGCACCGGTACTGATAAAATTCCGGCGTCACGTCCATGTGCCCTGCCGTCAGCGGCCATAGAATTCCCATTGCCTCCATAAGCAGGCCTGCCTTCTCCGGATCACCAAAACCCACGGTTCCCCGGAGCATCCATTTCGAAGGTAAAACCTTCTTCAAAAGCCTGAGGACTTTGTCCTTCACCTTATTGAATGCAGCCTCGAAGCGGGGACTTTCCAAAATTGAAAGGTAGTACCGGATATTCCTGGAAATCCTTTTCATCTTACCACAGAACGCCTGCAGCTTGCACCGGAGCCGTTCCATCCGTGATGAACCGGCCGCCTCCCCGGAGCCGGATGCCGTTTCTTTTTTCTTTTCTGCATCCTTCCCCGTATCATCTTTGTCCCTGCAGGCATCATCGGAATCCGTCTTTATCTCCGGTTCTTTTTCAGTCCCCGATTCTTCGGCCCCCGGATTCTGTACTGTTCCCGGACCTGAGGCACTGTCATCTCCGCCATTTTTCTCATGGTTCTTATGAACCTTATGGCTCCTGTGTTTCTTATTGTCCCCGTTTCCAGTTTTCTCCCCGTCCGTTTTCTTTCCGCCGCGGTTTTGTGCACCAAATACGGTGAACCAGAGAATCTTTACCGTAAAATTCGGTTTTTGCGGATAAGAAATGCCGCCGCGGACGAGATGAATAAGCCAGGAAAAAGAAAAATCTGCGGTGGTTCTCTGAAGCAGCATCTCCATGTTTAAGGGTTCATCGCGGTTTTCCGGATCCGTTATTCTCCCGTTCAGTCGGTAACGAACAGGGACAAACAGGATGACAAGAAGAACAGCTGCCAGAACCACAAGAACGATAAGCAAAATATGTCCGATAACAGAAAGCACCGAAAGAAAAGCTGCCATCATGCATCCTCTCTTTCTGCAGTGCTTCTGCTTCTCCTGACACGGACCCCGTGCGGAAAGAGAAACTTTCTTACATTCGGATCTCCATCTGCACGCACTGCCTCTTCCACAATCATCCGGACCAGCTCAAATGCATCGTCCCGGCTTCCGGCAATGCCGATAATCAGCGGCGGATTCTCGCGGTAATACCGGCTGCAAAGATACATACTGTGAAGAATCTCCGGCATATCGGCCTGTTCCGGCAGCGTGACACACCAGACCGTCGGCTGTCCTGCGTGATGGCGCAGTTTCCACTTCACGAGATCGGGATATTTAATTTTCTCACCGATATACAATCGCTTTGCAAAGTAAGCATCCAGAACTGCTTTTGCAGCCGGGACTGCAACCTCACCGCCGCTTCCGCCGCCTTCCATGATGACAGTCACACTGACCTGCGGATCATCGACCGGTGCAAATCCAGTAAACCACGCATGCGACTTTGTTTCATCGGAGGCATCGTATTCCGCCGACCCCGTCTTGCCCGCAGCTTCATAGGCTGCATCGGCAAGTTTTGTCGCCGTGCCGTCCGTAACCACCGCGCGCATCATCGTGCACAGTTCATCTGCAATCCAGCTGTCGAACAACTGACCGTACTCTTTTGTATTATACGTTTTAACGGTGGTGCCTGCAGCCGTATCGATTGCACTGACCAGTCTTGGATTCATCAGTACACCGCCGTTCGCCACTGCGTTGGTGATGAGATTCATGTGAAGCGGAGACATACTTGTCTCGCCCTGTCCGATTGCGACCTGGACCGTCTCCTGTGTATCCGTATCATCGGTGAGATGTACGGAGCTCTGATTGTATGTGTAATCATATGGGAGATCCCGGTTGAAAAGAAGACCCGACATCGTCGAGTTCCATTCATCCTTATCAAGAGAAAGTCCTATATTGCCGAATGAGCAGTTGCAGGAATTGGCAAACGACTGCAGAAGATTCTCCTCGCCGTGTACTTCATAGTGGAAGCAGTGAATCTTGTAATTGTCGACAATATAGTCACCGGTACAGTCAAAACTATAATTCTGCCAGTCGTCCGGATGCTCCTTGAGGTATTCAATCGTATCCACAATCTTGAACGTGGAGCCGGGCGGATAGGCACCCTGCGTCACACGGTTCAGAAGTGTTCCGACCGTTGGATCCTCATTCACATAGGTTGTCCAGTTTTCAGCAACCTTCGCCGGGTCAAAATCCGGTTTAGAGACCATTGCCAATATATCGCCGGTCTTGGGGTCCGAGACAATAATGGCTCCCTTGTATGCACCCATCGCATCATAGGCCGCCTGCTGGATTACCGGATCCAGCGTCGTCACAACACTATCACCGCCGTATTTCTCCCCCTTCTCATCGAGGGCTGCCTTCTCGGAAAGTGACAGACTCGAGGTCGATGTCTCGACACTGTAATCATACTCAAGACCGCTGGCTCCGTTGTCGGAGTACCCTACGACATGTGCAAAAACATTTCCGTACGGATACTCGCGCGTCTCCGTTCCGTCTGCATTCTCCACTGTTCTCGCAAGTACAGAGCCGTCCGCGGCCAGAATCGATCCCTTCGTGATCTGTGCCAGCCGCTTGCTCTCTCTTCCATTGAAGGAATTCTCATAGAGCTCGCGCTTATAGCGCAGAGAATAGAAGCAGATGAACGTTCCCATCGCCGCAAACAGTGCAACGAAGACCCACTGCGTGAAGAGAATCTTCCTGCGCATTTTTCTTTTCTCGCGCCGCCTCTTCCGCTGAGCTGCGGTCGGGCGATAGTCATCGTAGTCGTCTCTCATGAAATAGTAATTACGCCCTTTCCTTTATCAGGCAGTACTCCGCCTGCTTTCCCGCCATATCAACCATTGTATCTTCCGGAATTTCCCTGCGAATAGCCGGTGTTTTCTTCCGAATCGCCCTCATCACCGAAAAGTGAGTCATAGAGCTGATCGAATACATCCGTTGCGTCCGGATCCGAGTCATCCCTGCGCTCCGCATTCCGGGTCCGTCCCTCTTCCGGGCGGTTCCTGTATCCGGAAAGGAAACCGGTCACATCCGGCCACCCTTCCGAATCCGCATTTCTGTCCGGCCGGACTCTGCGGCATTCACTTCTGGCCGCATCCTCTGCAGGATAATCGGTCCTGTCATACATTCTCTCTGTGCGGGCAGGCTGCTCCGGGCTGTACGTTCTTAGCCTCTCCGGGCGCGTCCGATTTCCGGCGCTGTACGTTCTCAGCCTCTCGGCCCGTGCCCCATTCCCGGTTCCATACGTTCTCTCCGGCCGGGCTCCATATCCGTAGGTATCTTCTTTGCGTGATGCGTATCCGGTGCCGGCGTTTCTTCCGTATCGTTCCGTTTCGTCCCCGCCTTCAATTTCCCCGCGTATCGGGATTCTCTCATAGCCGGAAGCCCGTCTTCCATAATCCGGATAAACATTTCTCCTGCGGCGGTATGCCCCATTTCTTCTCCGCTGCGCGGCAATCTGGTCCTGCTGCATGATATAAATTCCCTGCACCATCGCAAACATAATGATTGTCGCAAGCACCGAACTTCCGCCGTAACTCACGAGCGGAAGCGTCACGCCGGTGAGCGGTATGAACCGCACATCGCCGCCGATGGTGAGGAACGTCTGGAAGATATAGACAACCGCAAAGCCAAAGGCGGCGAAACGGTAGAAACGGTCATCAAAATTCAAAGCGATCCAGATGATGTTGATAAAGATGACAATGCACATGATCATCACGCACATCGCGAAAATGAGCCCCATTTCCTCGCAGATCGCCGCAAAAATAAAGTCCTTGTCGACAAACGGTATGTCTCCCGGTGTGCCCTGCGTGAGTCCGAGTCCGAAGAGTCCGCCTCCCGAGATCGCAAAGAGCGACTGTGTAATCTGATATCCGTCTCCGTCAATGACGCTCCAGGGGTCTCTCCATGCAATGAAACGCGTCCGTACATGCGCAAAAACCCGGACGCACAGAATCGCTCCTGCGGCGCCCGCGGCTGCGCCGAGAATGAGGTAGCCCGGCTTGCCGGTTGCAAGATACGTCATGAAAAAAAACACAACATAGAAAATGAGCGCGGACCCCAGGTCATTCGAGGCGATGAGGATGAGCACATGCATCGCGGCGATCACACCGGTAATGAAGACCTCGCGGAAAGAGGATGCCTCGTAGTAGGAGCTCGCTATAAAGAGGACGAACAGAATTTTAACGAACTCAGACGGCTGCATCGTGATGCCGCCGATCGTGAAATTCAGATTCGAACCGTAAACATAATTGCCGATGAGAAGAACGGCAAGAAGCGCAGCCGCGCCGGCGGCGGCATAAATATACGTGAGATTCTTGTAGAACCGGAACCGCCGCATGAAATACGGCACGACGATCGTGATCACAAGCCCGATCACAGCGATGACAAACTGCTTGATGGCCTCAGAGAAATCAATGCGCGCAATTACAATGAGTCCCACGGAGAGCATCATGATGACATGAATATAAAGCGTCAGATTGCCTCTCGGGTACAGCTGCATATAGATATAGACTGACGCAGCGAACCCAATGGTCTCAGCTATGAAAAGCCCGAAATACGAAAGATCGGAATTGCCGACAGCAATCGTGAGAAACGACAGTGCGTTGATGAGAAAAATCAGAATCAGAAGATACAGACAGACCTTTCGCCTGCGCGCATGGCCGATGTTCCGGAGCTGATACAGGGACAGCACAGTATAAAGGACCATAAAGCCCATTATGGAATATCTGGTGAGTGCGAGAATATAAGTTCGCATTAAAGAGCGCCTTTCTTGTAATGCCCGGCTGTATAACGGTAAGTCGGCTCCTCAGCCATGAGCCCGTCCTGAATATTCCGGAAAAGAGCCGTTGCCGCGGCTGTTTCTTCCGCACTCTCCGTCGTGAAAACCAGCATCTTCGCGCGGGTTCTCCGGAACAGAGTATCACTCCATGCCCTGTGAAGACTTAAGGGCACCGAATTGTACACAATGTTTGTACACTGCGTGCAGACGGTCCGGACAGGAAAATGCTCCCCCATCCGGTCCTCGAGGAAGTAAAAACCTTCTTCCTTCCCGCGGCAGAGTTTTTCCGTTTTTCTCACGCATCCTGCTGAAATCATCATCGGGACGCGCCCGTAAACCATAAGAATACTGTCCGCTTCCCCCGGGAACGTTTCTGAAAGCTCCCTTCCCGAAAGCTCGAGCGGATAAACAAATGCATCTGCTTCCCCGGCAAGTGCCTTCCGGCTCTCCCGGTTCCAGCAGTAAAGAGAGGAGTCCGCAAGGATAATGCCCCGGTAGCCTCCCCGGCGTAAAAACCAGAGCCCCTCGATATTCCGAACCAGTGCTCCGCGGTATATTCCGCCCCTGAGATCCTGCAGTGCCCGTTCCATAAAGGCATGGTTCTTCCCGCGCACGGCATAGGGAAGTGCAACGAATTCGCCCTTTCCGATCCCGGAAAACGATGCACTGTCGTCGATGATGAGGTCTGCTCCCCCGCGGCGCGCTGCATCTGCCTGCTCTTCATTCAGGACCACCGCAATCAGTCCGATTCCGGAAAGAACACCGTCCGAATCAGGAACGGCATCAAAACGGCCGGCAGAAATCCCGACCGATTCCCGGACTGTTTTACTCTCGTCCTCATCGATGCCTCCGTCCGAAAGAGACTTTGCAATCTCCTCCCGGACTTTTCGGAGCGCATACATACGTTTCTGATTATAATCATTCAGAAGTTTTTGTTCCAGTCCGGCAAGTGCCTCCCGCCGGAGCGCATTGATGCCTCCGACCGGAACAAACACAGCGCCTTCCACGTCCGCCCTGACGCACTTTGGCACAAAGACCGTTCCTCCGGTCTTTCCCAGATTCTTTTCAAAAACTTCTGCCGTCATCGGCCGGTTCTTCGCAGTATCTGCCTTTTCACCCTCTGCGGTAAAGCTTACCCCGGAGGAGAGCGCGCGCACGGTGAGCCTGTTTCTTTCACCGGCGGCAAAACGGGCATCCATCCCGACCGGCACTCCCGTGACCGGATGGACATATCCGCTGCGGAGCTTCGTCAGAAGTGCTTCCTCAGCACCGCTGTAGCCCGGTTCACCGAGGGTCACGAAATTTCTTCCATTGTAACAGTGATAATATCCTTCGCTCCGCTCTGACCGGATGTAAAGCTCACTGAGTTCCTGCAGGTCCTCCGGCTCCACGCGGTATTCCTCTCTGCGCCCTTCTTTGCAGAGCCGATAATAGAGATCGATATATTTCCGGTAAATCCGCACTGTGCCGGCAGCATATTCCGGCTTCTTCATGCGGCCCTCGATTTTAAAGGAATCAATTCCTGCTTCAATGAGCTCCGGGAGAATCTGCACGGTCTGCATATCGCGCATGGAAAGGGGATAATATTCCTTCCGGGCTGCGTCTTCGCCGGTTCGTCTTCCCTCCGGGTCCAGAATCCGATAGGGGAGCCTGCAGGGCTGTGCACAGCGGCCGCGGTTCCCGCTCCGTCCTCCGAGAAAACTCGAGAAGAGGCATTTTCCCGAATAGCAGTAGCACATGGCCCCGTGAATAAAGGTCTCCACTTCAATGGGAAGCTCTCTTTTCAGATCGCGGATCTCCGCAAGAGAGAGCTCCCTTGCCGGAACCACCCGGGTTACGCCAAGACGTGCAAGGAACTGTACCGCATCTGCATTCGTCACAGAGAGCTGCGTGCTTGCATGAAGTGCAAGGTCCGGCATTTCCCGGTGCAGCATCTGCATTACACCGAGATCCTGGACGATGACGGCATCAAGACCGTCCTCATAAAGCGGGCCCAGGAATTCCAGCACGCCGGGAAGCTCTTCCTGCCTTGTGAGCGTATTCACGGTGACATTGATCCGGACACCGCACAGATGTGCTGTCCGCAGAACCTGATGGAGCGTCTCGCTGTCAAAATTTTCTGCGTAAGCACGTGCACCGAATTTTGATCCCGCAAGATATACTGCATCCGCTCCGGCGTTCACCGCGGCCTCAAAGGCCTCCAAAGAACCGGCCGGTGCGAGCAGTTCCACATGTTTCTCTTCCAAATTTTCTTCCATTCCCTTCGAAAAAAGGCTGCCTGCCGGCAGCCTTTTTATGTACCCTTCATCAAAACCAGATTGCAAAAATGAATCATGAAGAACCAGATCCCTCCCAAAACAGGCTCCGGCCCAATAGCCTCACTTCTTGGAAGAAGCCTCCAGGCGGATGATTTTCTTTGCGTTCTCCTGGTTTTCCTGCTCTGCCTTCTTAAGGCTCTTCTCTGTGCTCTCGAGCCGCATCTGTGTTGTCACCAGTTCATGCTTGATGTCGTACAGATCCTTCTCACGGCTTTCCAGGTCTTCATTAAGAGCTTCAAGCTTCTTCTGAGCCTTGAAATAATCATCCGAGAGATTGATCTCAAGAAGAAGCGTCTGAAGATCGCGCGAAAGGTGAGAATACCCCTCCTCTTTCTTCAGCTCTTCGATCTTTCCATTGAGATAGGATGCGATCTTCTGGATATACTCCTCGCTCTCGTATCCGCTCAGCGTATATACTTTTCCATCAATGATGACTTTTGTATCCGTTTTGGACACTGCCATAAAATGCGTCCTCCCTCAAATGAAAAGCAGACCTATCAAAAATATTACTCTTCCCGTTCCGGCATTTCAAGACCGAGGTGCCTGTATGCCTCTTCCGTCGCGACCCGTCCCCGCGGCGTCCGATTGATGAATCCGTTCTGCAGGAGATACGGTTCGACGACATCTTCTATGGTTCCCGCGTCTTCACCGACAGCAGCCGCCAGTGTATCCAGTCCCGCGGGTCCTCCGCCGAACTTTTCAACGAGCGTCCGCAGGATCTTCTGATCATTGTGGTCAAGTCCCATCTTGTCGACATCCATCATATCAAGTGCTGTGCAGGCAACATCCAGCGTCACTCTGCCGTCGCCCCGGACCTGGGCATAATCCCGGACGCGCTTGAGAATCCGGTTAGCAAGCCTCGGTGTACCGCGGCTCCGCCTTGCCATCTCCTCTGCAGCATTGTCATCGACACTTACATTCAGAATCTTCGCCGAATGCATGATGATCGTCTGAAGCTGCCCAACCGTATAGAATTCAAGACGGTTAATAATTCCGAACCGATCGCGCAGCGGTGCAGAAAGGAGTCCTGCTCTCGTGGTGGCGCCCACCAGCGTAAACCTCGGAAGGTCAAGCCGGATGGATTTTGCCGCCGAGCCCTTGCCAATCATGATGTCGATGGCAAAGTCTTCCATTGCGGGGTAGAGAACTTCTTCCACCTGCTTGTTCAGACGGTGAATTTCATCAATAAAAAGAACATCGCCTTCCTTCAGTCCATTGAGGATTGCCGCCATGTCACCCGGCTTTTCGATGGCAGGACCGCTTGTGATGCGGATATTGACACCCATTTCATTTGCGATGATGCAGGAGAGCGTGGTCTTTCCAAGTCCCGGGGGCCCGTAGAAAAGAACGTGATCCAGCGGTTCTCCCCGCTGTTTTGCAGCCCTGATCGCTATGGACAGGTTTTCGCGGATCGCATCCTGTCCGATATAATCCTTAAGCCTTTCCGGACGAAGCGATCCCTCAATCGGACTGTCTTCCTCCGTAAAGCTTGTTTCAATCATTCGTTTCTCCATGACTCACCCGTTATGCCATATGACGGAGTGCTCCTTTGAGAAGCTCCTCCGTTCCGGAAATTCCTTCTCCCTTCGCAGCATGCACGGCCTTTACGGCTTCCGCCCGGCCGTATCCGAGCGCCACGAGAGCCGCGACCGCATCCGCCGCATCGCCGCTCTGCTCACCGCCAGTGATCCCGGGTTCCTCTCCTGCCTCCTGTGCGGCCGCAGGAGCCGCTGCATTGATCTTGTCCTTCAGCTCAAGGATGAGACGCTCTGCAGTCCGTCTTCCGACGCCCGGTGCGCGGGAAATAGCCTTTACGTCCCCCGAAGCGATGGCAAACCGGAGATCATCCGCATCCAGGACGGACAGAAGCGACAGCCCGGCTTTCGGACCCACGCCGCTCACGGTAATAAGCTTCTTAAAGAGCATGAGCTCATCCCGCGTGAGAAATCCGTACAGTCCGATCTGATCCTCATGGACCATCATATAGGTGTAGACGGTCACTTCTTCGCTTCCGAATCCCTGCAGCCTGGAGGCCGTGGAGGGAGAAATGGCAATCTCATATCCCACGCCGTTCACGTCGAGCCACACTTCGGATTCCGAAAGATAATCGACCGTTCCTCTGAAGAAAGCGAACATACAATCAGTCCTTGCTGTTGATATAGTTTACAAGACCGCCGTCATCGATGATCTTCTGCATGAACGGAGGGAATGCCTGTCCTTTAAACGTCCTGCCCGTGGTCTCATCCGTGATGATTCCGGTGTTGAAATCGACCGAAACCGTGTCCCCGTTCTTGATATTTTCCGATGCTTCCTTACATTCAACAATCGGAAGCCCGATATTGATCGCATTGCGGTAGAAGATGCGCGCAAATGTCTCCGCGATGACAACGGAAATGCCGGACGCCTTGATGGCAATCGGAGCATGTTCGCGCGATGAGCCGCAGCCGAAATTCTTCCCGGCGACAATGATGTCGCCCTTCTTTATTTTCTTCCCGAAATCGGGATCGATGTCCTCCATGCAGTGCTTTGCAAGCTCAGCAGGGTCGCTGGTTGCAAGATACCGCGCGGGAATGATGACATCCGTATCAACGTTATCCTCATAGCGGATAACGGTGCCCTTCGCATTTTCCATAAGTCTGCACCTCACTGAATAGAGCTTCCGCCATCCGAGGCGGAAATGCCCGTCAGAGTCCGTATTTTATCAGTAATCTGTCGGATCCGCTATCTTTCCTTCGACTGCACTCGCCGCCGCAGTTGCCGGACTTGCGAGATAGACCTCGGAGGTTTTGGCACCCATGCGGCCGACAAAATTGCGGTTGGTCGTGGATACGCACCGCTCACCGTCCGCAAGAATTCCCATGTAGCCGCCAAGGCAGGGTCCGCAGGTCGGCGTACTGACAACGCAGCCGGCTTCGATGAAGGTCTCGAGAAGTCCTTCCTTCAGCGCCTCCAGATAGATTTTCTCCGTTGCCGGGATGACGATGCAGCGGATGCCCTTCGCGATATGACGTCCCTTCAGGATCGAGGCCGCCGTGCGGAGATCGCTGATACGGCCGTTGGTGCAGGAACCGATGACGACCTGGTCAATCGGAATATCCGGAATATCTCCGAACGTTCTCGCATTGCCCGGAAGATGCGGGAATGCAACGGTCGGAAGGATCTCCGACAGATCGATCGTGTACTCTGCGGTGTATTCCGCATCCGGATCTGCCTCATAGACCGTACCGGGTTCGGCACCGTGCTCCTTCTCATATGCAATCGTGAGATCATCCACCGGGAAAATCCCGTTCTTTCCGCCAGCCTCGATTGCCATATTGGAAATGGTGAACCGGTCATCCATGGAAAGCTCGCGGACACCGGGGCCCGTGAATTCCATCGACTGATAGAGGGCACCGTCGACGCCGATCATACCGATGATGTGAAGTATCACGTCCTTGCCCGAGACCCACTTGCCGGGCTTTCCGGTGAGGACAAAACGGATTGCGGACGGAACCTTGAACCATGCCTTGCCGGTCGCCATTCCCGCGGCCATATCAGTCGAACCGACACCGGTCGAGAAGGCGCCGAGCGCTCCGTAGGTGCATGTGTGCGAATCTGCGCCGATCACCGCATCCCCCGGGGCAATCAGGCCCTTCTCCGGCAGCAGGGCATGTTCAATCCCCATCTCTCCGACCTCGAAATAATTCGTGATCCTGTTGCGTTTTGCAAACTCGCGGAGACACTTGCAGTTTTCGGCCGACTTGATGTCCTTGGCCGGAACGAAATGATCCGGAACGAGTGCGATCTTCGTATTGTCGAAAACCCCCTTCTTCCTGAACTTGTCCATTTCGCCTATGGCCACCGGTGCCGTGATATCATTGCCCAGCACCAGGTCGAGATCTGCCTCGATGAGCTGTCCCGGCTCTACCCTGTCAAGCCCTGCATGTGCGGCGAGGATTTTCTGCGTCATTGTCATTCCCATAATTGCAGTCCCTCTCTTATCTTTCCTGAACGATCAAATTCTTTCCCCCGCTCTGCCGTTCGAACATACCTTCGATTATAACAGAGAGGAAAGGAATAAAAAAGTTGAAAAAGAGGACCGGGAGCTTTCTCCCGGCCCTACAGACAGGCTGTCCCAGAATCCAGGGATCAGTTGTTGATGAGCTTGTCTTCTTCCTTGTTCCAGCTGTACAGCTTGCGGATCTCAGCGCCGACCTTCTCGGACGGATGCTCTGCATGGAGCTTTCTCATCGCGTTGAAATGTACCTGTCCGCCTGCTGAGCTCATCTCAAGCAGGAAGTCCTTGGCAAACGTGCCGTCCTGGATATCTTTCAGGATCTGCTTCATTGCCTTTCTTGTTTCGTCGGTGACGATCTTCGGTCCGGTGATGTAGTCGCCATACTCGGCAGTATTGGAGATGGAATATCTCATTCCGGCGAAACCACTCTGATAGATGAGGTCGACAATCAGCTTCATCTCGTGGATGCATTCAAAATATGCATTGCGGGGATCATATCCAGCCTCGACAAGGGTGTCAAAGCCTGCCTGCATCAGAGCGCAGACACCGCCGCAGAGGACAGCCTGCTCACCGAAGAGGTCGGTCTCGGTCTCCGTGCGGAACGTGGTCTCGAGAAGTCCGGCTCTTGCTCCGCCCATCGCTGCGCCATAGGCAAGCGCAAGCTCGAGGGCATGACCGGTTGCATCCTGCTGAACGGCAACCAGCATCGGGGTTCCCTTGCCTGCCTGATACTCGGAACGGACGGTGTGGCCCGGTGCCTTCGGAGCGATCATAGTGACATCAATGTCAGCAGCCGGCTTGATGAGACCGAAGTGAATGTTGAATCCGTGAGCGAACATCAACATAGAACCACTCTTGAGGTTCGGCTCGATGTCGGTCTTGTAGCACTGTGCCTGCTTCTCGTCCGGGATCAGAACCATAACCACATCTGCATCCTTGACGGCTTCCGGAACAGTTTTGACGGTCAGGCCCTGTGCTTCTGCCTTTGCCTTCGACTTTGATCCCGGATATAGGCCGACTACAACATCCATTCCGGAATCGTGCAGGTTCAGTGCGTGTGCATGTCCCTGGCTGCCGTATCCGATAATGGCAATCTTCTTGCCCTCCAGTAGTGACATATTGCAGTCTTCCTGGTAATAAATCTTCGCTTGCTCTGACATTGGTTTTTCCTCCTGTCTTTACAATGAAATAAGTATATCCTGCAAACATTCCTTAAGCCGCTGTGCGGCCGGAACAATGCTACCTCAGCAAAACTCAGAACCTCTCCTCATCGTCATCGATGTAGACGACGCTGTCGATTCCTCTTGCCAGACCCGCGATGCCTGTGCGGGCCAGTTCCAGAATCTCGTATCCGTCGAGGAGCTTCAAAAATGCATCGATTTTGCCCTGATTGCCGGTGATCTCAATGATCAGGCTCTTCGGTGCGACATCGACAATACTGCCGCGGAAAATATCGGTGATGGCAATGATTCCTTGACGCTGATCCGCATTCGCCCGGACCTTGATGAGCGCAAGTTCGCGGTAAACCGAACTTTCCCTGTTCAAAATCCGGATATCCCGCACATCGACGAGCTTGGCGACCTGCTTCTCGATCTGATCGAGAATGTCATCATCACCATGCGTCACAATTGTGATGCGAGTGATCTTCGGATCAGCCGTCACACCGGCAGTGATACTGTCGATGTTGTAGCCGCGTCTGGAAAAAAGTCCAGAAATACGGCTCAGAATACCAAACTTATTGTCGACAAGGAGCTGAAATACTACTTTCTTTTCTTTTGTTTCCTTCTCTTCTGCCATCCGTAATCTCCGTCTGCGGAAATACTTCCGCGCGAATTGGTGCTATTATAGTCCTTCGATATAATACTGTCAATCTTTTCGATATGATAAACATTCTGAAACAATATTTTGTGTTCTTCATCCCAGATTGTTTCAGAATGCTTTTTCCTCTGGAATGCCCATTATTCCAGTGTGTTCCTGCTCCGGGCGGAAAACTCCCGCAGCACAGTCAGTTCTTCCCGTTCTCGCTGCACTTCGGCAGAGCGACCGTTCCTGTCCTCGTAATTTCGACGATGCTGATGGACTTCAGTGTCTCAAGAAAGATCTTTACCCGGTCCGGCGTATCGCACATCTGGATCGTCATCATCGTGGGCGAGAGATCGACAATCTGGGCGCCCATGATTTCACTGTTCTCAAGAATGTCCCGCCGGTTCGAACGCGTATACTTCACCTTCACCAGCATCAGCTCCCGCGAGATCGCCTCGTTCTCGTCAAAGGTTTTGACTTTGATGACATCGAGCTTTTTATTGAGCTGTTTCTCGATCTGCTCGAGCGTGCGCGCATCGCCGCTGCTGACGATGATCATATTGGAGACATCACTGCGGTCTGTCTCGCCGACGGCGAGGGAATCAATGTTAAAGCAGCGTCTCCAGAAAAGTCCCGCGACCTTGGCAAGGACACCGGCGCGGTTTTCAACCAGTACAGAATAGATTCGTTTCATGCATTTCCCACTTTCCGTTGCATCGAATGAACAATTTCAATCGGATCCATGCCGCAGCAAAGTTACGCTGTTCAGATACTGCATTCCATACGCCGCGGCGATCAATGACAGGTCCGGACTGCCGTCAAGATCCGTCACGATGTAGCGGTCATGAAGGGCTGTGTGCTGGTGCTGCCGCACGAGGCCAAGTGTGTTGTTCTTCATCACGGCAAGTTTTACCGGGATACCGTACTGACGGGCGGTTCCAAGCTCCATGAAGCACATCTGAAACGACCCGTCCCCGTCGACCGCAACCACCTGTCTGTCCGGGCAGGCGAGTTTTGCACCGATCGCCGCGCCGAGTGCGTAGCCCATGGTCCCCATGCCGCCGGATGTGAGAAAACGCCCGCCGTCACGGATGATGGCATTCTCGCAGGACCAGAGCTGATTCTGCCCGACATCGGCGCAGTATACAGCGTCCGCATCCATCGCAAGAGTGAGGTCCCGCACGAAAGCCCTCGGGTCCACGGTCCCCTCTGCTCTCTCGGTCTTCTTCGCGCGCGCACGGTCGTGAATCGCTGTCTTCTCATAAAGATGAAGTGCCGACAGCCACTGCGAGTAGTCCGCGTCAAAACTCTCTTTGCAGAAGTCTTCGAAGACGGCCTTGATGTCACCGACCAGCGGAATGTTCGGACCGGCATTCTTGCCGATTTCCGCCGGATCTACATCGATATGAACGAGAGTCTTGCCCTCGGTGATGACGGCAGGACGATTGATGGAGCGGTCCGCCACCCTGGCTCCCACCATGATGACCATGTCCGCATCATTCATTGCACGGTTTGCCACCGCCTGCCCGTTGTTTCCGACCATTCCGAAGAAAAGCGGATGTTCTGTGGGAAGAGTGGAAAGTCCCATCATCGTGCAGACACACGGGACAGAATGTTTCTCGGCAAATTCCCGGACCACTTTCTCGGCGCCGGAGAGATGAACTCCGCCGCCCAGACACATGATCGGACGCCTTGCCGCTTTCAGATCATCGATAACCTTACGAATCTGAACGGTATTTCCCCGGACAGTCGGCTTGTAGGTCCGCATGGAGACTGTTTCCGGATAGGAAAAACTGCGGACGGTCTCCCTCTGAACATCGCAGGGAAAGTCGATGAGGACAGGCCCCTTGCGGCCGGTATTTGCGATGTAAAACGCCTCTTTGAAGATTCTCGGAATATCCGATGCTTTCCGCACGATATAACTGAATTTCACGAAGGATTCAACAGCGCCGGAAATATCCGCCTCCTGGAAGACATCCGATCCCATCTGCGAGGAATCTACCTGCCCCGTGATGCATACGAGCGGGATACTGTCTGCAAACGCCGTCGCGATTCCGGTGATCAGATTCTCCGCGCCGGGACCGCTCGTCACTGCCGCAACGCCGACTTTTCCGCTGATGCGGGCATATCCGCTCGCCTCATGGGCTGCGTTCTGCTCCTGCCGCACGAGAATGGTTCTGATCTTTGTATCAAAAATACTGTCAAAAAAAGGACATATTGCAACGCCCGGATAGCCATAGACGATCTCCACGCCCTCCGCCTCAAGACACTTTACTGCTGCTTCTGCACCGTTCATAAGATCCTCCGAAAGAGTCCTGCAGACTCCATTGTCTGCCAGAGTAAAAAAACTTATTCAAATGCTAACACAGAAAAAGGCCCTCTTCAATTGTGCCTCTCCCTTCTTGCCCCCGGAATACCCCCGTGGTAAAGTGAAGGCATTGTAAAAATGATCTGCTTTTTATTCCTTCCCTGTCCGGCCGGGCCGGAAGGGAAAGATAGAATTTTCCGGCGCCGACGGCGCTTTTCAGAGGTAATTTCGATTGAATATCAAAACACGCACTTCCGGTCTCTCCGTGGTTTTTGCGGCTCTTTTACTCGTGTTTTCGGCTCTTCTTCTCTCCGGGTGCGGATCCGAGAAGGCCGAGGAACTGGAGGCCTACCGGGAAAAAATGGACGGATTCTTCACCACGCTTTCCGACTGTTCGGATCAAATGAGCGCAATCGACCCTTCCTCCGACACCGCGTCCGATGATCTGCTTACCATCATCGACCGGATTTCGAATGCGTGCATGGATGCCGCGGCAGTCGAAGCCCCGGAAGAATACAGGACAGTTCAGGAGATGGCTGTTTCTGCGAATGAAAGCATGACAGAGGCAAAGGAGAATTTTCACAAGGCCTTTGAGGGGGACTTCGATGAAGATGCATACAATAAAGGCATGACAGCCTATGACGATGCAAATGAGAAAATCCGCTCCATGATCTCGTATCTCCACGGCGAAGAAACGGATTCATCCTCTTCCATCGCACCGGAAGAAGAAATTCCTTCTGCGGAGAGCTCATCGTAGTGCCTTCCAAAACATCCCGGAGTTTGCCCACGGCTTCCTTCCGATTCCACCTCGCGATGGACACCCTTGCCGTTCAGCTATCCCTTTCCCACTACCGGGCAGGGTCGGGACTTTCACCCTATAGAACGTGCGCCCGCCGGGCGCACCAAAAAGGGAAGAACGTGCAAAAACACGTTCTTCCCTTTTCTATTTTTTATTTGCTTTCTATTCTGCCGTTTCCGATATCTCCAAAAGACTGAAGAGGATCAAAGATATTCGGGGCCAAAGAAATTCTGCATCAGATGAAATGATGTTCCTCGCTCACGCGGAGTCTGCTCAGTGCCCTTGCAAGAGAAGCCTGTGTTCTCCGATACTCAAGGATGCTCTGCTTCTGCCGCATAGCTTCGAGAGCACGATCTCTCGCATCTTCGGCGCGCCTCCTGTCGATTTCCTCCGGTTTCTCGGCCGTCATCGTGAGAATCAGGACACGGTTGTTCGCCATGGAGATCGTTCCGCTGGAGCTTGCATAATAATGCCACTCTCCGTCCGGCGTCTCGTATTGGAGTTCCCCGATGCCGAGTGCACCGATGAAATCCTGATGCTTTGCGAGGATTCCGACTTTGCCTCCGTCGGACGCAGTGAAAATCAGCTGTTTTGCCCGGCCCTGATATACATTGTTGCGCGCTGCCATGATCTCAAGACCAAATGTAGCGCCCACATTCTCTTCTGCCATTTTAGCCTTTCAGGCCGCAAAGCGGCCGGACCGCCGATAAACCGCGGATGCGGTTTTGACGGATGCCCCTTCATCAATCGAGCGTCTTTGCCTTTTCCTTCACTTCTTCGATGGTTCCGACATTGAAGAATGCCGCTTCCGGGTAATCATCCATTTCTCCGTCTATGATCGCCTCGAATCCGCGGATCGTGTCTTCCAGCTTCACATAACGGCCGGGAACACCGGTAAACTGCTCCGCCACGAAGAAAGGCTGCGAGAAGAACCGCTGAACCTTTCTTGCACGGTAGACCGTGAGCTTATCCTCTTCACCGAGTTCTTCCATACCGAGGATAGCAATGGTGTCCTGCAGTTCCTTGTATTTCTGAAGAATCTGAAGCACACGCTCTGCCGTCTCATAATGCTCTTCACCGACAACCGCCGGATCAAGAATACGCGAGGACGACTCGAGCGGATCAACAGCCGGATAAATACCCTGCTCCACGATCTTTCGGGAGAGAACTGTCGTCGCATCAAGGTGTGCAAAGGTTGTGGCCGGAGCCGGGTCCGTCAGGTCATCTGCGGGAACGTAAACGGCCTGCACCGACGTGATGGAACCGCTGCTCGTCGAGGTGATGCGCTCCTGCAGTGCACCCATTTCGTTTGCCAGCGTCGGCTGATAACCGACGGCCGAAGGCATACGTCCGAGCAGTGCCGAAACCTCCGAGCCTGCCTGAACGAAACGGAAAATATTATCGATGAAAAGAAGAACATCCGTGTGCTTTACATCACGGAAATATTCAGCCATCGTCAGTCCCGTCTCGGCAACCCGCATACGGGCACCGGGCGATTCATTCATCTGTCCGAAGACCAGCGCCGTGTTTTTGATGACACCGGATTCACTCATCTCCGACCAGAGATCGTTTCCTTCACGGGAGCGTTCTCCGACGCCGGTGAAAATCGAATATCCGTGGTGTACCTCTGCAATATTCCGGATCAGCTCCTGAATGAGGACGGTCTTGCCGACACCGGCGCCGCCGAAGAGACCGATTTTTCCGCCCTTTGCATAGGGAGCCAGAAGGTCGATGACCTTGATGCCGGTCTCAAGCTGAATCGCGGCCGGGCTCTGTTCGGTGAAAGCCGGCGGGTCGCGGTGAATCGACCAGTAATCATCCGCATTCGGAGCCGGACCGCCGTCGATGGGTTCGCCGAGCACATTGAAAAGTCTTCCGAGGGTTGCTTCTCCGACAGGAACCTTGATGCCGCCCTCCATGACTTCCGCGGTCATACCCTTCTGCAGTCCTTCACTGGCAGCCAGCGTGACACAGCGGACAACACAGTCGCCGAGGTGCTGGGAAACCTCCAGGACACATTCCTTTCCGTGGTTGTCCACCCGGAGCGCATCCTGAATTTTCGGGAGCGGTTCCTTTTCGAACCGGACATCCACGACCGGTCCCATAATCTGTATGATTGATCCCTTCTGCTGCATTCTGACCTCTCTGCCGTCCGCAGACGGCATCTATCTGAAATAGGAGTTTAGCGTCACAGTCCGTGACGTTCCCTCTGCGCTCTTGCACCGGCACAGACCTCAGTGATTTCCTGTGTGATCTTTGCCTGCCGAACACGGTTGTACTGAATATTCAGCTTCGTGAGCATATCGCGCCCGTTCTTGTTTGCGGAGTCCATCGCCATCATACGGGCATTGTGCTCGCAGCAATAGGATTCCACGAGAGCGCCGTAAATAAATCCGGTGAGATATGTCGGGACCACATCGTCAATGATTTCTGCCGCGGAAGGAATGATCTCGAAATTCTCCTGATATACTCCCTGCAGTCCTTCCATATTTACCTGTTTCTGCCGGACCAGCCGCAGAGGAAGAAGCTGTTCATCGATGACCTGCATCTCGATGCTGTTTACCATGCGCGTATACAGGATCGAGACTTCGTCCACTTTCTTCGCGGCATAAAGCTCGAGCATACGGAATGCGATTGCTCTCGCGCGGTGAAGTGTCGGGTTCTGCGCCGTGTACTGAAACTGTTCATCGATATGGATGCCGCGGCTCTGAAAGTAAACTCTGCCGGTCTCTCCGACGACAAACAGCATATCATTCGCGTCCGGCTTGAGCTTCTCTTCCGCCATTTTCAGGACATTGTGATTGTATGCTCCGGCCAGTCCCTTATCCGCCGTTACGACGATGAATGCACGCCGCAGATCTTCATCCGGGACATGCACACGTGAATCAAGGTACGGATGCGTGAAGTCCTGCGGCAGATGCCGTATGATACGCTCCATCTGCAGATGAAGATAATTGAAATACGGCTCCGTCTCTGCAAGCTCCTGTTTTGCCCTGCGGAGCTTGTTCGAAGAGATAAGATACATCGCATTCGTGATCTTCAGCGTGTCATTTATGGAATTGATACGATCTCTTGTTTCTCGTATTGTAGCCATATATTTAAAACTGCTGTCTTTCGGCAGCACTCACTCCGGAAGATTCTCAGGCCTTCTGTACTGCAGCAGACTCGATTGCTTTGCCGGCAGCCTTTTCCTCTCCGGATTGTTCGGCCATCCACTGGTCGTGGAATTCCTTTCCGTATTTCAGAATGGATTCCTTCATATCATCGGTGAGATTGCCTTCCCGCCGGATGCCTTCCACGATTTCCGGATGTCTGCTCCGGAAACTGGAGAGCATAGCATTCTGGAATTCCTTCACCTTCGCCGGTTCGACATCCATCATGATCCGGTTTGTCCCGACCACGAGTGTGATGACTTCGTCCGCCATCGAAAGCGGATGCCCGAGCGGCTGCTTCAGAAGCTCCATCAGGACGCGTCCGTTGGTCAGCTGATCCTGCGTCGCCTTGTCGAGATCGGAAGAGAATTCCGTGAAAACTGCCATCTCACGGTATTGTGCAAGATCGATTCGCAGAGAACCGCAGGCCTTTTTCATGGCCTTCTTCTGTGCGGCGCCGCCGACACGGGAAACGGAAAGACCGACATTGATTGCCGGGCGCTGTCCGGCAAAGAACAGGTCCGTCTCGAGGAAAATCTGACCGTCCGTGATGGAAATGACGTTTGTCGGAATATAGGCGGAAACATCGCCGTCCTGCGTCTCGATGATCGGCAGCGCAGTGATCGAACCGCCTCCGAGCTTATCCGAAAGACGGCTGCTGCGCTCGAGAAGTCTGCTGTGAAGGTAGAAGACATCGCCGGGATAAGCTTCACGTCCCGGGCTTCTGCCGAGCAGCAGCGACAGTGCACGATAGGCAACTGCGTGCTTGGAGAGATCGTCATAGACGATCAGCACATCCTGGCCCTTGTGCATGAAAAATTCTGCAAGAGAAGTCGCGGAGTACGGCGCGATATACTGCAGTGCAGCTGACTCAGCCGCCGTCGTGCAGCATACAATGGTATATTCCATTGCTCCCGCCGCCGTCAGCGTCTGAACAAGGTGTGCAACGGAGGATGCCTTCTGACCGATGGCACAGTAAATGCAGATGCAGTTCTTGCCCTTCTGGTTGATGATGGTATCCATCGCGATGCTGGTTTTTCCGGTCTGGCGGTCGCCGATGATCAGCTCACGCTGACCTCTGCCGATCGGGAACATCGAATCAATGGCAAGAATACCGGTTTCCAGAGGTTCGGAGACCGACTTGCGGTCCACGATGCCCGGTGCCGGCTGCTCGATCGGAAGGTAATCTTCCTCCCGGATTCTGCCCTTGCCGTCGATCGGTTCGCCCAGCGCATTGATGACGCGGCCGATAAACTCATCGCCTACCGGAACACCGGCACGTTTTTTCGTGCGGACGACTCTGTCGCCTTCGCCGACTTCATCGCCGCGGCCGAAAAGAATCGCACCGATGGAATCTTCCTTTACATCCTGGACCATTCCCTTGACGCCGGATTCAAAGGTGAGAACCTCGCCGTACATGGAATAATCAATGCCGGTAATGCGCGCAATGCCGTCACCGACTCTCTCAACGGTACCGACACGCTCGCTCTTCGCACGGAGATTGAATTCATCTGCAGAGCCCTTCAGAATGGAAATAATATCATCCGGACCTGCTGTTTTGTTGTCTTTAACACGATCTACAAAATCGCGGAACTGACGCTCACGTCCCTTTGTGCTCCAGTCGTATTCATCACTGCCGACACGGAGAATAAAACCTCCGCCGACCGAAGGATCCTCTGTGAGACGAAGATCAAGCTCATCCTCTGTGAGGTTATACTTTTTCAGTACGGCCTCTTTCAGGGAAGCAAGCTGCTCCTTCGTCGGTGCAGATGCACAGGCAAGCGTCGCTTTCACTTGTTTTGATGAAGATTGATTGTCCATGAATCCTTCCTCAAGCCTTCGTATCCGCTTCCGCTTCGTTCTTCATCTGCTCTGTGAAGAGTGCATAGAGACGGTCATCGTCCTTGCTGCCATCCGATGCGGTCAGCTTTCCTGCAGCATTCACGACCATATCCGCGATCTGGTTCTTTGCATTTTCCATGGAGATCTCGGTGTCATGCTGTGCCTTGCGGTGTGCGTCATCGAGGATCTTGTCCGCCTCAGCGCTGGCATCCTTGATAATGCGGTCATATTCCGCAGCTGCCTTTGCGTGCGACTGTGCAAGCACATCCGCTTCACTCTGCACGAGTTTTGCCCTCTCGGCTTCAGCCTTGTCTTTTTCTTCCTGTGCCTCGGCCTTTGCTTTGTCGGCATCCTCGAACGATTTTTTGATCATCTCATCGCGCTGCTTCAGAACTCTGTCGACTCTTCCGAAGAGAAATTTTTTCAGGATGAAATAGAGGACAAGCAGGTTGATGACCGCAAAAACTATGTTGATATCAAACCTTAACACGGGTCTACCTCTCTTTTCCCGGATCAGCCGAGCATGAAGATAATCAGGATGCCAAGGACAAATCCGTAAATTGCGGTTGCTTCTGCAAGTGCGCAGCCAAGAAGAAGCTGAGTCATAATCTTGCCCGAGGCCTCAGGCTGACGGGCTGTTGCCTCAACAGCCTTGCCCGTTGCAAAGCCGATGCCGATGCCGCCGCCAATACCGCAGAGTGCGCAGATACCTGCTCCTATCGCTACCATACTCATGATTTCAAACCTCCAGATTGTTTTGAATATGCCGTTGTCCGGCCTTGATAAAAACAAAGCTGTGTCCGCACGTTGAAACGTGCTTACCAGTTATACTTTACTCATGCCTTTGCTGTATCAGCAGATGCTCCTGCAATACGGGCTGTTTTCCCGGCTTTTCTCTTTTTTGCAGAATCCTCTCCGACTGCATCCTTGATATAAAGTCCCGTGAGGAATACAAAGACATATGCCTGAATAAATCCGTCGAAGAAATCAAAATACAGACTCAGGAACGGCGGCGCAAGGATGGGGACTACCTGCTTGATGAGCTCCATGATGATAAAAGAGCCGAGTACATTGCCAAAAAGACGCATGCACAGCGAAAGCGGCCGGATGCCAATCTCAAGGATGTTGATCGGCGTGATGATCGCAATCGGCTGTGTGAAGCTCTTCAGCCATCCGGAGACCTTCTTTGCCCGGATTCCGGCGGCCTCGACAAGAACAATGCTCATGATCGCAAGTCCGCCCGATACATTCAGATCCTTCGTCGGCGGCTTCATGCCAAAAATACCGATGATATTGGCAAGTCCGATGAACAGACAGACCGTCACCAGGTACTCCGCATATTCCTCCGCATTCGGCCCTAGAATTTCTCTCATTTTATTCTCAAGACCGGTCACTGCCGTCTCGAGACAAAGCTGCGCCTTCCCGGGATTTTCCACCTTCAGATTCCGTGTGAGAATCAGTGTCAGAACCACCAGAATTGCAATGACAACCCAACTGATTACAGTGGATTCTGCAACAGGTATTGAAAGTGATCCGAGATGGACGATGAATGCAGTGTCGACATTCAGTTCTTCCTTTAATGCATTGGCCAGATCCATGCTGCCGCACTCCTTTCCGTTTTTTCCTTCCGTTTCATAAGCACAGAATAATGTTCATTCAGGCGGAAATCACCTACCTTACCGCCAAAACTCATGATCTGGTGTTTTCCCTTTCGCGGAACCACTTGAAATCGTAGTTCTGTGCCTACCAATCGAGGATATTATGCCCGAATAAAGTCTCCGTCAAGTATACAATTGATATTTAACACGTGTACGTCCTCTGCCGTACTCCCTTTGCTGAGCCGCCGGGCTATTATCTCGTGCTTCGCACAAGGTGATGAGCGGTCGCCAAAAAACATGATTTGAGCTTGCATCATGGTTTTTGGCTCGTTGCTTTCACAGGGAAGGTCCGGAGGAATTTTCATTCCTGCCGGACCTTCTCTTGTCCCTGTTCTGATTTTCAGGCGGTAACCTTCTTGAAAGCCTTCTTGCCTCTTCTCACAAGCATGCCCTTCGAAAGGTCATCCTTTGTGTAGGTCTTCTTAAAATCGTCCACCTTCACACCGTCGACCGTGACGCCGCCCTGCTGAACATTTCTTCTTGCCTCGGAGCGGCTTGCGGAAAGACCGGACTTTACAAGAATGGTCAGAATATCAACGGTTCCATCCTCGCTGAAATCTTCCGCTGAAAGTGTCTCAGTCGGTATATCTGCATCGGCAGAGATTTCACCGGCTCCGGCAAAAAGCGCCTCAGCACCGGCACGCGCCTTTTTGGCCTCTTCCTCGCCGTGAACCATTGTCGTCAGCTCCGTAGCGAGAATCGTCTTTTCCTCATTAATGCGGGAGCCATCCCACTTCTCCATCTCCTCGATTTCCTCAAGCGGGAGAAACGTGAGCATGCGCAAGCATTTATGCACATCCGCATCATCGATGTTTCTCCAGTACTGGTAAAAGTCATACGGAGAGGTCTTGTCCGGGTCAAGCCAGACGGCTCCGCCGCTCGTCTTGCCCATCTTCGTGCCGTCATGCTTGAGGAGAAGCGTGATGGTCATCGCATAAGCATCCTTCCCCAGCTTCTTGCGGATCAGTTCCGTGCCGCCGAGCATATTGCTCCACTGGTCGTCACCGCCGAACTGCATGTTGCAGCCATAATTTTTGTACAGCATGTAGAAATCATAGCTCTGCATCAGCATATAGCTGAATTCGAGGAATGAAAGTCCCTTCTCAAGACGGTTTACATAACAGCGCGCACGGAGCATATCATTCACGGAAAAACAAGGTCCGATGTCACGCATGAAATCCATGAAATTCAGATTGCGGAGCCAGTCAGCATTGTTTACCATCTGTGCTTTTCCGGGTCCGAAGTCGATAAACCGGGCCATCTGCTTATAGAAGCATTCACAGTTGTGATCGATCTGCTCCGTCGTCATCATCGGACGCATATCCGCACGCCCGGACGGGTCGCCGATCATTGCGGTTCCGCCGCCCACAAGCGCAATGGGTTTGTTGCCCGCCTGCTGAAGTCTCTTCATCAGGCAGAGCGCCATGAAATGACCCACATGGAGACTGTCTGCCGTCGGATCAAATCCGATATAAAAAGTTGCCTTTCCGGCATTGATCAGCTCTCTTATTTCTTCTTCATCTGTAAGCTGGGCAAGAAGTCCTCTCGCCTGGAGCTCTTCGTAAATCTGCATCGGTAATTACACTCCCATTTTAATATTTTCGCCTGATCGCATATAGGACCGGCGGCGGAAGTTACATCCGTCCTCCGCGTACGGTAAATCTTTGATTTCGTAATCCCGACCTGTCCGAAAAAGAAGGATTCTATTTCGTCCATTCCAGAGTAGGGATTTCATCCTTCTTCTCGCGCAGCATCAGATCCTTCATGCCGTCCTTTGCCGACTTTCCGTCAAAAAGAATCTCGCTTACTTCCTGGATGATCGGAAGCTCCACGCCGTACTTCTTTCCGAGCTCAACAGCCGCCTTTGCGCTGTACACACCCTCGACGACCTGTTTTACTTCCGCCATGGCCTCTTCGTAGCTCTTCCCCTGGCCAATCAGAATGCCCGCTCTGCGGTTGCGGCTGTGCATGGAGGCGCACGTCACAATAAGATCGCCGATTCCGGAAAGGCCCATGAATGTCTCCATCTTTCCGCCCATCTTTACACCAAGACACTCGATTTCATGAATGCCCCGGGTGATCAGTGCTGCCTTAGTATTATCGCCGTATCCGAGTCCGTCCGCAATACCCGCGCCAAGTGCGATGACGTTCTTGAGTGCAGCTCCGATTTGCATGCCGAGCATGTCCGGACTTGTATAGACACGGAATACCTCATTCATGAAAATATCCTGCACATACTTTGCCGTCTTTTCGTCCGAGGCTCCAGCGACGATCGTTGTAGGGATTCCCTTTCCAACCTCCTCTGCATGCGTGGGACCGCTGAGAACCGCCACATTGGACTGCGGAATCTCGTCCGAAATGACCTGTGATAGCGTCTCAAGCGTGCTCTCCTCGATTCCCTTTGCGACCGAGACGATCAGCTGACCGTACCGCACATACGGCGCCATCTTCGCTGCCGTGCTGCGTGTAAAAGGCGACGGAACCGCGAGAACCAGAAGATCCTTGTCAGACATGACAGATGCAAGGTCGGTCGAAGCCTTCACCGACTCCTTCAGGATCGTGCCCGGAAGTTTTATCTTCTGCTCATGATCATGGTTGATCATGTCCACTTCAGAAGCATCGATGGACCAGACGTCCACTTCATGTCCATTTTCAGAAAGCCGGTACGTGAGGGCTGTGCCCCAGCTTCCGGCTCCAATCATTCCGATCTTAGCCATAGCATTTCGCTCCTATTTTCTGCTGTCAGTTTTTATTCCGGTGTTCTCTTATTTCCGGTAATTGTTCTTATTTCCGGTATTTCTTCTCATCCTTTTCTTTCTTCTCTTCTTCCCGGATTTTCTCAAGATCCTCTTCCGAAAGGGTCGCATGATTCCGCTTTCCAAGATAGGTCTTCCGCTCATTTCCCGCGATCAGACGCCGGATGTTCCCCCGGTGCTGGAACCAGCACAGCCCGGTGATCAGCGCCCCGAGAACGTACATCTCAAGAAGAAGCTGCCCGCTCATTCCGGAGAAGACACCAAGGCTTCCCTCGATAACCATCTGCACAAAGAAGCCTGTGACAAGACACAGAGAACCGAGGCTCACATAATGAGTGGAGAGCCATGGAATGAGGAAACAGGACAAGCCTACCGGCACAAACTCCGGCTTGAAGCACAGGATCAGTCCCGCCGTCACGGCAACTCCTTTTCCGCCGCGAAAACGCATGTAGAACGGATAATTATGCCCGATGATGCAGCCGATTGCCGTGTAAAGCTTGAGCGTATATCTGAGTTCCGGGTATTTTCCCGCGAAAAGGCACGTCGTGAGCGTTACGGCAAGTACGATTTTCAGCATATCGCATACCAGCACGATGAGTCCCGCCTTTGTTCCAAGTGTCCTCAGCGTATTTGTCATGCCCGAATTGCCGCTTCCATAGTCGCGGATGTCGATTCCCTTGATTTTCCCGAGAAAATATGCCGACTGAAAAAGTCCGAAAGCGCAGCCGATCAATAAACAGTAAACCCTGACCATGATTTCCTGTAAACCGGACCCGGGCAACGGAAACTGCAGTCTGCCCCGGATTCGTCTTTTCCTTTCTATTTATTGTCCCGGTTTACGGATTACACCGGGTTTTCTTCCCCACTCCGCTCACGGATAATCAGTTTCAACGGGGTGCCGCGAAAACCGAAGGTGGCACGCAGCTGATTTTCAATATAGCGCTGATAGGAAAAGTGAAACAGTTCTTTCTTATTCACAAACAAAACAAATGTCGGCGGTTTTACTCCGACCTGGACCGCATAATAAATCTTCAGCATCTTGCCCTTGTCAGTCGGAGGCTGCTGCATCATAACCGCTTCTGAGATAATTTCGTTGAGAACACCGGTCTGGACGCGCAGGTTCTGGTTCGCAGAGACCATGTCGATTGTATCGTACAGCTTTCCGAGACGCTGGCCGGTCTCGGCGGAAATAAACAGGATTTCCGCGTAAGGAAGAAAAGACAGCGTGTTGTGAATGTTGTCTGTGAATTTCTTTACGGAATGATTGTCCTTTTCGACAAGGTCCCACTTGTTGACGGCAACGATTACCGCCTTGCCGCGGTCATGCGCGATACCGGCGATTTTGGCGTCCTGCTCGCTCACGCCCTCGCTTGCATCGATGACAACAACGGTGATGTCCGCCCGGTCGACGGCACCAACGGTGCGGATGATCATATAGTGCTCGAGTTCTTCCTTGATCTTGTTTTTGCGGCGCAGGCCCGCGGTATCAATGAAGACGTATTCCTTTCCGTTGTGCATGACGCGTGTGTCGACCGCATCGCGCGTGGTGCCTGCGATGTCGGAGACGATGACACGGTTCTCGCCGATGAGGCGGTTGATAATGGAAGACTTTCCGACATTCGGCTTCCCGACGATGGCAATTTTCACGCTGTCATCGTCCTCCTCTTCCGCTCCGGGTTCCGGAAAATACTTCACGACCGCATCGAGAAGATCACCGAGACCGGTCTTGTTGGCAGAAGAAACCGGGTAAGGATCTCCGATACCGAGGTTATAGAATTCATATACCTCTGCCATCGCCATATCCGAATATTTATCGACCTTGTTCACTACCAGGAGAACCGGCTTGTGAGAGCGCCGGAGCATATCTGCCACCTTGCTGTCCGCATCGGTCATGCCCTGCTTCATATCGGTCATAAACAGAATGACATCCGCCGTATCAATGGCAATCTGCGCCTGTTCGCGCATCTGCGAGAGGATGACATCCTTTGAATCCGGCTCGATGCCGCCCGTGTCAATCAGTGTAAATGTATAATTCAGCCAGGTGCAGTCCGCATAGATTCTGTCCCGCGTCACACCGGGCGTGTCCTTCACAATGGAAATATTTTCTCCTGCGAGAGCGTTGAACAGGGTCGATTTGCCGACATTCGGCCTTCCGACGATGGCAACGATCGGACGAGATTTTCTTGTACTCATGGAAATCCTTTCTGGAAAACAGCTGTACATATGTATATGCATAAATGCATACACATCGCATCTGCATATAATAATTGGAGTTTCAGCACTCCTGCCGGAGCCACAGGGACTCTGAATTGTTCCCATGGCTGAAAAACGACGAGTGCATGGAAGATCTTATATCTCATCCCGGGCCTTCTGCCGCGCGGCACTTCCCTGTACGCCGCCCGGGCCGGGATTATCGCAACTTAACCTATTGTACAAAAATCAAAAGATAAAGTAAACGGACCGTCGGAGGAGTGCTTGTTCACGAAAGATTTGTCCTCTATAATGAAGAACGCAGGCGGGTCTCCGCGAAACTCATCATAAGGAGTGGTTAGAATAATGCCAGCAGAAAAAGATCTTCAGCTTCATGAACAACTCGAGCGCAAGATTCCGGTAGCGCCGCTCGGCCTCATCATCATGCCTTCAGCCTCGGAACTCGGAAGCAAAGTCGATAATTGGCTCGTACAGTTCCGTTCCCTGGATCACAACATTGTAAAGAAAGATCCCGCATTCCGCAACTACGTGCAGTCCACGTACTCCAAGCCTTTCCAGGTTCCCCGCTTTGGCTCGGGCGAAGGCAAGGCCGTGCTCGAAGATACGGTGCGCGGCTACGACATCTACATCATTTCCGATGTCTGCAACTATTCACTCACCTACCGGATGAACGGCTTTACGAATCATTATTCTCCGGATGACCACTTCCAGGACGTAAAGCGCGTGATCTCAGCCATCAACGGCAAGGCACACCGGATCAGCGTCATCATGCCTTTCCTGTATGAAGGACGGCAGCACCGCCGCAGCGGCAGAGAATCACTCGACTGTGCCATCATGCTCAAGGAGCTCTACGGCATGGGCGTCTCGAATTTCATCACCTTTGACGCACACGACCCGAGAGTGCAGAACGTCGAACCTCTCTCGGAGTTTGACAACTTCCTGCCCCCGTATCAGTTTCTGCGCACGCTGATGATGAGCGTGCCCGATCTCACTCTCGACAAAGATCACATCACTGTCATCAGCCCCGATGAAGGCGCAATGGAACGCGCCATTTACTTTGCCAACGTCATCGGTGTCGATACTGGTGCCTTTTACAAACGCCGCGACTATTCAAAGATCGTAAACGGAAAGAACCCCATCGTCGCACATGAATTTCTTGGAAGCGACATCGAGGGAAGGGACGTCATCGTCATCGACGACATGATCTCCTCCGGCGGCAGTATGCTCGATACTTCGCGCCAGCTCAAGGAGCTTCACGCGAAACGTGTTTTCATCTGCTGTACATTCGGACTCTTTACCGACGGCCCGGATGCTTTCGACGATGCGTATGAGAAGGGATGGATTGACAAGGTCGTCGTCACCAACCTCAATTATATAAAGCCGGAAATCAAGAGCCGTCCGTGGTTTGCGTCTGCCGACATGAGCAAGTACCTTGCCTCCATCATCGACTATCTGAACCATGACTCCTCTGTCGGAAGCGTCACGACGCCGACCTCCAAGATTCACGAAATTCTTGAAAAGTACAACCGCCGCGAATCGACGGAACCAATTGATGTCTGATTGAAAATCCCCGCCGGGAACGGCGGGGATTTTTTTATGAATCTGCTTTTCCCGGAATTGATCGTCCGGGATTTATTTTTTTGCCGTAATCCGGAGCATCCCCGCGCCATTCCCGCGCTTTTGCCCCTTTGCCGCCCGATGTGAATAAAACAGATCTGAGCGGCAGCAGGTGCAGTAAGCGGTGACGGTGAGATGATCGCTCCGGATTCCTGCGTCCAGCAGTACGCGCCGGTTCGCCGCCGCCATGTCGAGCATGCTGCGGTCACCCTTTCCCGGCGTCAGGATCTTTTCTTCCCGAACACTTCTGTCACCGAACTCATAAATAAACTGCTCTGCCACTTCCGGCCCGATTTCGTAGCAGCATCCCCGGATCGTAGGCCCGATGACGGCAATTACGTCATCCGGACAGGTTCCATACTCGCTCTGCATCGTCTCCAGGATGTTACGGCCAATCCGTTTAACGGTTCCCCGCCACCCAGAGTGCGCCATGCCGATTGCCCTGTGCACGGGATCGACAAAATAAAGCGGAGTACAGTCCGCATGGAGAGTCACCAGCGTGAGGTCCGGGACATTGGTCACCAGGCCGTCTACGTCCCGATAATCTCTTTCGCGGACAGTTCCCTTTCCCGCATCCTCTTCGGTCACCGCCCGGACATTTGCCGTGTGCGTCTGATATCCCAGGACACACCGCTCCGGGACTGTGCCGAGGATCGCCGCCGCGATACGGTAATTTGCATCGATATTTTCCTTCGCATCGTCATTTCCCTTTCCGAGATTGAGCGAAGCATACGGTTCCGGGCTCACGCCCCCGATTCTCGACGTAAAAACTCCCTCCGCGATACCAGTCGCCGCGATGGATGGATACCAGACGTATCCGACTCTGTGTCCCTGTATTTCCCTGTATCGGAATTCCTCATCAATCATGTAAAAATCTCCTGGTCCGCCTCTTTCTTCTCACTGCACTCTGTACGGAAACGCATTTTTGATCCAGCGGACTCCGTTTTCATCGACCGCTGCGACATCGAAGCGGATTTTCGCTTCATCTCCGATTCCGTGAATATGGCGGTAATAATCTGAAGTACGGCAGATTGTCATCTGTTTTGACGAAGTGACAGCCTCTGCGGGATCACCGAATTTTTTATTCGATCGGTATTTTACCTCGAAGAAAATGAGTGTTCCTTCCCCGTCCCGTCCGATCAGGTCAATCTCTCCCCGATCTGTCCGGAAGCTGTGCTCAAGGATCTGAATGCCCTGTCCGCGGAGGTATTCGGCAGCCGCATTTTCCTCCTCTGTCCCGAGCTCTCTGTAATTGGGACGGATTCGTACAGGTGATGCAGGATCGATGAAATGGCCGATGAAGGTTCTGCGGTGAATGGGCGAGGGACCGTACTTCTTCAGCGCTTCGATGTGGCCTTCGCTTCCGTATCCCTTGTTGCCGGCAAAACCGTACTCCGGAAATTCGCGGTCGTACTCGCGCATGATCCGGTCACGGGTCACCTTCGCAAGAATACTGGCGGCCCCGACCGAATAGCACTTGGCATCCCCCTTCACGACCGGTACCTGCGGCAGATGAATTCCCGGGATCCGGACCGCATCGATGACGAGAACCTCCGGCTGCGGATGAAGCTGCTCCTCTGCCTTCCGCATCGCCTCGTAGGTCGCCTGAAGAATATTGATCTCATCGATACGCTGCGGGCTCACCAGTCCCACAGCCCAGGAGACGGCCTCCTCTGTGATGCGCTCATAAAGCTCCTCCCTTTTCTCCTCGGAGAGCTTTTTCGAGTCATTGATATAAAGAATGTCCGAATCCGCCGGCAGAATGACAGCGCCGGCAGCGACCGGACCGGCCAGCGGGCCTCTCCCCGCCTCGTCGATGCCACAGATATATCCGCCCGTCAGATAATCGCCGCAGGCTGCCATTTCAAAGGAGCGGATATTCCGAATCCGTTCCTTCTCCCTTGCGATGTCTTCCATTTCCTTCGCGGCGCGCCTCACAAGCGTCTGCACGCCGGCGCGCGGATCGGGACTATATTTTTCTATAAAAGAAGGCAGCGATTCAAGCTGCGCTGCCTCATACTCTTTCTTAATATCGCGGATTGAAACTGCCATCTACTGCTCCTGACACCTTCCGGCCATGCCGGCCGTGTCTTTACTTACCCTTCATCAGCCCAAATTTGTCAAACGGATAGATCCGCAGCCATACTCTTCCGATGATGTCCTTCCTGTGAATCACACCGACTGCCGGGTCGCGGCTGTCCTGACTGTCATTCCGGTTGTCGCCGAGAACGAAATACTCGTCCGGCCCGAGCGTGATCGGATTTTTCGCAATCCCCGGATCCTCTATAACTTCCTTTCCGTAGTGCTCATCCAGAATTTCGCCGTCGATATAAATGTTGCCGTCATAATCGATCTGCACCGTCTCACCCGGCAGACCGATGATACGCTTTACATAATATGTGTTCTTCGCATACTGAAACGGGAAGACGATGATGTCAAACCGCTGCGGGTCCTTAAAACGGTAACTGATTTTCTCGACAATCAGCTGATCCCCGTTGTCCAGAGTCGGCGTCATAGAGTAGCCCACAACCTCGGTGCGCTGTCCGACGAAACGAATCAGAAGGAATGTAACGAAAAGAATGACGCCGATATAAATAAAAAAGCTTACGACGCCTCTCATCTTCCCGCCCTTCCCGGTATTTTCCTCTTCCGTATTTTTCTCTTCCTCTGAATACGATTGATCACTCATGTCTGAAACTCCAATACGTCAAAACTCTAATGTGATTCTTCCCAGTCTCCCATTCCGGAAATCGTCGAGAAGAATATGTGATGCCGCCCTGAGATCCGGCTCTCCGCCTTTTCCAAGGACAGCCCTTTTCTCTCCGATGGCCTTCAGCACCTCTGCGGCTCCTGTTCCCTCCGCCGAAGGAACCTCGATTCCGTAGCGGGAAGAGACTGCATCCGGATAATGTGCCTCGAGAAACCGGAGAAGCCAGACTGCCAGGTCTTCTTCATCGAGAATATCGTCATTGATGGAGCCAGCGACAGCCAGGCGTATTCCGACTTCTCTGTCCTCGAATTTCGGCCAGAGAATGCCCGGCGTGTCCATCAGCTGGATGGTCATATTCCCGGTATTCACACTGATCCACTGGCGTCCCTTTGTAACTCCCGGTTTGTTTCCGGTTTTGGCGGCGCTGCGCCCCGCGAGCGAGTTGATCAGAGTCGATTTTCCGACATTCGGTATTCCGGCGATCATCGCGCGGACAGGCCGGTTCAGGATTCCCCTCTTCCGGTCTTTCTCGACGCGGGCCTTCACTGCGTTCTGAATGGCGGGACGGAGCGTCTTCGCATCCGCTCTGTTCCGTGCATCCATCGGAAGGACCGTGATGCCCTTTTCTTCCTGTGCCTTCACATATGCATTTGTCCGCACCGGATCCGCAAGATCCGCCTTGCCCAGAATGAGGACCCTGGATTTTCCCTGACACATACGCCCGATGTCCGGATTCCGGCTGCTCTCGGGAAGCCTTGCATCTGCAAGCTCAATCACGAGATCAATGAGCTTCAGATTCTCCTCCATCTCCCGTCTGGCCTTCGTCATATGGCCGGGATACCACTGATACTCTGTCATCCTCTTCCTCTCATTTCACGGTGTGAACGGTTCCTGCATCCGTTATCGCAAAATATACCTTTCCGATAATCATGTCCGATGTGACATTGCCGATGCCGGCAGACCTTGAATCCTCCGAATTGTTCCGGTTGTCTCCGAGGACAAAATATTCATTGTCGCCGAGGGTGATCTGTTCCGCTGCCTCGCCCGGATCCTCGATCAGATCATACCCCCGGTTTTCTGGAACGCCGTTCACGGAAAGGACGCCGGAGCTGATGGAAACCGTATCGCCGGGAATGCCGACGACCCGCTTGATGTAGGGATGCGCCGACGTATTCCCGCCCGGATAAAATGCAATGACATCGCCGCGGCTGATCGCGCCGATGCGGCCGCTTATGCGGTTTACAAGGACCGAGTCACCCTCTTCGAGCGTCGGTTCCATGGAAGGGCCGATGACAGATACACGGAAACCGAAAAAACTCACTACGCAGTACGCGAGGAAGACTGCAACTGCCGTGTACAGAAGCCACAGCAGAATCTCGCGGATGATTCCCCTTGAAACCCGTCTCTTCCGCTGATAGAATGTAAGGCCCTGATATTCATATTTCTTCTCTTCGATCATGAAGTCTCTCCCGTCCCCAGATGCGGGGATAAACAAGGGAATGCCAGGTCCGATCCGCGGTTCCGGATACAGCTTGGGGACGGTGCCCTGAATTTCCATCCGGCAGTGTCCATCAAAGTATACCACTGAAGCAAGTCTGCTTTCCCCCTCCTGCCGGAAAATATGAAATAAAAAACTGTCCTCTGTACATTGGCAGAGGACAGCGTCTTTCTTAAACCGGTATGGACCGGAATTCCGGACCCTTCCCTTGATTGCAGAAGCTTCAGCGAATCTCTTCCTTGACCTTTGCCTTCTTGCCGGAGAGGCCGCGAAGGTAATTCAGCTTTGCTCTTCTTACTTTGCCGTGACGAATTACGTCAACCGCTTCTACATTGGGAGAATGAAGCGGAAACGTCTTCTCAACGCCGACACCGCTCGAAACTTTGCGGACTGTGAAGGTAGTTCTTGCACCGCCGCCCTGAACCTTGAGGACGGTTCCCTCGAACATCTGGACTCTCTCGCGGTTGCCTTCCTTGATCCGGTTGTGAACACGGACGGTATCACCCACGCTGAACTGAGGGACTTCCTTCTTCATTTCTGCTTCTTCAATTTCACGAATAACGTTGCTCATGATTTCTCCTTAAATTATCCGGAAGTTCATGACCCGTCTTATTGCACGGGCGCTTTCGGTACACGCCCCGTGTGCAGCCTGCAGCGGCCGCCGGACAGAGGAACATCCTGAAATGCAAATACAGCCTTATCAAAATACCACAAAGGGATTCCTATTGCAATCCTATTGCAAGAAGTTTTCCTCTTCTGCAGGGTGCGGTTCCTCCGTGGTTTTCTTCCTGCGTTTTTTCTTCACTGCCGGCGGATGCTCTTTCATATATTTCTCGTAGAGATCCGGCCGCCGCTCTTTCGTTCTTTCCAGCGACTGTTCAAGTCTCCATGCATCCACCTTTGCGTGATCGCCAGAAAGCAGGATTTCCGGCACTTTTCGGCCGTGCCACTCCTCCGGCCTTGAATACTGCGGATATTCGAGCAGCCCGTTCTGAAACGACTCGGTACCCGCGCTTTCATCATTCCCGAGCACGCCGGGCACAAGCCTTGAGACGGCATCTACGACAATCATGGCGGGCAGTTCGCCGCCTGTGAGTACGTAATCCCCGATGGAGATCACATCCGTGACCGATTCCTCGAGCACGCGCTCATCAATTCCCTCGTAATGTCCGCACAGAAGAATAAGATCCTTCTCCTTCGAGAATTCCTGTGCCTTCTGCTGCGTAAAAACTTCACCCTGCGGTGACATGTAGACGACCCTTGCTCTCTCGGGCAGCCTCTGCTGCACGGCTTCAATACAGTCGTAAACGGGCTGGGCCTGCATGAGCATTCCCGCTCCGCCCCCGTAGGTATAGTCATCTACTTTCTGGTGCCGTATGAGCGAATAATCCCGGATATTGACCGCCTCGACATGAATGAGCTCTTTTTCCATCGCGCGGGCGAGAATACTGGTGTTTAAGCCGCTCATGACCATGTCGGGAAATAAGGTAAGAATATGAAAATTCATTCTATAGATCCTCGAGTCCCGGCATCATGAATATTCTCATGAAACCCTGCTCCGGATTTACTTCTTTGATACAGTCGGTGATTGCCGGAATCAGGAATTTCTTTCCGTCTTCCTTTGTTATCTCGTAGCAGTCGTTTGCACCGGTCCGGACCACATCGCTCAGTGTGCCCACCGTTTTTCCGTTCTCATCCATAACCGTAAGCCCGATGAGATCCGGAATATAATACTCGCCCTCGCCGAGCGGTACAGCATCTGCCCGGTCGATTTCAAGCTCTTCTCCGCGAATCTTCTGTGCCTCCTCGATCGAATCAATTTCCGAAAACTTCAAAAGCACAAATCTGCCGGAGAATTTCACGCCGGCGATGGAGACCGTCTTTTCTTCTCTTCCGCCGACAAGATAAACTTTCTTCAATTTCCGGAACCGTTCCGGATCATCGGTCACGGGAAAAACTTTTACTTCTCCCTGAAGACCATGCGTCCCGACAATGGTTCCCACCTGAAAACGACTTACCATACTCAGTCATCGATGTCGACATCGACGTGTGTGTTATCTTTGGTCGACGCAGCCTTGACAACAGCACGGATAGCCTTTGCGATGCGGCCCTGTTTGCCGATCACCTTGCCCATGTCCTCCGGAGCGACCTTCAGCTTTATATGAATGCTGCGGCCTTCCTGCGTCTCGGTGACTTCGACCTCGTCGGGATGATCAACCAGTGCCTTCGCAATGGTTTCAACTAATTCCTTCACGAATCTGCCTCCTTTGATTCAGGCTGCCGTGTACGGTTGCTCAGATTCCTGCCTGCTTGAAAAGCTTTGCCACAACCGTTGTGGGCTGAGCACCATCGGCAAGCCACTTCTTTGCCTTCTCGGTGTCCACCTTGAGGTCATGAGGCTGAACATTCGGATTGTATGTGCCGATCTGCTCGATGAAATTGCCGTTGCGCGGAGTCTTGGAATCCGCAACAACGATTCTGTACATCGGGACCTTCTTCTCGCCATATCTTGCCATTCTGATCTTTACCATCTTTTTTTCCTCCAGAAATGCTTTCATCCACATCGATCGTGGAAATATATTCTTTATTCAGGTTCTATACCTGATAAAGTGCTGATTAATAAGGGAATTTTCCCTTTCCGGAAAAACCGAAGCCGCCCATTCCGCCCATTCCGAACGGATTTCTTCTGTGTTTTCCGCCGCCCATCTGCTTCATCATCTTCTGCATCTGCTCAAACTGCTTGATGAAGCGGTTGACGTCCGCAACCGAATTGCCCGAGCCCCGCGCGATGCGGTATTTGCGCTGCGGACTCAGAATCTTCGGATTCGAACGCTCCTCCGGTGTCATCGAATATACCATCGCCTCAAGATGCGCGAGCTTTTTCTCATCGACCGCGGATTCGAGCTGATCGGCGGAGACGCCCATATTCGGCATCAGCTTCAGAATTCCGGAAAGACCGCCCATCTTGCGCATCTGACGCATGCTCTCCAGATAATCATTGAAGTCGAACTTTCCCTTCTTTGCCCGGGAGGCCATATCCTTCGACTTCGCTTCATCCTCCCTGTCCGCGCTCTCCTGAACCTTGTCGATCAGCGTGAGCACATCGCCCATGCCGAGAATCCTCGAGGCCATGCGGTCCGGGTAGAACTGTTCGAGATCGGAAAGCTTCTCGCCCATGCCGACATAAAGAATCGGCTTGCCGGTCACGGCGCGGATCGAAAGCGCAGCGCCGCCTCTTGTGTCAGAATCCAGCTTTGTCAGGATCACACCGTCGATGCCGATCTTTTCGTCAAAACTCTGCGCGACATTCACAGCTTCCTGACCGGTCATGGCATCGACAACCAGAATGGTCTGATGCACTGTCACGGCTTCCTTTATGTCCGCAAGCTCCTGCATCATCGATTCATCGATCTGCAGACGTCCTGCCGTATCGAGGATCACAACATCGTTGTGATTCTTCTTTGCCGTCTCAAGCGCTTCCTTCGCGATCTCCGGAGGTCTCGAGTCTGTCCCCATCGAAAAAACCGGTGCGCCGACTTTGCTGCCGTTGATTTTCAGCTGATCGATTGCCGCCGGACGGTAGACGTCAAGTGCCGCGAGCAGGGGTTTTCTGCCCTTTTTCATGAGCTTCCCTGCAATCTTGGCTGCCGTTGTTGTTTTGCCGGCACCCTGAAGACCGCACATCATGATAACAGTGATGACACCGCCGGTCTGAAGCGTGATCTGCGTCGTGTCGGAGCCCATCAGCTTTGTGAGCTCTTCATCGACAATCTTGACGACCTGCTGGCCGGGATTGAGGCCGTTCATGACTTCCTCACCGACCGCCCGTTCCTGAACGGAGGCGATAAACTGCTTGACAACCCTGAAATTTACATCGGCCTCAAGAAGTGCCATGCGCACTTCCTTCATCGCGGTCTTTACGTCTGCTTCGGAAAGCTTTCCCTTGCCCCGGAGATTCCGGAAAATTGTATTCAGTTTTTCGGAAAGACTTTCGAATGCCATTACTTTATTTCCTCATCGATCCGGTCGGCGATCGTTTTCATCATCTCCGCGAGCCGGGAACTGTCAGCCTCTGCACCTGCTCCCTGCCGGAGCGCCTCCGTCTCTTTCCGGATGCGTCCGAAGCGCTCCACGAGTCCGAGGTTCTTCTCGTATTTTTCAAGAATCGCGGTCGTTCTCTTCAGAAGATCATGCACTGCCTGCCGGCTTATGCCCTCAAGATCTGCAATCTCTCCAAGTGAGAGATCTTCATAGACTGCCTCTTCGTAGATTTTCTGCTGATGCTTCGTGAGGAGCGATCCGTAAAAATCATACAGCAGGCCGTTTTCAACCAGTTTCTCTGTGTCTTCCATTGCCTTGCACCGGTTCCTGAAATTCTCTGTCACAGCTCCGGAACAAAAAACGGGCCAGTCCGGACATTCCGCGCGGACTAACCCATAATAACGAACGCTCTTCACTGTGTCAAGTATTTTTTCTTTACCCCTGTTCTTCCTGCCCCGCTCCTGCGGAAGGCGGCTTTTTGATTCCGCGCTCTTACTCCGTCCGGTCTGATTTGCGTTTCTGCTTCCGCCCTTTTTATTCTTTATATATATGAAGATCGTAGTTCACCTTACCCTCGATTCCGTTTATCTCTCCCGTGTTATACTGCCAGTAAGTGAAACGGTAAGGAAAATAAAGCTCCCCGCTCTTCTCGAAAATCCACTTCTCGTTATCCTCAAAACCCGTGAGATCAATCATCATCGCGAAAGCTGCGCCGTTGCCAGCGACGCACACGTCTGTCCCACTGCCGTTCAAAACCGCAATAAAGTTTGCAGCGTGCGAGGTCCAGGCATTTTTGCTCTGACCATAGGCGCGGGAACCGGATTTTGGCTGTGCAAGAACCAGCGCAACCGGCGCCGAAATCTTATCCTTCAGCGGTTCGATTGTATCGAGAACGAACTGTGCATCCTCCGCCGCCTCATCATCGGTGATGGCTGACAGGCGGAAATAAACGCCGACCTCGATGCCGTTTTCGTAGGCACCGTTTACATTCTCCTCAAATTTTTCATCCACGACCGGGGTCCCGTTCTCGTCACTGTATCCGATCCGGATGACGGCGAACTGTACCCCGTCCTCCGCCGCCGATCTCCAGTTAATGGTGCCGGTCTCCGATGAAACATCGATGCCGAAATCATACTTCACGTCTCCGTCCGACCCGACGTAGGCCATCCGCCCGTCATCTCCGAGCTTAAAATCCGATGCCGGATAGAGATTTGTTTTGACATTTTTCAGAATCGGATAGAAGTAATATCGGCTGTTGCTTTCGACCACATAATTGTCCGGGAACATGTCCCGAAGCATCATTTCGACGGATTCTCCGTTCTCGAGAGAGGACTGAATCTGCTGAAGAGCCTCGCGCTTTCCCTCCGCTTCTCCCCGGTCCACTGCTTCGCTTGTGGCAGCCGACACACGTTCCTCGAGCTCATCCGCCGTATAGAGCGACTGGGAATGCTCGGAAGTCGCGGTCATTTCATCATGAATGAGCGAAAGCTCCTTTCTCGACTCGTGGAGGCGGAAAATAAGATATCCGAGCCCGCCCAGACAGACGAGGATAATCGAGCACAGAACGATAATATTTGCCAGATAAACTGTGCGGATATGATTCGGATTATTCTTTTTGTTTTTATCGGTCGGATCGTTCTTCATTGCTTTCCGGTTCCGCTGCCCCATTCTTCCGCATATTTCAGATTAATGCCGGAATGATCTTGACTTCATACCCATTCTCTTCGAGCGTCTTCGTGATCTGATACATATGGTCCGTGCCGAAGGTCTCCATGGTGATCTTGAGCTCCACGGCATGCGTGCGGTTGATCGATGCAAACTGGTTGTGCTCAAGTTTGATGACATTGCCGTTTGCACTTGCGATGACGCCGGCGACTCTCGAAAGCTCACCCGGACGGTCCGGGAGAAGGACAGAAGCCGTGAAAATCCGATTCCGGAGAATCAGCCCCTGCTGCACAACGGACGACATCGTGATGACATCCATGTTGCCGCCCGAAAGAACGCAGGCGACCTTCTTTCCCCTGCAGTCGATGTGACGGAGTGCCGCCACCGAAAGCAGTCCTGAATTCTCAACGACCATCTTATGATTTTCGACCATGTCAAGGAAGCATGTGACGATCTCTTCATCCGGCACCGTCACGACCCCGTCCAGATTCTTTTTAAGATACGGGAAAATCTTCGTGCCGGGAGTTTTGACGGCTGTGCCGTCCGCAATCGTATTGACAGTCGGGAGGGTCGTAACCTTGTCATTTTTCAGCGATGCCGTGAGGCAGGCAGCGCCTTCCGGTTCGACACCGATGACCTTGCAGGCAGGCTTGAGGAGCTTCACGAGAGCACTTACACCGGTTGCGAGTCCGCCGCCTCCCACCGGGACAAGAATGATATCCACGAGCGGAAGCTGTTTGATGATTTCCATCGCGATTGTTCCCTGCCCGGTTGCAACCGTGAGATCGTCAAAGGGATGGATAAAGATATAGCCATGCTCATCTGCAAGCTTATAAGCATATTCGCAGGCCTCGTCGTAGACGTCTCCGTGAAGAACAACCTCTGCCCCGAGTGCCTTGGTGCGGTTCACTTTGATGAGCGGTGTCGTTGTAGGCATAACGATGACGGCCTTCACGCCATACTCTTTTGCCGCAAAAGCAACACCCTGGGCGTGGTTTCCGGCTGAAGCGGTGATGATGCCCTTCTTCCGGTCTGCCTCGCTCATCGTCGAGATCTTGTAATAGGCCCCGCGAATCTTGTACGCGCCGGTCCGCTGCAGGTTTTCCGGCTTGAGATACACTTTTGCGTCATTCTGCGCGCTCCAGTAGTCGGAATAAATAAGGTCTGTATTCAGTGTGACCTTTTTTACAAGCTCGCTTGCTTCTTCAAATGCTTCCAGTGTCAGTGGTTTTGTGCCTGTGCTCATCGGGTCTCCTTTCACAGTCGGCTGGCCGGCAGATAATTGAATAATACATTCATTTCGGGGTCTGCGCCTCACCCGGAAAACTTTTCCGGAAAACTTTTCCGGAAAATTTTTTCCGGAAAATTTTTTCCGGGATATTTGTGCCTGTTTGGTTTAATACTCCGGAATGCTTCACCGCGGTGTTTGAATTTATACTGTCTGATACTCCGAAATGCTCATACGGGGTATTGTCTTATTCTAAACGCAATTTTCGGTATCTCTTACGGATTTTCCGCCGGGTTCTTTTCTTCCTGGCCTTCCTCAATTCCGAACAGGGCATCCGTGAAGGCATCCGGATCAAATTTCTGCAGGTCGTCCATCTGCTCGCCGACACCGATGAATTTCACAGGGATTCCGAGCTCAGACTGAACGGCAATCGCAATGCCGCCCTTGCTCGTTCCGTCCATTTTCGTGAGAATGATGCCGGATAGGTTTGTCACCTCGTTGAATTCTCTTGCCTGCGCCATTGCGTTCTGACCGGTGGTGCCGTCAAGGACTATCAGGTTCTCCCGCATCGCCTCCGGCCATTCGCGGGAGATGACACGGTCGATCTTGCCGAGCTCCTGCATCAGATTTTTCTTGTTGTGCAGACGTCCTGCCGTATCGCAGAGAAGAATATCGGTCCCGCGGGATTTCGCCGCATGAACCGCATCAAAAACAACACTTGCCGGGTCTGAACCTTCGGGAGCGCTGATCATGTCGACATCTGCGCGTCTTGCCCATTCTGCGAGCTGCTCCCCGGCCGCTGCGCGGAACGTATCCGCCGCCGCAATCAGAACCTTCTTCCCCTGATCCTTATAAATGCCGGCGAGCTTTCCGACAGAGGTGGTCTTTCCAACGCCGTTGACGCCGATGATCAGAACCACCGAGGGACCCTTCTCGAAATCATATGCGTGCTCATCAACATGCATCTGCTCGCGGATATTGTGGATGAGAAGGCCCTTGCAGAGTCCCGGGTCCTTGATCCTGCGCTCCTTCACCTGTGTCCGGAGCTGCTCTATGATTTTATCCGTTGCGGAAATTCCGATGTCATCACAGATGAGCGTCTCTTCAAGGTCCTCGTAGAAGTCCTCGTCAATCCGGTCGTACGTTGTAAACGCCCGTTCGAGGTCGCTGTTGATGTTCTTGCGTGACTTGGAAAGGCCGCTGAAAAGGCGGGCAAAAAATCCTTTTTTCTTTTTCTGCTGCTGTTCTTCACCCGACGCATCCGGTTCATCGGCATGGGAAGCTTCCGCTGCATTCTCACCGGCGTCCGTCTCCCCGGAAGAAGAATTTTCCGGAATCGAGTCTTCCAAGGCTCCATTCTCAGAAGATGTATCTTCGTGCGATGTCTCTGCGGAAGACCGATCGCCGGAAGACGTTTCTTCCGGAAGCGATTCTGTCTGAGACTCCTCTTCAAAAGGCTTTTCTTCAGAAGAGAAAGACTCCGGTTCTGATTTCTGTTCCGACTCCGGCTCATGCGCCGCACCATCCGGAGATGTCTCTGCGGAAGACGACGGTTCCTCAGAAGCCTCATCGGAAACCGATTCTTCGGACAGCTGCTTTTCAGCAGATGATTCTGCGGATGGACTGCTTTCCTCTTCGGTGTCCTTTTTCTTTCGTTTCCAGAAAAACGGCATTGAATTTTTCCTCCAGTTTTATCGTAAAGCAGGCAATGATGCATGGACAGTCATGTGCAATACGTTTCGTCTAGTTCGACAGGTCCTTGTCAATCAGGCTCACGCTCACCAGTGTGGAAACGCCCTTCTCCTGCATCGTGATTCCGTACAGACGGTCCGCCCTTTCCATTGTGCCGCGGCGGTGTGTGATGACGATGAACTGGGTGTGCTCCGTAAGTTTGTGCAGATAATCCGCAAAGCGCCCTACGTTGCTCTCATCCAGCGCGGCCTCAATTTCATCCAGAATACAGAAGGGGGAAGGTTTGAGGTTCTGGATCGCAAAAAGAAGCGAAATGGCTGTCAGCGCCTTCTCGCCGCCCGACATCTGCATCATATTCGTGAGTTTCTTTCCCGGAGGCTGTGCAATGACGCGAATTCCCGCCTCCAGAATATCTTCATCCTCAACCAGCTCCAGCGTACCGTGTCCGCCGCCGAACATCTCCTGAAAGACCTTGTCGAATTCAGTGCGGATCTTTGCAAACTGTTCGCGGAACTGTTTCCGCATGCTCTCATCGAGGTCCGCGATAATCTTCTTCAGATTCTCCGCCGCTGCGACAAGATCGTCATGCTGCCCCTTGAGGAAGGTATACCGCTCCATCAGATTCTTGTAGTCCTCGATCGCATTGACATTCACAGGACCGAGTGCGCGGATCTGATTCTTCAGCTCAGCGATCTGCTTCTTCATGGCCGGAAGATCCGACAGCGTATCATCCCGCATGGCGGCAGCGTCGGACGGCGTGACTTCGTATTCATCCCACAGATAGCTCACCTGCGCATCCATCGAATCCTGCAGCTTTTCCTTCTGCTGGCCGAGACGATAGGACTCCTTGTCGAGCGAGTTGATCTGTTCATTCAGCTGTTCACGGCGGGAGAAAAGCTCCTTGCGTTTATCCGAAAGTTCGCTTCTCCGGTTCGAGGCTTCCTCCATCTCTGCTTTCGACTTGCCCTGAACATTCTCGGACGCCTCGATGGTTCCGCGGATTTTTTCAATATCGTCCTGCCGCTCCGCGATCTCCTTGTCCGCGCTCTCAATATTTTCAAGAATTTCCTTCAGATCCGCCTGGTAGCGGTCATAATCACCCTGAATACGGTCGAGATTCTGCTGCTCAAAGTCAAAACTCTGACGCACTTTTCCAGTTTCGGCATCCGCATCGTTTACCGCGGCGGTCGATTCATTCTCTTCTTTCCGCAGAGTTTCCGCTTCCTGAGAGAGCCGGTCTGCCTTCTCCTGCTCACTCTTCTCCGCTTCGACCGACTCGGTTAATTTATCGTTTGCTTCTTTTCTCTCGTTCCCGAGTTCTTCTTTCTGCCGGCCGATGTCCTCATTTTCGGCCTTCAGTTCTTCGTAATCTCCCGCGCTCTGCTCGGCCTTTTCTCTTTCCTGCGTGACCGAGAGACGGGCAGTATTCTGCTCAATGAGCTTTTTCTGGACCTCTTCGCCGACCTTTACATCCGCCTCGCGGAGCTCATTGCGGTGCTTTTTTAAATCCTCGATCGTCCGCTCCGCCGCCGCCGCGTCCTGCCTGGCCTTCTCGATCTGGACCTTCAGTTCTCCAATCTCACGGCGTCTTCCGAGCAGATTGCTCTGGCTCCGGAATGCACCGCCGCTGATGGA